>NZ_CP017479.1:1572355-1886826 GCF_001761465.1 Flavobacterium gilvum | reverse complement strand
TCTTATTCAAGTATTTACATTAACAAAAAAATAATATATTTAATTAAGGATAAGTTTGTCTTTTATTAAAATAGTACCTATTTTTGTGTTCTAAATTTTAATTATAAAAAACAACAGTATGGAAACTTTAGAAAAAATCACAATAGGTGAATACGTAGCAAAAGATTTTAGAACAGCAGCATTATTTTCAAAATACGGAATTGATTTTTGCTGCAAAGGAAACAGAACATTAGAGGAAGTTTGCGAAAAAAAGACCATTTCACCGAGTGAATTATTACAGGAAATTGAAACTGTTTTATCGACAAAAAGTGATTCTGGAATTGATTTTAATTCCTGGCCGATTGATTTATTGGCAGATTATATAGAGAAAACACATCACCGATATGTGGCAGACAAAACACCAACGCTGCTTCAGTTTTTGGACAAATTAAGCAGAGTGCACGGAGCCAATCATCCGGAGTTGATAGAAATAAACGAACTCTTTAAGGGTTGTGCAGGAGAATTGGCACAACACATGAAGAAAGAGGAATTGATTTTGTTTCCTTTTGTCAAAAAAATGGTTAACGCCACTATTAAGGACGAATTAATTGAACAGCCTCATTTTGGAACCGTGGAAAACCCAATTGCCATGATGATGCATGAACACGATGCTGAGGGAGAGCGTTTTAGAAAAATAGCCACTTTAAGTAACAATTACACACCGCCGGCCGATGCCTGCAACACCTATAAAGTAACATTTGCAATGCTTCAGGAATTTGATGAGGATTTGCACAAACACATTCATTTGGAAAACAATATTTTATTTCCAAAAGCAGCCAAGCTCGAAAAAGAATTTTCGTCTCAATCATAAAAAAATTGTAAAACACTAAAACATCAACAACTATGGGAAATTATGTCATTAAAAGAAATGGGAAATACAAACCCTTTGAAAGTTATAAAATCAAAGATGCTATTGAAAAAAGTTTCAAAAGCGTTTCGGTAGTTGTTGATGAAAGTGTTTTTGAAAGCATTATCATTCAACTGGAAAATGAAGAAGTATGGTCTGTTGAGGATATTCAGGACATGATTGAAAAGAAACTGTATGAAAAAGAATACTTTGATGTAATGCGTTCTTTCATGCTGTTTCGACACACCCGAAAATTACAGCGCGAACATATTGAAGGGCTCAACGATGACACTACTTATGTGGACAGCACCCAGACTATTGAGGAATATATAGGTCAAACCGATTGGCGCATCAATGCTAATGCCAATACTTCCTATTCTAATGCTGGACTGGTAAATAATGTGGCAGGAAAAATCATTGCCAACTACTGGCTTGATAAAATTTATACCAAAGAAGAAGGTTACGCGCATCGCAATGGTGATATTCACATTCATGATTTGGATTGCCTTACTGGTTATTGTGCAGGTTGGAGTTTACGAGTGTTGCTTAACGAAGGTTTCAACGGTGTGAGAGGCCGCGTGGAAAGCAGACCTCCATCGCACTTTAGGGAAGCTTTGGGACAAATGGCCAATTTCCTAGGGATTTTGCAAAGCGAATGGGCAGGAGCGCAGGCTTTCAGCTCTTTTGATACGTATTTGGCTCCTTATGTTTTCAAGGATAATTTAAATTTTGAAGATGTATTAAAAGCGGTAAGAAGTTTTGTTTACAATCTGAATGTTCCTGCAAGATGGGGACAATCACCATTTACCAATATCACTCTGGACTGGATTGTACCGGATGATTTAAAGACACAGATTCCGACCAAAAACGATTATCATTTCTTTGAAGGTAACAAAAACAAAGACTTACTGGAAAGAGCAAAAGAAAGAGGTGTATCCAAAGTAACCGACTTGCGTTATGAGCATTTCCAAAAAGAAATGAATCTCATCAATAAAGCCTATTATACAGTTATGACCGAAGGTGATGCCAACGGACAACCCTTTACCTTCCCTATTCCAACGGTGAATATTACCGAAGCATTTGACTGGGACGGCGAAAACACTGATTTGCTTTTTGAAAACACCGCCAAAATTGGTTCTTCTTATTTCCAAAATTTCATCGGAAGTCAATATGTTCTAGATGAAAATGGCAATAAGATTGAAAATGAAGAAGCTTACAAACCCAATGCAGTTCGCAGTATGTGCTGTCGTTTGCAACTGGATTTACGTGAATTGCTAAAACGTGGAAATGGTCTCTTCGGAAGTGCCGAAATGACAGGAAGTATCGGAGTTGTAACCATAAATATGGCACGTTTAGGCTATTTGAATAAAGGAAATAAAGAAAAATTATATACTGAACTGGATCGTCTTTTATACATTTCTAAATCAACTTTGGAGAAAAAAAGAGTTTTTATTCAGGAAATGTATGACAGAGGATTGTATCCGTACACTAAACGCTATCTACAACATTTCAGAAACCACTTTTCGACTATCGGTGTGAACGGAATGAATGAAATGATTGAAAATTTTACCGATAACCAAGACACAATAACCACTGATAGTGGTATTGAATTAGCTTCTGAAATTCTGGATCATATTCGCAACCGAATGAAAGAATTTCAAGAAGAAACAGGAAATCTATATAACCTGGAAGCCACACCGGCCGAAGGGACAACTTATCGTTTTGCCAAAGAAGACAAAAAACGTTTTGACGATATTATTCAAGCGGGACAAGAAGACAACATCTATTACACAAACAGTTCACAAATCCCTGTCGATTATACGCAAGACCCTTTTGAAGCTTTGCTGCTTCAAGATCAATTGCAATGCAAATACACCGGTGGAACGGTACTTCACCTTTATATGAGTGAAAAAATAAGTTCATCGGAAGCCTGCAAACAGTTTGTGAAAAAAGTGATCACCAATTTCAGATTGCCTTACATTACCGTAACGCCTGTATTCAGCGTATGCCCGTTGCACGGTTATTTGAATGGAGAACATGAATATTGTCCAAAATGTGATGAAATCATCATTGAAGAAAAAGCAAAATTTATTGAATTATAAAAACTTAACCGCAAGGTTCGCAAAGAATTACGCTTAGGACGCTAAGCTTTGTGAACTTTGCGTTTCCTTTGCGAACCTTGCGGTTAAACTTCATACAATTCTTAAACTTTAAACCCTTAAAATATGAAATTAACAACCAAGCAAATTTTAGAGCAAAATCAAGAATTACGCACCAAGTGTTTGGTGTACACACGAGTAATGGGCTATCACAGACCCGTAGAAAGTTTTAATATAGGAAAGAAAGGTGAACACAAACAACGAACTCATTTTACTGAAGGAAAGTGTTGCTAAACCAATTTACAACATAACTCCTTTTACATTATTAGACTATCCGCATAAATCAGCTTGCATCCTTTGGTTTGCAGGCTGTAATATGCGGTGTCTTTACTGTTACAATCCCGAAATTGTTTTTGGCAAGGGAATCATCAAATTTGAAAATGCGCTTCAATTCCTGAAAAGCAGGAAAGGTCTATTGGATGCTGTCGTTTTTAGTGGTGGCGAATGCTTAATGCATAAAAAAAGTATTTTATTTATTGAAGAAGTCAAAAAAATGGGCTTTTTGGTCAAAATAGACACAAATGGATCCCAGCCCAAAATACTAGAAGAACTCATAGCAAAAAAACTCATCGATTATGTTGCAATCGATTTCAAAGCTATGCCTTCAAATTTTGAAAAAATAACAAAGTCTCAACTTTTCAATTCATTCGAAAAGTCATTACATTTATTACTTCAAAGAACTATTCCGTTTGAAGTCCGCACAACGGTACATTCTGAATTATTAAATAAAAATGATATTCAGGAAATGATTTCCTATCTGGAAAAAACAGGTTATGCAGGAAATTATTATATTCAACATTTTATGAATGATGCCACAACTATAGAAAAATTGGGATATTCTTTGAAAAACATTGAAAATGAAAACCTATCAACCGATAAAATCAAAGTGCATTTTAGAGGATAATAATAAAACGAATTGGGAATAATTCTGTTTGAATAAAAAATTTAACCACATATAGAAACATAGATTTTATATCTAACCTGTAAAGATCGAATAGAAATAATATTATTTTTCACACAAGATTACTATGTGAAAAGTGAAACGACTATCAAACTCTTTTTTTTTAAAACTATAAATTCTATGTTTCTATGTGGTTAAAAAAACCAACGTTTACAATAAGACACTTATGAGAAAAAGCTGGATTCTGGTATGTTTTGCCAATTTTTTTATTGCTTCGCTAATGGGATTATTGCTTCGGTGGATGTATGTCTCACCCATCGAGGGAGTCAATTTTCAGTTTTTGATGCATGGCCATTCTCATGTCGCCATGCTGGGGTGGGTTTTTTTAATGCTATATTGCTTGATATTTTACTCTTTTATCCCAAAAAAGGAACAAGAAAAACCCGTTTATAACCGATTATTTTGGGTTACAGAAATCGCGGTATTAGGCATGATGATTGATTTTCCCGCACAAGGATATGCCTTTGTATCAATATTGTTTTCGACTTTGCATATTTTTTGCAGTTATTATTTTTGCCGTCTGATTTGGAAAGACGCTAAACCCGCCACTTTCCACGAAAACAGGATGCTTAAAACTGCTTTGTTTTTTATGGTTTTCTCCACATTGGGCGTTTGGTGCCTGGGTCCGGCAGTGGGATTGTTAGGAAAAGCAAGCGCTTTTTACCAAATTGCGATTCAGTTTTTCCTTCATTTTCAGTTTAATGGGTGGTTTTTGTTTGCGGTTTTGGCCTTGTTTTTTAAACAATCAAAAATCACAATGGACGAAAAAAAATTTGGTATTGTCTATAATATGTTTGTAATCGCAACGGTATTAACCTTAGCCTTGCCTGTGAGTTGGTATTTATCAAACTCCATTTTTTATTGGATAAATGCGGTTGGAGTTGTATTGCAATTCGTATCGGCATTGCTTTTTGTTCAACTAATTAAACCACAATTAAAGACGTTCTTTTCTACACTTTCTACATTGGAAAAAACCACTTACGGATTTGCCATGTTTTCATTAGCTTTAAAAATCATTATTCAGTTGGTTGTTTTGGTTCCGGAATTGGCGCAAGTTTCCCATCAGATCCGAAATTTCGTCATTGGATACATCCACCTGACTATGTTGGGTATTATCACTGGCTTTTTGTTTGGACTGGCGTTTCAAAATAATTTTTTAAATTCAAAAAAAGTGATTCAAAAATGGGGAACCATTCTTTTTTTGGTAGGATTTGTAACTACCGAAATCCTTTTGTTTCTCCAAGGTATTTGGCTGTTCCTGGACAAAGGTTCTGTGCCGAATTATTATCTAAATTTATTTTTGTCAAGTATCTTTTTGCCGGTGGGACTTTTGATGCTGACGATTGGTGTTTTTCAATCTAAAATAAACAGTGCTAAATTTTTAACCATATAAGGCATATAAGAAAATATAAGTTTGTTTTTTAGAATAAAAGCTAAAGCGAATATAAGTTAGATGAGCGTGACGATTTTTAACCATATAAGGCATATAAGGAAATATAAGTTGAATTGCTTTAAATCTTTGAATCACTTAAATAATCTTCGATTTAACTTTTATTCTAATTCAACAAAAAAACTTATATGACTTATATGTTTCAAAAATTCAACCATCTTCTTAAACTAAAAAAAACATGAACCATCATTTATTACTAATCATTCATCTTTTGTGTGCTGCCATTTGGGTTGGAGGCCATCTATTGTTGGTCTTTGGCCATTTGCCACAGGCACTCCGAGAGAAAAATCAAAATATAATCCTAGATTATGAAAGAAAGTACGAACCCGTAGGAATGACGGCATTGTTTTTGCTTGTTGTCACTGGAATTATGATGGCTTATAAATATGGTGTAAGCATAGAATATTGGTTTCATTTTGCCACTCCTATTGAAAAAGTGGTTTCGACAAAATTACTATTGTTGTTATTGACTGTTCTTTTTGCCTTGAGTGCTCAATTTCGCATATTGCCAAAACTGAAAACGAATCCCGGTAAATTTCCCGAAATGACTTTTCATATTCTTTCGGTTACCATAATTGGGGTTGCGATGCTTATTTTGGGATCTTTTGTTCGTTTCGGTGGACTTTAATTTTTTGTCCTTAAAACACTCGTTTTTCCTCGCTACACACAAAGAGAAGGATCAGAACTTTGCGGCTTAGCGCCTTTATGAGAGTTATATTTAGAAAAAAGCCTCACCTAATGAAAAATTTTATTAAAAAACAACTGATATTTTTAAAGTAATTATTAAAAATTAAACTTATTTCTTAAATTTGTAAAAAACCGATTATGTTTTCTAAAACTTGCGAATACGGCATTAGAGCCACGATTTTTATAGCGTCAGAGTCTTTTCAGAATAAAAGAGTCGGACTCAAAGACATTGCCAAAAAAATTGATTCTCCTGAAGCTTTTACGGCAAAAATCCTTCAAATCCTGTCAAAAGGCAATATTATCAATTCTGTAAAAGGTGTTGGCGGCGGTTTTGAAATCGCAAGAGAAACGATGCGAGAAGTTAAACTCGCCCAAATTGTAAATGCGCTTGAAGGCGATCGCGTTTTTACAGGCTGCGGTTTAGGTCTCTCCAATTGTTCTGATGATCATCCCTGCCCGATGCACGAAAAGTTTAAATCCATCCGAACGGAATTGGCCTTTATGCTCGAAAATACTAATCTTGAAGAATTGGCAATGGGTATTAAGCCTGGAGACACTTTTTTGAGGTATTAACTTGAATAGAAATTACCAAAATAGATTCGAATCATTTTCACACACATATAAAAAAATAGGCTTGATTTTCATCAAGCCTATTTTCATTATAAAAACTACTATTAACTAAACTGCTACGCCCACTAATTCTGGGATGCAAAGTTCAAAGAGTTCATCTTTATACTGTTTCAATTGCTTTTCGATGTTTTGTTTTCCTTTCTCAAACCAATCGTTATTTGCAATTAATGATTGATAATATTCAATACCTTCATTCAAATTACTTTTGAAAGCCTTTAATTTTTTAGCCTGTGCTGCCGTGATTTGCTCCGAAAATTCATTGATTTCTTTTTTCAGATAATCCATATACATTTTCAGCTCATTGATAATCACATTCGGACGTTCTTTTTCACCAAGTACCGAACCATTTCCATAAATGTGTTTTACCATATCCAAAAGCGAAACTTCCTTATCAAAATAAGCTAAGTTTGGACCAGGACAAATAACCACACCCTGAGGCTGTCCTTTTATTTTTATATCATTTTCAAGATAAGAAGCATTTGCCAAACCAACACAAAGACAAGCCTTTTCGGTTATAACATTTTTTCTTCTCTCAAAAGCTTCATTGGTCAATGAATCCTTTTGTGCATTCAATTCTTCCAATTTTAAATCCTGATAGCTTTTAGAAGCTGGGCACATTCCTTTTGGTCCGTATTCTTTACTCAAAGCCAAGTATTTTTTTGGACAGGAACTTCCCGCTTTATCTTCTTGGATACGTTTGTTTCTGTAGTATTCATTTGTAGTTCCTTTTACAGCATTAAAAGGAATTCCTAGAGGCGAAAGTGGACTTAGATAAAAATCGTCTTCTTTGGCTCTTTCCAATAATTTTCTAGTTTCGACATCAACAGAAGTTGCTTCGGGAACCAATAAAAATGGTGATCCCCAACCCACAGAATCCACTTGATAGTGTTCCAACAAAAAGTCGTGTTCTTCAGCTGTACCAACACCACCTTGAACGGTTATTTTCAATTCAAATGGCTTTTCTGGAACTGGCAATCCTTTAATTTCCAAAGCTTTTACCATCAACTCATGCGCCGATTGGATTAATTGCTCTTTCTTCTGTTTGAATTCCTCCAAAATTGGCCCCAACAGATACCCATCGGTAGCAAAAGCGTGTCCTCCGCAGTTAAGTCCAGATTCTATTCTGTATTCAGAAACCCAAAGCCCTTTTTTGGCAAGGAAATTCCCTTGAATCATCGCCGAACGAAAATCACTCACTTTCAGAATAATTTTCTTTAGCAGTTTATTATTGGCATCTGGATAAAAAACAGGGAAGTTTTCAAAATAAGCATACAATCTCGGGTTCATACCCGCTGAAAGCACTACAGATGAAGACAAATTACTGTTCGCAAAACCACGAAGTGAAGCATGTGCATCATTGAACTCAACAGGCAATTGTTCGTCTTTGTTGAAATTATCCTTATCGACTTTCGTCATGATATTCACATCGATTTCTCCTGGAGAAAGATGTTCTTCAATGTATTTTTTGATGGTATCCTTGAAAGCAATTCCTTCATCAACAAGATTTTGCAAACCTTCTTTAATTTCAGATTTATTAGGCAACATAGCTATGTAGTTTTCCAATGCCTGTTTGCTTTCTGTCAATTCTACCTTAAACTTTTCAAATTTGTCCTTTACAATGGTATCCATCAAGTTCAGATAGGAAGTCACTCTTTCTGCACGATAATCGTGAATTTTTTCGGTGATTTCCTTATACGGAATTTTGAATTTTTCACTGTAAAAAGCGTTCATTCTCTCCATCAAATCGTCGTCAATAATAGAAACAACGGATGTGATTCCATACTGCGCCACACGAATCGGACTATCAATAGTATAGCCTAATCCCATCACCGGAATATGGAAATTATGTAGTTGTTTTTTAGAGGTCATAAATGTATTTTTTGGTTTAAAAACTTTTTTGCAAATATCACCATACATATCCGCTTAAAACCTGATAAATATCATATTAGAACGAAACAGATTCCATTAAATTTGCAGGTTGCAAAAACCGGAAAATTCATTTTTTTAACAAAAACTTCCTTTTTGAGAGTTTTAGAAAGGTTACAGAAACATACATCTTCAAAGTTTTGCCTTATATTTGCATAGAATTAATCTTCAATTAAAAAACATTATTAAAGTTTTTAAAAAATGAAAAGTCTTAAAGAACGTATATTGGAATTAAAAAAAGAGAAAAATGCGGTAATCTTAGCGCATTATTATCAAGAAGCCGATATACAAGATGTGGCAGATTATGTAGGAGACAGCTTGGGATTATCCCAGGAAGCAATGAAAGTTGATGCCGATATTATCCTTTTCGCGGGAGTTCATTTTATGGCCGAAACTGCCAAAATATTAAACCCTACCAAAAAAGTAATCCTGCCAGATTTGAAAGCTGGCTGCTCACTAGCCGAGTCTTGTCCTGCAGATACATTCAAAGAATTCACAGCAGCACACCCCGATCATATCGTAATTACATACGTAAACTGTTCTGCCGAAGTTAAAGCACTGACAGACATTGTGGTTACTTCATCCAATGCAGTAAAAATTGTAGAATCCATTCCATTGGACAAACCTATCATTTTTGCCCCGGATAAAAATTTAGGAAAATATGTTATGGAGAAAACAGGTAGAAAAATGCTGCTTTGGGATGGTTCCTGTGTGGTTCACGAAGCATTTTCGCTAGATAAACTTGTGGCTTTGTACAAACAAAATCCCGATGCCGAAATCATCGCACACCCAGAATCGGAAACACATATCCTAAAAACAGCCAACTACATTGGTTCGACAGCTGGAATGATTAATTATGTTAAAACCAATCCAAGCAACAAATTTATTGTCGCTACCGAAGCTGGTATTTTACATAAAATGAGACAAGAAGTACCTAATAAAATACTTATTCCGGCACCTTCAAACGAGGACAACACCTGTGCTTGCAGTGAATGTGGATACATGAAAATGAACACACTTCAAAAAGTGTACGACTGTCTACTAAATGAAACACCTGAAATTGATGTTCCGGACGACATCAGAGAAAAAGCACTAATTCCTATCGAACGCATGCTCGAATTATCTTAATAATGATCAAATCCAATTATTTAGTTATAGGTTCCGGAGTAGCAGGACTCACATTTGCGCTCAAAATGGCCAATCGTTTTCCCAAGAGAACCATTACCATAATTACAAAAGCAACTGCAGACGAATCCAACACCAAATACGCACAAGGCGGTATTGCCATTGTGACCGATAAAACGGAGGATTCATATCAAAAACACATTGAGGACACCTTGATTTGTGGAGATGGCCTTTGTGATGAAACGGTTGTCAAAATGGTTGTTACCGAAGGGCCTAAACGTCTGAAGGAACTTATCGAATGGGGGGCTCAATTTGACAAAAACGCCAAAGGAACTTTTGATTTAGGCAAAGAAGGAGGCCATTCCGAAAACAGAGTGGTACATCATAAAGACCAAACCGGTCATGAAATCCAACGCGCCATTTTGGAACAGGTAAGACAAAAAGAAAATATTACCGTTCTGGATCATCACTTTGCATTGGAATTGATCACAAATGACAATCGATGCATAGGCGCTTACGCCCTCGACGAAAAGACAAACGAGATAATCACCTATCAGTCAGATTTCACTTTGCTGGCAACTGGCGGTATCGGGCATTTATACGGACACACCACCAACCCAATCATTGCAACCGGTGACGGAATTGCGATGGCATATCGTGCCAATGCTAAAATTGAGGACATGGAATTTATCCAGTTTCACCCAACGGCTTTGTTTGACAAAAGTAGTGGTTCAAAATTTTTAATATCTGAGGCGGTTCGCGGTTTTGGAGCTCGTTTGAGAACTAAAAAAGGTGATTTTTTCATGCTCAATTATGATTCCAGAGGCGATTTAGCATCTAGAGACATCGTTTCGCAAAGCATTGATTTGGAACTAAAAAAATCCGGGGACGAATGTGTTTTTTTAGATTGTACGCATTTGGACATGGAAGGATTCAAAAACCATTTTCCGATGATTTACAAACATTGTAAAAATATTGGAATTGACCTTGAAAAAGACTGGATTCCTGTTGTTCCTGCTCAACACTATCTGTGTGGCGGAATAGTGGTTGACATTAATGGAAAAACATCAATTGAAAATTTATTTGCCTGCGGCGAATGTTCTAGAACAGGCCTGCACGGTGCTAACAGACTAGCTTCAAATTCTTTGCTGGAAGCGTTAGTCTATTCTGATAAAATTTATCATTATTTAGTCGAAAAGCCTTTTGTGGAAACAAAAAATATTGACACAATTCCAACTTGGCCTTTCCAAAACAAAACAAAAATTGACCCCGAATACATTGCCCAAACCAAAGCTAAGCTACAATTACTGATGCGTCAGAATGCTGGAATTGTTCGATTTGATTCGGATTTACTGAAAGCCCAAGAAACCCTCAAAAACCTACAAGTCGAAATCGACGAAAAGATTCAAAATCATCTTCCCTGCACCGATTTGTATGAACTCAATAATATGATTGATATTGGGAATCTCATCGTTCAACAATCTATTGACCGCAATGGCAATTGTGGCGGATTTGTTAAGTTTCAATCAAAAGATATTAAATAACGAACGGTTTTAAACTAAATTTTAAAAGTCCTTCAACATCTGAATGTTGAGGGACTTTTTAGTTTTAATTTACTATAAAATAACGATTAGCAAAACAATAGCCCTTTATTAACTTTTACAAAACCTGTATTGAGTTATAAATAATTTTGAAGTTGACTGAAATCTGAAATTTTAGGTGTTGCAATGTAATTTTTATATGTGTTTAATTTATCATAAACTATAGCATCAATTCCAAGTTCTTCGGCAGCTGTTATTTCCGATTCAAGATCATCGCCAATTACCAATACTTCAGAGGCATCATAATTAAAATCATGCAGAATGCTTTCGAATACTTTTTTCTTGGTATCATTCGTCATTACAGTATCCACAATATATATTTCTTTGAAGTCGTTTTCTATCCCAAGCAGTTTCACTTTACTACTTTGCAATTTTGGAAAACCAGAAGTAACCAAAAATTTGTCGCAACCTATTTTATTAACTTCATTATAATCTGGAAATGGTTCAATGGTTTCATTACAAACAAGATTACTTAATAACTGTAGTGATTCTTCATACAGTAACTGACTCATATTATATTGTTTGGCAACCACTGTAAAAGGTTTTCTATTGATGTCATTTTTAATATCTTCCAAATCCCCTTCAAACTCATTACCATTGATTTCAAATAGATTATAAAGATCTGCAAAGAGTTCATCCCCAATAGACGGAGTTGAGAACAGTGTGTTATCTAAGTCTAATATTAAAGCTTTTTTCATTTTTTTAGTGGGTTATGTTTAGTGAAAATTAAAGAAGATTGTTTGATTATCATTAGTGCATTTACCATTTTTTAAGTCCGAGGAGTTTTTCGCCAAGTTCCGTAAGTTCTGCAATTGGCTGTTTGCTTTCGCGTTTCAAAGGATCTCCCGGAAAGGCATAACCTTCAGGCACGTGCTTATTTTTCCACGTATTTATTCTCCATTGGCGCATTTCTTCATTCTCTTCATCCGCAGGTACCATAGCTATATACTGAGCCATACGAACCGAATTTTCGCTGTTATTAGGCCTTATACCATGGGGCTGTAAACTATTAAAAATCAACAAGTCACCAGTATTCATTTTGACTTTTACCATTTCAAAACCAGTAGTGTCCGGTTTGAAATGATCACGATCTTCAGGTTGTGTCAATTTCCAGGCATCATACGTTCTAAAGAGTTCTGGGACGCATTGAAAACCGCCCATGTTTTCATCATTTTGATCTGCCAATGCCAATACTCCCTGAACATTTTGCGGTTTGGTTTCCGGATCATAATCCCAATGAATAAAGCCTTTATATTCATATCCTGGGCGAATAGGTAAGTTAAGGTTGGCACGATCAATAGTGACCCACAATTTTTCATTTCCCCAAATGTCTGCAAAAGCCTGATGCACTTTAGGAAATTGGCGGTTATCCCACAAATACTGATGATTATAAATCTCTACCATCCCAGTATTGTTGAGTTCTGACATTTCAATAGAAGGTGTAGGCTTATACCAGGTTTCTGGATCGTTAGCTTTTTTTCCTTCATATTCCCATAAATAATCAGCCAATTTTTCTGCTTGCTCTCTTGGTACGGCATTTTTTACCACAATATAACCATTATGAATCCAAAAAGCCCATTCTTCTTCCGTTAATATACGCAATTTTTCTCCCTTACTGCGATCGCTTAATTTTACTTTACTACTAGCTGCAACTGATGGATTTCCTGGAATCTCTTTATGTGCTTCATTCAATCCATTGTTCCTTGTCATTTTTTTCATTTTTCATTATTAAAAATTGGTTTAGCAAAGTTCAGCGTAATACCAGCAGTCAATGAATTTTAAAATGACCAATTTACGCTCTATATTAACATTTTTAATTAATTTTATACTTAATAATAGTTAACATGAAGCTACAATGAAAATAAAGAAAGAAGAAATCACAATTCAACCCGGAAAATCATTCCGCATTTTCACCCCTAGTTTTCGAAATTATTTTCTCTGGCATTATCACCCTGAATTTGAATTGGTTTATGTAGAAGCTGTTGCAGGTATTCGACATGTGGGCAAAAACATTTCAAGTTTCATAGAAAGCGACCTCGTATTAATAGGTTCTAATGTTCCTCATCTCAACTTTGACTATGGACTACAAACAGAATACAAACAAATTGTGGTACAGTTCAAAGAAGATTTTTTCCCCAATCTGATTATACCTACCGCAGAGTTTGGCAACATCCGTGCTCTTTTTGACAAAGCTTATTTAGGTCTGTCTTTTTATGGAAAAACAAAAGAACAAGTGGTAGCGAAACTCAAAGAAATGCAGTCCAAAAATAATTTCAATTCTTTACTAGAACTTTTTGAAATACTGAATATAATGGCTGAATCTTCAGAAGTTCATGAATTGAATACCGAAGACACCAGAATAAAGATGTTCATTAATGATAAAATCAGAATGGGAACCGTATACAATTACATTCATGAGAATTACGGCAAAAATCCAAATGTTAATCACATTGCCTCCATTGTACATTTGAGTACAGCTGCTTTTTGTCGTTATTTCAAAAAGCAGACGAATATGACATTTACTGAATTCGTCAATCAATACCGAATTTCTCAAGCCAAAACTTTACTTTTAAAAGATCATAATGTATCAGAAGTAGGATACGCCGTTGGGTTTGAAAGCATGTCCTACTTTAATAAACTTTTCAAAACATTGGTTGGAGAAACTCCTTCCTCATTCAAAAAAAACAATGCTTTCTGCAACAAATTAGATAACCGCCACAGAAAAACACAAGTTTGATAAAAACTTTGATTAATATAGTAAAAAAGCTCAAAAAACTTTAGAATCATGAGCTTAATGTTTTTTTTTGACTAATTGAAAATTCCCTTAAAGCAAAAACTACTTTGCCTCACTAAATTTCTTTTCGTCTTCTGTAGTTGGCTTTCCTGTAGCGTTTGGTTGACCTTTACCTGTCGTAATTAGGTTCTTTAAACTTTGCTGAATGTATTGCGTCCAGGCATTACTGCAAATGTCGTAACACTCAAATTCCGGTACTAATCCATGATGAGTTACACGTATTTCAGTTTTACCTTCTTTTTCGGCAATTTCAAAACTCATTTTGGTTCCAGTCCATTCACTTTTGTCTTTGGTAAACTTAAAATAGTTGTACTTGACAAACCAAACCACTTTCTGGTTCGGAATCACTTCTATTAATTTAATTTGGCAATAATGAACATCTTCATAATGGTACGTAAATTCATCGTTAAGTTTCTCGGTATTCCCTTCTATTTCCTCAGACCACCATCCGCGTACATTGGTGATGGCATGAAATGCTTCTTCGGGGATTTGATCAACTATTAAAGTCGTGGTGAAGTCTGATGTCGCCATTGATATATTATTTTAAAATTGACAATATCAAATATACTTAATTATCAGATAGTTACAAATAAAAACAAACTGTTCCTGATAATTATCTTTTCTTGACTATTTAAATATTACAAACTTTATCTCCTCATTATTGACCAACGATTATAACCCCAATTGCTTTCTCAATTTTAGCGGAAGTTTATTTTTTACTAATTCATATGATTGATGGAGGTATTTTTCCCAATCTGATTTTTTCATTTTATTGGTATCTTCAATCCAAACCCATTTATAACGTGCCACATAAGGTGCTGGTTTAAATCCAGGCCAATTGCAAATCTCCTCAAACTCATCGTCCCGTACTTTGAACGAAGCTGTCACGGGCGATTGGTCGAGTCCAACGACACAAAACATTTTTTCTCCTACCGAAAAAACCAAATCATGTCCCCATTTAATATCTTCTGTAACCGCTGAAAATTGCCTGCATATAGTTTGTATTTCTTCGATGCTCATTTGTTAATTTTTTTGTGGGTAAATATAATCGATTTTGAAATAAAAGACAGTTGTAACAAAAGAATAGCCCCGCAAATTATATTTACGAAAAACTCATTCTTAAAGAAAAGTATTTTGGGACTATCCGAGTGTTGATTATCAGGATTGATTACAGGCAATATATTTATAATAAAAAACCCAGTCGTTAAACTAGGATTGTAATGGATAAGGGCTTTCTATACCACTATTTCTCTTGCGGTTTATTTCCAGATGGCAAATAATACAGCCAACTAAACCCAATTAAAAACAGAATTAAAGAGGCGATAAATGCGGGTATCAAAATTTCTTTATTATTATCCAAAGCATTGTTCAACGAGGCATACAACAACCAAATCTGTATGGTGACATTCAAAATCAATATGAATATTAAGGTCGAAAGAATATTGTTCAGCTTATTTGGATTCGCTTGATTTTGACTGGTTCTAAAAGTACTCATAGTTATTAGGTTTTATACAAAAACATCCTATTTTAAAAATAAAATATTCCTTTTTTTTCTTTTTACCATTAAGAAATTAAGGAAAATTAAGTGTAAGCTTTATGTTCTTAATTTCTTAACGGTTAATTCTTTTAAACTTCATGCTCTTCGTGCTGGGACGCTTTAACATAAACGTCATTTTTCTTAAAAAAAACTTCCAAACTTGGCAATGCTCTTGGCGGAGGACCTCCTAGAACATCTCCTGTTTTGGCGTCAAATGACCCTTCGTGACATGGACAATGAATGATTCCAGTGCCAGGTTTATAAAATACGGAACACGACAGATGCGTACATTTCTGTTCATAGGCTTTGAAATCCCCATTTTCGAGATGAATCAAAATATAAGGAATTGTGCTTCCTTCAATCACAAAAGCTCGAGTTCCTCCCAATGGAACCTCTTCCTTCTTGCACACAAAATGTTCTCCCTCTACTTCCTCTTTAGGAAGCAAATAGGCTTTGGCGGCTACAAGCCCACTACCTACCATCAGTCCGCCAGAAACAAGTGTTAGGAATTTAGCAAAATCACGACGACTTACATTGGTTGCCTGTTGTTTAAGGATTGGGAAGTCTTTCTTCCAGTTTTTATTTAAATTATCTTCTTTTGACATAAATTTTTATTGTGTGAAAAGTTTAAAGGTTTAAAGGCGTTAAGTTTCAAGTTTTTCAGCTATCTAAATCTGCCTTCTATTTTCTATTTTCTAAAATCTTAATACTTAATTCTCCCTACTCAATACTTAATATATAATCAGTTCAGTACTTCCTTTTGGCATCATAATATTTACTTTAGTATTGACAATTTCTTGCCCGAATATAAAAGTATTTACAGGTGTACTATTCGGTCGCATCTCCTCTATTTCTGTTCTTGTTCCAAAAAACAAAGCACCACTAGGACAAACTGTCGCACACATAGGTTTTTTACCAATACTGGTTCTATCATAGCACATCGTGCACTTCATCATCAAATCATAAGATTCCTCTTTTTTGGGCACACCAAAAGGACAAGCCATTACACAATTGGAACAACCAATACATCTTTCAGTATTAGCGGTATGGACAATTCCGTTTTCATCTTTGGAAATTGCATCAGCCGGACATACATTCGCACATACTGGGTCGTCGCAATGCATGCATACCTGAACAGTGGTTTGCACAGTCGAAGCCCTATCCACATAATTAACATGAATTAAGGTTTCGTGTCCATTAGTCTCGCATTCGGCACAAGCCATTTCACAGGCTTTACAACCAATGCAACGCTGCATATCTACAAAAAATTCCTCGTTTTTATTGAAACTGGTGTAATTCATTTTTTCTTCCTTATAGATTAAACACTAGCATAGGCTTTTGATTCTTTCGAAGGTGGCGCAATTTCCCTGAGCGGTTCCAAATAGCAAGCGCATACCTTAAACTCCGGTATTTTTGAAATTGGGTCCAATGTTCCCGGTGTTAATTGATTCGCCGATTTTTTACCAGACCAGTGATAGGGTATAAAAACCGTATCCTCCCGAATGGTTTCGACTATATTCGCGGGAAAAATTCCTGTTCCACGTCGGGTAGAAACCTTTATCAATTCTCTCTGTTTAATTCCATATTGTTGCGCGAGTTTTGGATGGATTTCCAATAACGGCTCCGGATACTGGTCAACCAATTTACCGATTCTGCGAGTTTGTGTACCGCTCAAATATTGCGACACCACACGGCCTGTTGTCAAAATCACTGGATATTCAGCATCAGTAACTTCACCCGGGAGCTTATATGGCGCGGGATTAAAATGTGCTTTCTCATCAGGCGTTTTAAACTTTTTGTCCTCCCATAATCTCGGTGTTCCCGGATGATCTTCGCTTGGACAAGGCCAAAACATTCCCATATTATCCTCTATTCGCTTATAAGTGATTCCATAGTAATCTGCAGTTCCTCCTCTGGACGCCACACGCAATTCGTTAAAAATGCTTTCGCTATTCTCATAGGTAAATTTATCTTGAACTCCCAAACGTTTGGCCAATTCCAGAAAGATTGAAGTATCTGTTCTTGCGTCACCGGGAGGCGTTACCGCCTGACGGATGCGAATTACTCTTCCCTCTGCCGAGGTCGTCGTACCTTCCTCCTCCTCTTGCAAAGAACCTGCCAGTACAATATCGGCGTGACGGGCAGTTTCGTTCAAAAAAAAGTCAATACACACATAAAACTCCAGTTTTTCCAAAGCCTCACGAACGTAATTACTATTTGGCAAAGAAACCAACGGATTAAAACAAATCGAAATCAACCCCTTAATTTCGCCACGGTGAATAGCCTCGATTATTTCATAAGCAGACAACCCTTTCCCTGGCAAATCTTTTTCGTTAATTCCCCAAACTTCCGAAATATACTTGCGATGCTCCGGGTTCTCTATATCCCTGTTTCCGGGCAATTGATCACATTTATGACCGTGTTCTCTACCGCCTTGACCATTTCCTTGTCCCGTAATGGTTGCATATCCACAATATGGCCTGCCAATTCTTCCCGTTGCCAAAACCAAGTTAATACAGCCCAAAACATTGTCCACCCCTTTTGAGTGGTGTTCGATTCCTCGTGCGTGAAGCAGGAAACTCGTTTTGGCTTTGCCCCACAATTCGGCGGCCTCACGTATTTTATTTTTATCAATTCCCGTCACTTCCTCTGCCCATTCCAGCGTATAATCTTTTACAGCATCAATAGTTTCCTGAAAACCGGAAGTATGATTATCTATAAAATCATGGTCGAGCATATCGTTATCCACCAAATACTTAAGCATCGCGCCGTACAAAGCCGAGTCAGTTCCCGGACGCACGTCCAAATGAATATCAGCAGTTCGCGCCAGCGGAATCATCCTTGGGTCAACCACTATAATTTTGGCACCGCGGTCACGGGCTTTCCAAATCCAGTGTGTCAGCGTTGGAAAAGTCTCGCTAACATTGGCACCTGCCACAATAATTACTTCGGCATATTCCAAATCCGAATAATTATTGGAGCCCCTATCCAATCCAAACGCTTTCTTATTCCCCGCCCCAGCACTCACCATGCACAAACGTCCATTGTAATCCAAATTTTTGGTTTTAAGAGCCACGCGGGCAAATTTTCCTACCAAATAACTTTTCTCATTCGTCAAAGAAACTCCCGAGAGCATCGAGAACGCATCATTTCCGTATTTTTCCTGAATGCGTTTAATTTCCGAAACCGTTTTGTCCATCGCATCGTCCCAAGAAGTAGGCACAAATCCTTGCCCTTCCACCCTTTTCAACGGAGACATCAGTCGGTCTGGGTGGTTATTCTGCAAATAGCGCTGAACCCCCTTTGGACACAACCTCCCTTCATTAAAAGGAAATTCCATCCAAGGTTCAAAACCCACCACCTTATTTTCTTTCACAAGCAATTGAATACCACATTGCATTCCACAAAAACAACAATGCGTTTTAACAGCCTCATCCGGCTCATCCCTGCCTACATATCCGTCTTTTGGCGCATAATTCAGCGTCGGGCCAAAATGCTTTACTATATTCTCCTCTGCTATCGGTAATTTTGCCATTTTATATTTTTTACAGTTGTCTGTTATCTTTTTCTAAATTCTGAAATCTAAATTCTGAAATCTAATAATCTTCTTCTGGGCGTGACCACAATAGAATATGGGCCTAATTTACTTTGCGCTTACACGGCCCATTCTCTATTGCGGTCGGGCTATCCATGCTACTTCGGTAGCTTATTCCTATCCCTCACGCGGTCGCCATCAACATCAGTTTTCAACAAGAACATTTTGTCCTTTCATCACAATCTTCCTTTTCTGTCTAATTTATTAAACTACCTCTTGAATCTGCAATATGAGAGGCGATAAATCACGTCTCTACCGGGCAAATATTACCCAAACAAATTCCCGCCTTCTTTCCTAGCCTTCAAATGCGCCATTGCTAATCGGGATCTTTTGCCCTCCGGACTTAAATCGAGGTGTGACGTTCCATCTTCATGCGTAAAATCGAAACCCAATTCTTTAGTAACAGTTTTCAAATCCTGGATATGCAATTTGGTAGCAAACTCCTCGCCAGTATGTGGGCAAACTGCCATTCCCATTTTCATTCCTTGTTTCTTATAAATATGCGCCCCAATTTGAGCAGGACGCTGAATAATATGAAAAAACTTCCCGAACGGAATCCAAATCAAAAACATAATTACCGTAACAGCATGCAAAACCGCCAAGAAATCAAACGCAAATCCTTTCATGAACTGATATGAATAGGTCAATCCCAAACCAGTAACCGAAATGGCAATCAACAAAATGAGTGGCAACAAATCTCCTTCAAAAGACTGCGTGGCTATCAAACCTGGATTCGTCAAACGTCTTCTCAAATAATATAGCGACCCAAAAATAACCAAGTACGATGACCAGTTCAAAGCGTGAAAAGTCAAAAAAGCAGTAATGGAATCCAAGTCAAAATCCATTACTTTAAACCCAAAAAAATAGGCTTCATAAGTAGAAATTGTATTCGGTGCCATTGCAAAATTAATCCAACCAAAAGTAAGCGGTATCGTAATCAAAAATGCCGATGTACAACCCACCGCAATCATAAAATGTGCTACCCAACGGTACTTTCCCCTTGGATAAATAAATTTTTGAAAAGCAATATTCTCAACAGTCTCTTTTGTAGCAAACCAAAAATGCGAAAACACTTTTCCGGTTATCAAATACGTAATTCCGCGCTTAAAATAAATCCAAGTCGGCGGTCTTTGCAACCAAACCGTATAACGATAAACGATTCCAAAAAAAGCAAACACCGTCCCAAATAAATAAGTCACGAGTGCTGCATCAAAATTTTGCAGTTTTCTGGAACCAAAAAAAACCAGAACAATCATAAATATTGAAAGTGCTGTAGCAATCAGCAATGCTTTGGTATTGTATGTTTTGTTTTTCATATGTGTAAATTATATTTTCGTTGGAGTTCAACTACTGCCGATAACGTTTTTTAACATTCCAATAATCCTCAATCTTGTCATTCTGACGAAGGAAGCATCCCCGCAAGAAACTCCGCAATCAAAAGCACTATTCTTTGTCGATTTAGCAACGGAGATTGCTGCGCCAGTTCGCTACCGCTCGTGTCCTCCAACATCGGAATGACAATATAGTATCAAAAAACAGCTGAACATTGTTTTGCTAATCTTCCGAACACTTGCTTCTTTGTTACCTTTTAGAGTCAACACTCCTTAAATTTAGTCGTTAACTCGGTTTCTCACATCCTTTGCGGTTGTAAAACCACCAATTGATAGCAGTAGCTAATATAGCGAAAACCATCAAGCCTACAAAAAACTGATTCACAGTTCCATTTGCTGTGATATTGTTTCCTATGAGTTTTGAAAAAATAAAAGGTCCAAATGCAGCAATGGCAGCTGTCCATCCAATTACCCCAGCAGCTTGACGCTGATTCTCCGAAAATATAATAGGAAACTGTCTAAAAGTACCAGCATTTCCAACTCCTGTAAAAAAGAACATCGACAAAATCACTCCCACAAATAACGGAAATTGATCCATACTTGTAGGCGAAACCAATCCTTGCGTAACCAAAATAACAGCACCCGCTAAAATTCCGATTCCGGTTATAGTTGTCAATATAGCTCCTCCAATTTTATCGGCAACAAAACCAAAAGCAATTCTGCTAGCTGAACCAATCAGCGGTCCGTAAAAAGCATACACTAATGGGTCTGGTGCATCTGGAAAATCGCCATACAAATATTTTATCATCAATGGAAATGCTGCCGACAAACCTGCGAATGTACCAAAAGTCATTACATAAGTAATCGTGCAGAACCAGGTGTGCTTGTTTTTAAAAATATCCATTTGCTCTTTTATAGAAGCCTGCATTGGAATACTTTTCAAAAAGAACCAACTAACCGCAGCCAAAACCAAAAGAAAAGAAGTGTACCAAAATGCGGCGGATTGAATATATATTTTCTTATTGACAACCGCCGTATTTTCAGGTTTTAGGTTGTTTAATATTTTTGCTGCCAATTTGGGGTTCGCATTGGCAATTGCTTTTGATTTCGCTTTCAATGGCAATGCTGTGAAAATTTCGGCCTTTTCATTAGTACTTGTTACTTCACAAACCGAATCCAATACTGGTTTCTTAACATTGTCCAAAATTTTGGTTTGTACTTCGGCATCCAAAGCCGCAAAAACCTCTTTTTGTTTCTCGACTGTCGAGTCTTTTAAAACTTTCTGTGTTTCTTGTGCATCAATACTCGTAAATACCGATGAAGCCCCGTAGATACTCACACTCAAAATAAGTGGGGTAACAAACTGGGCCAAGGAAACTCCAAAGTTCCCAATTCCAGCTTGGATTCCCAATGCGGTTCCTTTCAGTCTCTTTGGAAAAAACAAACTGGTACTAGGCATAAAAGACGAGAAATCACCACCGCCAAAACCACAAGCAAAAGCCAAAACGGCAAATACCCAAAATGGTGTATTGGTGTCCATGACCGCAAACCCAATACCGATTACTGGAATTAGTTTAAGCAAAGTAGCTACAGCCACCACGTGTCTTGTTCCAAATATAGGCAAAATAAAAGTGTGAATAATCCGTAAAAAACCCGCTGCCAACCCTGGTATAGCCACCAACCAAAATAATTGGTCTTTGGAAAATGGGAAACCTAACCCCGGTAATTTTACCGCAATCACGCTCATCATAAACCATGAGGCAAAGGATAATATTAATGACAAAGTTGTAATCGTTAAAGTTTTCCAGGCAATTTTACTGCCTGTATTTTTCCAGAAAGTTTCATTCTCTGGTTCCCATTTGTCTAACCATGTTTTCATATGAGTAAGTATTTGTTTTTGCTATTGAAATTTCATCTTCAAATTAAATTCTGCCAAAATTTTTATAAAAAAGATAAAACACTCTTTTATTTACAATGTAAATTTAATAGCCAAAATGAAAACAAAACATGACTTTTATCAGATAAGAGAAATACGCTAAAGATTTACAGCAACTATTTATAACTTTTGACTTTATTTTAATAAGATTTGATATATTTTAATACAAATTTGGATTTGCGAAAAATCATTTTTATTCTTAAAAAAAGTAAAATGAAATGATAATCTAGCAATTTCACTCAAAACCTATGCCCACTATTGTCATTTCGGGGGAATCCTAGCAACGTGAGATTCCTCCAGAATGAAAACTGAGCTGATTAACAACAGAAAACACTTACCCCGTTTATGCATATAAAATAGTTCAAAGATGCGAAGTGTTTTTTTCAAGACAATAATAAAAATAATAGCGTAGCCTGAGCCACAGAATTTTTTTTGAGGAAGTATTGGAGAAAAAGAGCGAATAGATTGGACTTTTTATATGTATGAATAGTATTAAAAAACCATATTAGAAAAACGAAATATCTTGCATTGCAGAAAGCTGCGTGAGGGATAGAAATAAGCTACCGAAGTAGCATGGATAGCCCGACCGCGTTGAGGAATGGGGCTGTATAACCGCATGCTAAATTAGCCCCATTTCTCAACGGGGGCACGCCCAAATCTCGACTGCGCTCGATTTGACTATATAATTTATTTTGCAGTGTATTTTGAACCTTGTATAATTCCTCTTTTCTCGATTGTGGAGTCGATGTAATGCTGTATTTCTGTTTTTTTGAGTCCCCAATTTGGAGCAATAAGTAAATCCCAATCGGAGATCCCGAAGAGGCGTTGAATCACGATGTCAGGACGAAGAAGCGGGATGAGTTCGCAAAGCAAATCGGTGTATTGTTCCAAAGTGAAGAGCGGAAACGGGTTTCGTTTGTAATGCACGCCCATAATCGAACCCTCGACGATGTGCAGGTGGTGGAATTTCACGAATTTTATTTGGGGAAAACGATTGATTTCGTGAATGTAGTTAAGCATCATTTCGTGGGTTTCCCAAGGGAATCCAAAAACGGTATGTACACACAAATCGATAGGACTGTCCTTGAGTAATTCGACAGCGTTGATGAATTCGGCGTGTGTACAGCCACGGTTTATTTTTTGCAATGTTTCGTCATACATCGATTCCATTCCCATTTCGAGGTCAACATCAAAACGGTCGCAATAGCTTTCGAGCAAAGCCACTTTTTCGGGATCGATACAATCAGGACGTGTCCCCACCGAAAATCCGACAACCTCATCGGGGTTGAAAGCCAAGGCGCGGTCGTAAATCGTTTTTAAGTAATCGACGTGAGCGTAAGTATTGGTGTTCGGCTGAAAATAGACTATGAATTGGTCCGCCTTGTATGATTTTTTGGCGCGCTCCATCCCCTGAAGCAACTGCTCCTCAATCGTTGGGGCTTTTCTGGAAATATCTGGCGTAAAGGAATCGACATTGCAATAAGTGCAACCGCCGTAGCCTTTGAGTCCGTCACGATTAGGACAGCTAAAATTGCCATCGACTATTACTTTAAAAACTTTCTTTCCGTTGTATTTCTCGCGGAGATGGGTTCCGTAATTATTGTACCCCTTTCTGTTGGATTCTGTTGCTGGATTCATTTTGCAAAGGTATTTACGATTATATGGTGCCAACAATGACTTTTGTCAGGGATTTGAAAATGAGGTTTTTGGAGCAGAAAGATTGGCATTTTCAGGAAACATTGTCCCGCTATCCGTTGCAATCTTGTGTGCCGAACCCCGGCACACAAGGATTTCCTCCTCTATCGGGGCTAAAAATCAGCATTTTATTTTCATAATAAACCTTTCTATTCTTTGCGTCTTAGCGCCTTTGCGAGAATTTGGGCTCGCAAAGACGCGAAGGCGCAAAGGAAAAAGCGCTACCCCCCAATCTTAATCATACTTCGATTTTTCGAAAAAAGAAGAGGGTTTTGAAATTTAGCATCATCGTCCATTCCGCCACGCATGGCGAATTTGGATTTTATATTTTGAAAAATAAGCGGTTCGATAGATTCCCCGGCGCGTAAAGTATCCAATAACGAAGTTTCGCTATTCGAAAAAAGACAGTTTTTCAATTTTCCATCGGCGGTTAAACGGATGCGATTACAAGTACTACAAAACGGATTGGTAACCGAACTAATTACCGAAAAACTACCCTTATAACCTTGAATTTTATGATTTTTGGAAGTATCATTTGGTTTATCCTGCAAGCGATTTACCGTTTCTTCTCCATAAAAATAAGTAACCTGAGAAAGTATTTCGGCGTAACTTACCAATTTTTCCTTGTTCCAACGATTGCCGTCAAAAGGCATAAACTCGATGAACCGAATCTGAATGTTTCTCTCTTTGGTCAACTCAATAAAATCAGTAATTTCGTTGTCATTAAATCCTTTGATAACAACAACATTCAATTTTACCTTGAAACCGTTTTCTTCTAGCAAATCGATGTTTTCAATTACTTTCTCAAAATAATTACGACGGGTAATTTCGTTGAATTTTTCTTGTTTCAAACTGTCGATACTCACATTCAGAGTGGTAATTCCGGCTTCTTTGAACGTATCTATAAACTCGTGAACCAGGATTCCGTTAGTCGTCAGGGTCAGCTCAACTCCCAATTTACCTAATTGTTCAATGATGTTTTTGGCATCTTTTCGAACCAAAGGCTCGCCTCCAGTCAATCGGATTTTGGTGACTCCCAGTTTTACGAAAGTCTTCGCAATGGTAACAATTTCCTCTGCAGTCATGAGATGCGCCCTTGGTGTAAGCGCAATCCCCTCGGCCGGCATACAATACGTACATCTCAAATTACAATGCTCTGTAATCGAAATGCGGAGGTAATTGTGCGCCCTTCCGTGGTTGTCCTGCATTGGATTTTTGTTATTTTCCATGGTTGAAACCATTTAATATTTTAAACAAATGCAATACTGATGGAAATACAGCATCCATCGATTCGCTCGCACCAGCTGTAGAACCCGGCAAAGCCATAATCAAAGTGTCGCCTTTGAAACCCACCACGCTACGGGAAAGCATTGCATAAGGTGTTCGGTCCTGCCCGTAGGAACGAATGGCTTCCTCTATCCCCGGAATGCGTCGGTCGAGCATTGGGATAATGGCTTCGGGTGTTACATCACGATTAGACAAACCCGTTCCACCAGTGAGAATAACCAAATCTTTATTGGCAATACATAGTTTATTTATCGTTTCCTGAATATCCTTTACTTCATCCGGAATTACGGTATAATTTGAAACGCTCAATCCCATTTTTTTGACTTTTTCCGAAATTACTTTTCCGGCTCGGTCTTCTTTTTTTCCACTTGCCACACTATCCGAACAAACGATTACTGCAACCGATAAATCTAGATTTTCCTTCACTCCATAATCTGATTTTCCTCCTTTTTTATGAAGTAATTTTATGGTCGAAATTTCAACTTGTTTATCGATAGGCTTTAGCATATCGTACATCGTCAATGCAACGATTGATGCACCGTGCATAGCTTCGACCTCGACGCCTGTGCGGTAAATTGCTTTGACAGTTACTTTTATCACCACCGAATCATCCAAAAATTCATATTCAATTCCGGTGAATTCAATCGGCATAGGATGACAGTCCGGAATCGAGTTCGAGGTATTTTTTACCGCAAATAAACCTGCTGTTCGAGCTACCTCCAATACATCGCCTTTTGGAACGGTTTTGTTCAAAATAGCCTTCATCGTTTCTACTGAACCTACTTTTACAATTGCCTGAGCTGTTGCAGTACGTTGTGTTATAATTTTATGCGTGATATCTACCATTTGTTAGCTTTATTTATTATTTTTTTTCGCAGAGATTCACAGAGGAGGCACAGTGATTCGCAGAGATTTTTTCCCCTCAATGTTCCTCCATGAATTCTGCCTGTTGCTTTACATAACTTTTAATTGCATAAATTTTTTGTCTCTGAGAATCTCTGCGAATTCTCTGTGTGACTCTGTGTAATAATCAAATCAAGAATTCTGCTTCCAAACATAACTTTCGTCTTCAAAAATTTCTTTTCCGAAGATGGCTGTTTTTTCTTTTATTTCTTCCACCAAAAACTCCAAAGCTTCATACACCACTTTTCGTCTTGGTGCAGAAACGAATACAAACAAACAAATTTCGCCTGTTTTCACCATTCCCAAACTGTGATAAATATGCAGGCACGAAAGTTCATATTTGGCGAAAGCCGATTCTCTGATTTCATAAAATGTTTGCTCTGCCATTTCTTCGTAGGCAGAATATTCAATTGCGGCAACTGTTTTTCCGTCAATCACGTCGGCACGAACCTGACCCAAAAAAATGTTATGAGCGCCAATCGTGGTTTTACTTTGGTGCTTGGCAATTGAATTCCCAATGAACTCGGAGGTTATCTGTCCCTGAATAAAGGAGCTTTTCTTTGGTTTATCTGTTGACATATTATTTATTTTTCACACAGATTTCGCAGATTCACGCAGATTTCTTATTTGAAATTATCTAAAAGAAAAAATCTTCTTAATCTATGTAATCTTTGGTTTATTTTAAACTTGCTATTTTTTATTGAAATTGATATTGTCATTGATATTGACTTATTGCTATTGAATTTGGTTTTCCAAAGATTCAATGCCTTTTCCCAAATGAAAAACGCCTACAAACCCTGATTTTACCAAATAATTCAAAGCGGTTTGACTGCGCATTCCCGTTTGACAAAACAAAACGATTTCCTGATTTTTATTTAGTTTTTTACTGTATTCTTCCAATTGTCCCAAAGGAATCCGAACAACATTTTCCCCCTTAAACTCGGGTGTTTCTTCCAATTCTCGAACGTCAATAACTATAACTCCTTGTTGTTCGCATTTTTCAAAAAAAGCTTCGGGAGTTAAATCTTCATTTCTTTTTTTTCTGTTTAAAATTTGCGTTCCATTTATGATTCCTTTTTCAATCATTCTTGGATTCTTGGGAAAATCAATGATTTGTGTTTGGAAATTCAGGGCATCATAAATCAATAATTTCCCCGATAAAACCGTTCCAATTCCTAATATTATTTTGAGCACTTCGGTGGCTTGGAATGTTCCCAAAGTATTTGGCAAAACACCCAAAACTCCAGATTCAGCACAATTTGGAACAATACTCAAACTTTCCTGTTCCGGAAATAAGCAACGATAACTTGGCCCATTTTTATAATTAAATACCGAAACCTGTCCTTCAAATTTATGAATCGAAGCATACACCATCGGAATTCTTTTGGCGACAGCCACATCATTAATCAGATAACGAACAGCAATCGCATCTGTACAATCGACAATTATTTGATATTCCTCCACTATTTTTGAAGCATTTTGAGCTGTAAAAAACTCTGAAAAAATACTAACATTAATCTCGGGATTCAATTCCAAAATCGCCTTTTCCGCCGTTTCGGCTTTGCTGTTACCACAATCTTTTAAGGTGTACAATAATTGCCTGTGCAAATTGGTTTCGTCCACAACATCACCATCCACAATTCCTATATTGCCAACTCCGGCAGAAGCCAGATTTTGGAGAACCGGACAGCCCAAACCGCCCGCACCAATTACCAAGACACGAGCGTCCAGTAATTTTTGCTGACCCGTTTCTCCAATTTCCGGGAGAATCATTTGTCTGATATATCGTTTGTTCTTTATCATTTTGTACTTCTACAATTCTTAAACAAATTAATTATTGCTTTACAACCATATAAGACATATAAGGTCATTTAAGTTTTTTTATCTGAAATCTAAATTCTAAAATCTGCTATCTAAAATCTTTACCCTCCCGCAAAAGGCGGCAAAAAAGCAATCACATCCTTGTCTTTTATTGTAGTCTGCAAATCGCTCATCGTTTGGTTAACTGCAATGGTGTAGCTTGTGTTTTGAATGTTTTGGTAACTGCTTTCTATTTTCGATTTTAATGCCGAGACTGAAATGGCCTCTTCATCAAAAGTGAATTGTTCCTCTTTTAATTGCGTTATATCAGCGAGTAAACCAAAATATTTTAGCGTTATGGTCATTTAATTAAATTTTGATATTCTTCTTTTGTGTTTATATTCTGCACTTGATTGCTCCATGCTGCAGGAATTTCAATCGTTTGGTGTCTAACCTCCTCAATCACCCGGCGCAATTTAAGCTGATCTCCGTACAGATGTTCTCCAAAAACAGTTTGCATCGAGCGGTCGTAAACCCCTATGAGCGGACTGGTTTTGTCTCCGTTTTTTGTTTGTGTAACCATAAAAGTTTCATCGTGATTTTTCAGCAACCATTCCAACAATTCTGTTGTTACCAACGGAACATCAACACTCAAAACAAGATTTACTTTTGTTTTTGATTGTTTCAGGCCGGTGTAGAGTCCGCCAACCGGACCTTTGTTTTCAATTATATCTTCGACTCTGAGAAAACCTAAATCATCATACTTATTATTGGCAGAAACAATTAAAATATTGGACCCAACGATTGGTCTCAGTGCATCGCAAACATGCTGGATAAATGTTTTTCCATTCAAATCCAACAAGCCTTTATCTGTCCCCATACGTTGGCTCTTCCCGCCAGCCAAAAGTATTGCTGTTATTTTATTTTCCATTTTTATAAAGAATGTTTCTCGAGTTGGGCATCCAAAAATTCCCAACAAGCAACATTAATTTTTTCAAAAGATTCAATAAGTGATTTACCATACGGAGTCACAACAGTTCCTCCTCCTTTATTCCCGCCAACTTGAGTTGCTACTAAAGGCTCTTTCGAAACTTTATTGGAAGCGTCTATCAATTTCCATGCCTTTTGGTACGAAATATTCATTTCCTTGGCGGCTTTATTGAGCGAACCCGTGGACTCAATCTTCTTTAACAATTGAATGCGTCCTTCGCTGATTAGAATTCCGTCTTCGGTTTCAATCCAAATTTTGCTTTTAATCTTCAAAGTCGGTGTTTTTCGTTATACTTTTGCAAATATAACGAAATGAAAGTTTATGAAAAATTAAAAAATAGAATTAGCAGATTTATTTTGTTATAAAAATTTGACATCCGAGGCCGAATTTAACAGCAAAGTTCACAAAGAAAAACCGCAAAGTTCACAAAGCTTTGCGTTCATTGCGCCTGCCTTGCGAACCTTGCGGTTAATTATCTAATTTTCAAATTACCTAATTATCACATTATCTAAGCTGTCTCTTTCTCGAATCTGGCTATAACTTCCTGATAATAATTGTAGGTCGTTTTGGCAATGGATTCCCAACTGAATTTCTCTAAAACACGTACGCGCCCAGCTTTCCCCATCTTGGTTGCCAATTCCTCATTTTCCAACAAAGCATTTACTTTAGCCGCAAAATCTTTTTGGAAAGCTGTCGGGTTAAGCGGATTGAAATTAGTTCTCGAAACGCTTTCCAGCGGAATCAAATATCCGGTTTCACCTTCAACAATAATCTCTGGAATACCACCAACATGACTACCAACAACCGGCGTTTCACAAGACATCGCCTCGAGATTGATGATTCCAAAAGGTTCGTATAACGAAGGACAGGCAAAAACCCTTGCATGGCTGTACAACACTTTCACTTTTTCGCGTGGCAACATTTCAGAAATTAAGATTACCCCTTTTCTTTTTGCTTTCAGTTCGTCGATCAACGTTGCTGTTTCTTTGGCAATTTCTTCGGTATCGGGCGCACCTGCGCAAAGCACTATCTGACAATCTTCATTAAAATACTGACAGGCTTCTATCAATTGCGAAATCCCTTTTTGACGCGTAATCCTTCCCACAAAAAGCACAAACGGAATACTCGGATCGATTCCGTACTCTCTCAGTAAATTATCGTCAAAAGTTGGTTTATAAAATTCGGGATCAATTCCGTTATGTATTACAGTCACTTTTTTGGGATCAACACCATAAGCTTCGACCACATCAACTTTCATTTGTTCGCTTACGGCAATCACGCCATCCGCAGATTTGTACGCATTAGTTTCAATCCATCTGGACATAAAATAACCATTACCCAACTGTTCTACTTTCCACGGGCGGTGGGTTTCCAGACTGTGAGTTGTCAATATCAACGGTACCTGAAGCAATTCTCTTGTAAAAACACCTGCCAAATGCGTGTACCAAGTATGGCAATGCACAATATCGGCTTTTGGTGTAGCCTGAGCCATTTCGACATTTCGACTCAAATTATGATACATTTTGATGTGTTCATTTTCTGGGTCGACCATTTTTGTCAAACAGGAATTGATTCCTTCCACATGCATGGAATCCTTATTTTCCTTTTGGTCACCAAAACACCGAACCTCAACTTGTGCCAATCTGGCCAATTCTTGGCTTAAAAAATCAATATGTACTCCTGCTCCGCCATAGATATTTGGAGGGAATTCGTTAGTATAAAGTGCTATTTTCATAAACAGATTTTTATAATTTACAATATTCGACCCAAGAATACATCTCATTAAAGTATTGATTTGCATCAAAATGTCAATTTAGTAAAAATACGAAACAGCAATTTAATTTGTATGTAAACCAACCATTATTTTAAAATTATTTTTCTGCAAAGATTTCAAGAAACAGGAAACTTTCTGCTAAAGACATCAATAAGTGCCATTGCTAATTAACGTATTTTAATTAGATTAGCATAATAATCAAATTGTCACCTATTAACAATCAAAGCATGAAACAAAGCAGCTACACTTTCAACAGTTTGAAATTCGAAAAAATAGTCGATACCCTCATCCGTCTTGGCGTATTGTTTTTACTTATTGGCTGGTGCTATGACATTCTTAAACCCTTTGTTCTAATCATCGTTTGGGCGATTGTTATTGCTGTGGCATTGAGCCCGATTTACGAAGCCATAGTAAAACTTTTCAGAGGCAAAAAGATTTTGGCTACTATTTTCCTCGCCTTACTTTTAATCAGTATTCTGGTAATCCCTAGTATATTGGTAACCCAATCCTTATACGAAGAAATCAACAATTTTACCGCTTCCTATCAGGCAAACGGACATCTAATTCCGCCACCAGGAGAAACCACCAAAGACTGGCCTGCGTTCACAAAACCCATATTAGATATTTGGCAAACAGCCTCTGTGGATGCTTCCAAAGTGATCATTAAATATTCCGACCAATTAAAAGTCGTTGGCGAATGGCTATTATTGGCGTTGGCCGGAATAGGAAAAGGCATCCTTCAATTCATCTTTTCCATTATCATTGCAATGGGATTACTGTTGTATTCTGAATCGCTGACTGCAGTTTCCAAAAGTATTTTCATCAAATTGATAGGCAAAAAGGGCGAACATTACGCCTTAATCACCGTAGCCACCATCCGCAATGTGGTAAAAGGATTTTTGGGCGTAGCTTTAATTCAATCATTAATGGTTGGCGTGGGATTCTTTATGGCAGGCGTACCTTTCGCTGGGATTTTTACAATAATCTGTCTTGTTCTTGCAATTATTCAAGTCGGAATTGGTCCCATCGCCATTCCAGTGGTTATCTATATGTTTTCGGTTACCGACACTACAACAGCGACGCTCCTAACCATCTGGATTGGTATCACAATGATTTCCGACAATATCCTAAAACCCATATTCTTGGGAAGAGGCAATCCACCAGCACCAATGCTCGTAATATTTCTTGGTGCCATTGGCGGATTCATTTTCAACGGATTCATCGGACTATTCCTCGGCGCTGTAATCCTCATTTTGGGCTATAAATTTTTCCTCTCTTGGATAGGAATGGACGAGGATGAAATTGAAGAAAATCAAGAACCAGTAGAAGTTTAGTTCTCTAAAAATTATTTACTTCTTCGTCAGTTCGCTAAAACTCGTGTGGGCGTGCCCCCGTTGTACAAAGGGGCCAATCAACTGTTGCGTTTATACGCCCCTTTGTACAACGGGGTCGGGCTATACGCGCTACTTTGGTAGCTAGCTTCTATCCCTCACGCGCAATGTCATTAAGGTAAGGATATAAAACCATCGTTTTGTCATTCCGAGGCACGAGGAATCTCACTAGTGACTCACGTTATGCGATTTCTCCTTCGTCGAAATGACATAAAAAACGCTTAACTTAATGACATTGCCCTCACGCAAAACTACTTTACAACAGCAATTTCAAAAATCAATAAAAAAATGGTTTGCTACTTTGCGTCTCTGCACCTTTGCGAGAAAAAATAATTATGCAATTTGGCACTTAAAGTATAAACGGGCTAACTCTTCAATAAATCCAAAATCTTCTCCACATTTACCTCACTGTAATCGTTGATGTAAAAGTCACAAGGAGGCAGTTGTTCTTTTGTGTGCGAACTCAAAACGCCCACAACTTTCATTCCGGCATTAAGAGCTGCGCTAACTCCCGAAAAAGAATCTTCAAAAACAACACAGTCAGACGGAGCAACACCCACACGTTCAGCCGATTTCAAATAAACTTCGGGGTTTGGTTTATGCGTTTTCACATCTTCGCTTGCCATCATCGAATCCATTTTGTCTTCAATTTGCAAAGCCTTTACAATCAAATCAAGATTCGCACGCGGAGCAGATGTCCCAACGGCAGTTTTAAAATTATGTGATTTAAGTTCCTCCAAAAACTCTAAATAATGCGGAATTGTTTCTACTTTATCTTTATAAATTTCACGAAACATTGATTCTTTTTCATCTTCCAATTGTCTAAGTTCCTCACCGGAAATTGGACGCTTAAAAAAATGCGACATGATATACCCATTATGTTTTCCGTACATATGCTCTTCAAACTCCTGCTCCGAATGAGGAATTTCATACTTATCAAAGAATGCTTTAAAAGCTATTGCATGATCTGGATTTGTGTGACAGATTACACCATCCATATCAAAAATTACACATTGCTGTTTCATTATATTTTGTTGTTGTTTTAAAAGGCCGCAAGATACAACCTTTTGAATTTTATTGAAACCTTAACGCTGAAACAAAATTTAGTCACCTCGCTTGAAGGAATATTTTTAATCTCACAAGTTTTAATGGTTGATTTTTTTTAGCAAAAACAACATTTATTCTTAAAGAAAAAACAGAAAATAGCAGGTGATTTTTATTACATTTATACACTTCAAGAACATTAATGAATAATACGACAAATCCCAAAATGCTCACATTCAACAAAACCTACTTCATCTATACCATCTTAATTTTTCTGGTAGAAGTTTTAATTGCACTTTTCGTGAACGACAGTTTTATCAGACCATATCTCGGAGATGTTTTGGTGGTGATTCTAGTTTATTGTTTCATAAAATCGTTTCTCAAATTGCCTGTTTTGCCTGTTGCAATTTTTGTATTAATCTTTTCTTTCACTGTAGAATTTCTTCAATTATTTAATATTGTCGAAAAGCTACATTTGGAACAATCAAAAATCGCGCGAATAGTCATAGGAACCTCATTCTCCTGGATTGATTTACTGACTTATATTATCGGAGTTGCAATTGTTCTTCTTGTCGAGAAGTATTGGCTCAAAAACACTTAAAACAACAAATCCATTTTTTTCCACCACCAGAATTCTAAAGGAAAATCAAAAAGACAAATTATCCGATATTTTTAACTGTGTACAATATAAAATATCCGATAATTTACATTGTATGGTATGCAAATTATCGGATATTTTTATAGAAACGAAATAAAGTTACAGCAAATATACCTCAACGGTATCTCCTTTTTTCAATTCGTAATGCCCGTTCGGAACATATACCAATCCGTTTGAGACTGAGAAAGAATTGAGCATAGATGAGTTTTGATGTGTCAAAATCTCGGCTTCCCCATTACTGATGTTCGCTTTCAAGAACTGCGAACGGGTATTTTTTACTTCATAATCGTGGCCGATTGAAAGCAAAACGGCTTGTTGATAATTCGCCTCCGCACCAGACATGATGTCCAAAGTAGGCAAAACATACACATAAAAACAAGTCAGACAGGCGGCTGGATTTCCCGGTAAAGCAAAAACCATTTTATCATTCCGTTTACCTGCAAACAAAGGTTTTCCCGGTTTTTGATTGACTTTATAAAATAAAGTTTCTACTTGAAGTTCTTTTAAAGCACGAGCCACAAAATCGTAATCTCCTACTGATATTCCGCCAGAAACCAACACCAAATCATTACTTGTCAATGCGTCTTGCAGTTTGCTTTTGGTATTTTCAAAATCATCATTGACTTCATACAAAGTCACTTCATCATAAAACGCATCAGCTAATGCCGATTGCAGCATAATTCCGTTGCTTTCATACACTTTTCCATATTCAAGTGGTGTTCCGGGTTTTGACAATTCGTTTCCGGTAACCACAATTCCCACTCTTGGTTTTTGATATACACTAATGTTCGTAAAACCAAGTCCTACCAAGAAACCAATGGCGGCAGCGTTCAGCAAAGTTCCTTTTTCGAGCGCCAAATCACCTTTTGAAATTTGTTCACCAATGGGACGAACATTCGTATCAGGGGAGACCAATTCTTCCAACAATAATTGTGTTCCGTTTGCCGAAACCTTTTCAATCTGGATTACGGCCTGAGCTGAATTTGGTACTGCTGCTCCGGTAAAAATTTTCACTGCTTGCCCGGGAAGTAATTCGACTAGATGTGAATCCCCGGCTTTTACTTCGCCAACAATTTCATAAACCAAAGCATTGTGCAGACACAACGCATAACCATCCATCGCCGATTGTCGAAAAGGCGGCATATTGATGGGCGAAAAAAGAGACTCGGCCAAAATATGTTTTCGTGCCTTAAAAAGAGGAAGCGCTACTTTGTGCAAAGCAGGCAAATTATGTTCTAATATCGAAAATGCTTCTTGAACGGATATCATGTTTTTAATTTTTAATAATTTCCAAAATCGGAGTTTGATGCTTAAAATGTTTTTTTTGAATGATAACAAAAAAACAAAAATGTTGATTTTTAGCCCCGATGGCAATGAAAATCCTTTTTATTTTTTCTTTAAAAATAAAAAGATTACTTCACTCAACTTTCATTTTAAGCGGAGTTCAGTGAACTTCGTTTGTAATGAACAGCGGGACCAATGTCTATTAAAATGCCTAATTTTTCTGCTCCTAAAAACTCAATTTCAAAAATACAATTCGAAAATGATTAAATCGAAAGTTATCCATCGAAAAAAATATAAAATTTAGTTTTTTCGTTAAACCTTTGATACTTATATTAGTCTTACGAAAATAATCCTTAAAACGTAAAAAAAATGAAAAAATTAATTATTGCCCTAGTATTAGGAGTTGGAATGACTTGTTTTGCTCAGGAAAGTTCACCAAGAGGTAACAGAGGAGACATGCAAAACATGACTCCGGAACAACGTGTTCAAAAACAAGTTGAAAGAATGACCAAAGATTTAAGCCTGGACTCCAAACAACAAGAAGCCGTAAATAAGCTTTTGACTGAAAAAAGTGTGAAAGCACAGGAAGCCAGAGCCAAAAGAGAAGCTCAAAGAACAAGCGGTGAAAAAATGACCGACGAACAAAGAAATGCATTTAGAACTGCGATGCAGACTGAAAGAGAAGATACTGACAACAAATTGAAAGCCATCTTAAATGCAGACCAGTTTAAAAAATATACCACATCAAGACAGGAAAATGAAGACCGAATGAGACAAAGAATGCAAGAAAGAAGAGATGGAGGAAATGATAACGGAGGTGGTTTTGGCGGAAATAATAACGGCGGCGGGTTTTAATTAATTCTCCCTTATTCCAAAAATAATCAATCTAATAAGCCACTACGACTTTGATGTTCATAGTGGCTTATTCGATTTAATACTTGAATGTCATAAAAATATTTGGAGCAGTCAGAAAATATAAATGATATAACATACAATTTCAAATAATATAATTCGTTTTTCATAAATTAGTACATACAAATAATTGATTATCAATTTAATATTAACTATAAATTATTAAAAATTATGAAAAGATTAATTATTGCCTTAGTATTAGGATTGGGATTAACCGGATTTGCTCAAGAAACCACACCACCTCAAAAGAAAGGTTACTCTCAGAGAATGACTCCGGAACAACGTCAACAAAAACATCTGGCTCATCTAACCAAAGAACTGAATCTGGATACCAAACAACAGGAAGCCGTAGGTAAACTTTTGGCGGAGAAAAGCGCGAAAGCACAAAATGTAAAAACTAAAACTCACACTCGAAAAGCCGGTGGTGAAAAATTAACTCCTGAAGAAAGAGAAGCTCTTAAAGCTAAAATGCAAGCCGAAAAAACCGACACAGAAGCTAAAATGAAAGCCATTCTGTCTGACGAGCAATATAAAAAATGGCTCGATATCAGAGAAGAAAACATAGAAAACATTAGAGAAAAGAGAGAGGCAATGGGAGGTGAGCCAATGGGAAAAAGAACTCCTGATGACTTCCAACAAAAACACTTGGCTAACCTAACCAAAGAACTGAATCTGGACACCAAACAACAGGAAGCCGTAGGTAAACTTTTGGCGGAAAAAAGCGCAAAAGCCAAAGACCTAAAAACTCAAGCACAAACCCAAAAAGCCAATGGAACTAAATTAACCACTGAAGAAAGAGAAGCATTAAAAACTAAAATGCAAGCCGAAAAAATAGATACAGAAACCAAGATGAAAGCTATTTTATCAGATGAACAATATAAAAAATGGCTTGATATTAGAGAAGAAAATAAAGAAAACATGAAAAACAAAATGCGAAACAACGGAAGAAAAGGCTGGAGCAAAGAATGATTTTCGCAGGAAATTAAACACAACCCGAGCGAAGCGAACAGGCGAAGCAATTCCACTAATTATCACAGATTAATTTGTGATAATTAGTGGAATTTTTGTTTATATTAAGCACTATTTAGAAAGTTTTAGAAACTTTATCTATAGCATTAATGGTGAAATCTAAATCTTCGTAAGTCAGTGCATCGGTGATGAACCAAGTTTCGTAAGCCGATGGTGCGATATAAACTCCTTCGGCAACCAATCCATGGAAAAACTTTTTGAAGGTTTCATTATCACCATTTCCAGCCGTTTTAAAATCGGTTACCGGATTCGCATCAAAATGAACCGAAATCATCGACCCCACTCTGTTGATGGTGAAAGCTACATTATTAGCTTTCAAAACCCTCTCGATTCCATCTCCCAAATAAGCTGTTTTTTCCTCCAATCTTTTGAAAATTTCACGATCACTGTCCAATGCCTGCAGCATCGCCAAGCCAGCCGCCATAGCCAATGGATTTCCTGACAAAGTTCCCGCTTGGTAAACAGGTCCCAATGGAGCCAAATAATTCATGATTTCGGCGCGTGCCGCAAAAGCCCCAACAGGAAGTCCGCCCCCGATTACTTTTCCGAAACAAACGATATCAGCATTGATATTTAACAGCTCTTGCGCGCCACCTCTTGCTAATCTAAAGCCTGTCATTACCTCATCAAAAATCAGCAGAATTCCGTTTGCCGTACACAACTCACGTAATCCTTCCAAAAACCCTTTAACCGGCGGGATACATCCCATGTTCCCTGCAACAGGCTCGATAATTATAGCAGCGATTTCATTTTTATTGGCTTCGATTAACTCTTTTACATTTCCTAAATCATTGTATTTGGCAAGTAAAGTATCTTTGGCTGTACCTGCAGTCACACCTGGACTGTTTGGAGTTCCAAAAGTCACCGCACCACTCCCCGCCTGAATCAAAAACGAATCGGAATGACCGTGATAACAACCGGAAAATTTGATAATTTTATCTCTTTTGGTAAATCCGCGTGCCAATCGCACCGCACTCATACAGGCTTCTGTCCCCGAATTCACAAAACGAATTTTATCAATATTCGGAACCATCGAAACAGCTAGAACTGCAATTTGAGTTTCCAGTTCGGTTGGCATCCCGAAAGACATTCCTAATTTGGCTTTTTCAATAATGGATTGCACCACAGGCTCATAAGCATGTCCCAAAATCATTGGTCCCCATGAATTGATATAATCGATTAAACGGTTTCCATCCTCATCATACAAGTAGGCTCCTTTGGCACTTTTTACAAATATTGGCGTTCCGCCCACGGCTTTGAAAGCCCTTACCGGTGAATTTACTCCTCCCGGGATTACTTTTTCTGCTTCAGCAAAAAGCTGACTGCTTCTTTGGTATAACATTATGATTTTAGATTTTTGACTTTAGATTGTTGGATTATCTGATTATTAGATTAAAAACTCACTTCACTACCAACTTCTGTCCAACATAAAGTGCATTATCAATTAAATTATTTTTCTGTTTTAATTCTTCTACGGTTAAATTGAATTTTTTGGAAACCGAATACAAAGTATCCCCTTTCTGAATTTCATACAAACTTGTTTCATCGATTCCAAAATTATCCTCAATCAATACTTTTGATTCGTCTTTTGTAATTTTCCCCAAAACTTTATTATCATATTGGTTCAAATTGTAGGTTTCAATATAACTGATTAATTTCTCAGGATATTTAGGATCTGTCGCATACCCAGCTTCTCTCAAACCTTTGGCCCAAGCCTTATAATCTCCCCTAGGCAAGGCAAACAAATTGGCATATCTTTTTTTTCCGGTTAAAAGCAAAGCGTGATCTTGGTAGGATTCCGAGGCTTGACTGTATTTTCGGAAACACTCATTTGGCGAATCATCGTCTTTATACACCTTATTTCCTGTCCAGTCATTATGGCATTTGATTCCGAAATGATTATTAGCATTCATTGCCAAATCACCTTTACCCGCCCCCGATTCCAAAATTCCCTGCGCCAAAATAATACTTGCTGGAATTCCATAAAGTTTCATATTGCTCATCGCAACTGTGTTGTATTGCGCGATATAGGCTTTGGTTGCTTCATTTACCGTTAATGGTTTTGAAGTCGTTGAAGCTGAAGGAGCAGTTGATTTTGATGTGTTGTCACTACTAGTGTTTTGAATAGGTTTTGAATATTTCCATCCTACAGGTTGTTTTGTTGTAACGATAGCCGGTTTCGAAGAACCGCATCCGATTATTGTCCCAATTAAAAGAAATAAGGTTATTTTTTTCAACATATATGGTATATTTGGGTATTATTTCAAATTATTTTCCCTTCCAACATTAATCAATGTTTTGTTTTGGTTTTTTAAAAGCACATTCATCCCATCGATTCCTTGCAAACCCCCGGTATGAATCAATAAAATTTTGGCATTATCAGTAAAGTAGTTCTTTTGTATTAAATCTATAACGCCAAAAACCATCTTTCCTGTATAAACGGGATCCAATGGTACGTGTGTCTGTTTATAAAATTCATTAATAAACAGAATCAATTCGTCACTTACCTTTCCATAGCCCCCAAAATGATAGTTGGTAATTAATTCCCAATTCTCACCAAGGGCAAATTTACGAATTTCATCTTTTAAAAAATCTCCTTTTAACGCTGGAAATCCTAAAACTTTTTGGTGTGACAACGCACTGTTGATAATCCCCGAAATGGTACCTCCTGTCCCAACTGCACAACATACATAATCGAACTCGGTATCTTCTTTGGTCAGTATTTCTTCGCAACCTCTTATGGCATATTCATTGGTACCGCCTTCGGGAACAAGATAAAAGGAACCAAATTTCTGATGAAGCCCATCAAGAAAATCCGATTCAGTTTTATTCCGATAGGATTCTCTTGTCACAAACTCGAATTGCATACCACATTCCTTTGCAAATCTCAAAGTTGGGTTTTCGTCAATTTTATCGCCAAGTTCGTCACCGCGAATTACCCCAATGGTCTTGAAACCGTAGTGCATTCCGGCATAGGCTGCGGCGGCTATATGGTTGGAATAAGCCCCACCAAAAGTGAGTAGTGTGTCATGATTTTCTGACTTGGCCTGAATCAGATTGTACTTCATTTTCCTGTATTTATTTCCGGAAACAAAAGGATGTAGCAAATCTTCTCTTTTGATTTCGAGAGAAATTCCATTTGGGAGACTGTAAGTGATTTTTTGATTCAAAATTTTTAGTTTTTAAAATGAATTACTTAGAGATTTTAACCGCAAAGTTTAATGTTCTTTGCCAAACGCATTGCGCGCTTTGGGGGTATAACACGCATTCTAAATTCTTTTTTTATGCAAATAACTTAAAAACCTAAAAAATGGTCGCTTTTTAAGATAACCCAAATTCCGTTCATTGGCGTAAGCCTCTCTTTCAAAACAGATATTTCGATAGGCCAAATTAGTGTTTTTGTACTGTAACAAACGTACCGCATATTCGACAATATACCAAATAAAAAAAGGTAAAATAAGCAATTCTAATTGTTGCCGGAGATGTATTTTTTCGTGATTTATCAAAGTTTCATTTTGGGAGTCAAACGAATATTTAATAAACACAAAAGGAAAAACAGTCAACCCGCGATATCCTTTCGGTATTAAAAATTTGACAACAATAACAAACATTGATTTTAAAATTTATAGATTTGTAAAGGTTATTTAGCTCAAATTAAAGAAAAACACAATCAGTCGGTTGTAAATCCAAACAATAATTAATGAGAATCAATAACGGTTTTCAAGCACAAAAACAGAATGGCTGAACAAAGTAATGAAAATAAATTAATCGAAGGTGAAGATTTTTATTTTACTCCCGAAGGTTACAAATGCTTTACCGAAAAATACCATCTAAAAAGAGGATATTGCTGCAAAAGTGGCTGTCGTCATTGTCCGTACGGATTTGATAAGAAAACAGGAAATATTAGAAAATAGAATAAAGAGAAAAGAATATAGATTTCAGAACACAGAATTAGAAACTTGATTTTCTGCTCAAAGTATGACCACAATTTTGTCATTCCGAGGAATGAGGAATCTTTATCGATTTTACAACGAAGATTCCTCATTCCTCGGAATGACAAATCTGGGCGATTTTAGACCTTGGAATTTCTTTCATCAGAATATCAAACTTTTGGTATAGTTTATGCTATAAGCATTCTCACTTTGTCAATCTCATGCACAAAGATTAAATCGATTATTTTTAGATTTTAAACTAGGAAAAATGACTTTTCAAGAACAAATACAACAAGGAATTCCCTCAATATTGCCTCTTCCAAAACCGTATGAAACCAATATCAACCATGCGCCAAAACGGAAAGAAATTTTAACCGACGACGAGAAAAAACTGGCACTTCGAAATGCTTTACGCTATTTTGAACCCAAACATCACGCCGAATTATTGCCGGAATTCAAGTACGAACTCGAGACTTACGGACGAATTTATATGTACCGTTTTCGTCCCGATTATAGAATGTATGCCCGTCCAATATCCGAATATCCAGGGAAAAGCGAACAGGCGAAAGCCATCATGCTTATGATTCAGAACAATCTGGATTATGTGGTGGCACAACATCCACACGAATTAATTACTTATGGTGGGAACGGAGCTGTTTTCTCAAACTGGGCGCAATATTTACTGACGATGAAATACTTGTCTGAAATGACCGATGAGCAAACATTAACAATGTATTCTGGCCATCCGATGGGATTGTTTCCTTCGCACAAAGAAGCTCCTAGAGTTGTGGTAACCAACGGAATGGTAATCCCAAATTATTCCCAACCCGATGATTGGGAAAGAATGAACGCATTGGGTGTTTCCCAATACGGACAAATGACCGCAGGCAGTTATATGTACATTGGTCCGCAAGGAATTGTGCACGGAACAACAATCACGGTTTTGAATGGTTTCCGAAAAATAAAACGCAGTCCAAAAGGAGGATTATTTGTAACTTCTGGACTTGGCGGAATGAGCGGTGCGCAACCCAAAGCCGGAAATATTGCAGGCTGTATCACAGTTTGTGCCGAAGTGAATCCAAAAATCACCCACATTCGCCACAGTCAAGGCTGGATTAATGAAGTAATCGAGAACCTTGACGAATTGGTGCAACGAGTAAATTTGGCGAAAGCCAATAACGAAACCGTTTCCATCGCTTACCTCGGAAATGTGGTAGATGTTTGGGAACGATTTGATAAAGAAAACCTTTATATCGATTTGGGTTCCGACCAAACTTCGCTCCATAATCCTTGGGCAGGCGGGTATTATCCGGTTGGAATTTCATTTGAAAATGCCAATGAAATGATGGCTAATAATCCTGATTTATTCAAAGAAAAAGTACAGGAAACATTGCGTCGTCATACAGCGGCCATTAATAAACACACGGCCAAAGGAACCTATTTCTTTGATTACGGAAACGCTTTTTTACTGGAAGCTTCGCGTGCTGGTGCAGCTGTTATGGCCGAAAACAATATAGATTTCAGATATCCGAGTTATGTGCAGGACATAATGGGACCAATGTGTTTTGACTACGGTTTTGGGCCTTTCCGTTGGGTTTGTACCTCTGGAAATCCTGAAGATTTGGCCAAAACAGATGCTATTGCCTGCCAAGTTTTGGAAGAAATGACCAAAACGGCTCCCGATGAAATTCAGCAACAAATGCAGGATAATATTCAGTGGATAAAAGGCGCACAGGAAAACAAATTGGTTGTAGGTTCTCAAGCCCGAATCCTATACGCCGATGCCGAAGGCCGAGTAAAAATTGCCGAAGCTTTCAATCAGGCGATTGCCAAAGGCGAGATTGGTGCAGTTGTTTTAGGACGTGATCACCACGATGTTTCGGGGACTGATTCTCCTTACAGGGAAACTTCAAATATTTATGACGGCTCCCGTTTTACGGCAGATATGGCTATCCAAAACGTAATTGGCGACAGTTTTCGCGGCGCAACCTGGGTATCCATCCACAATGGCGGTGGTGTTGGCTGGGGCGAAGTCATCAACGGTGGTTTCGGGATGGTTCTGGACGGTACCAAAGAAGCTTCTAGACGCTTAGCTTCAATGCTGTTTTGGGATGTCAATAACGGAATATCAAGACGTAGCTGGGCAAGAAACGAAGGAGCGGTTTTTGCAATAAGAAGAGCTATGGAAGCTGAACCTTTGCTGAAAGTTACACTTCCAAATTTAGTGGATGACGAATTGCTGAATTAACCAATTGGATGAAATTATTTTTTAACACATAGAAACATAGAATTTATAGTTTTTTTTAAGAGCTAGATAACCGTTTCACTTCTCACATAGCAATCATCTATGTGACCCTAGACCGAAGGGCGAATTGACGAAGTAAAAATAGTGCTATTTCTATTCATCCTTTTCAGATTATCTATGAAATCTATGTCCCTATATGTTTCATTTTTTATTCAAATAGAATTACACCCCAGTGTTGAATTAAACTTTTTCAAAATAAATCAGTCTAATGAGTATAAGCAATGTATTTAACCGTTTCATTGCAAAAGTGATTTTTTTTGACTAATTTAGAATAAATTAATTGGTACGATATTTGCGATTAGTTTTTAGCAACATAAATCATAAAAAAGATGAAAACATTCAAACTCTTGCCTTTGCTATTACTTTTCATGGTTGTTTCTTGTGACACTGTAAAAGTATATTCTGATTATGACAAATCGGTAGATTTTGCTCAATATAAAACGTTTGCGTTTATGAAATCTGGAATTGACAAAGTCGAAATTTCCGATTTGGACAAAAAAAGAATCCTGAATGCTATCGACAGACAATTACAGTCCAAAGGATTGACCAAAAGTGATAATCCTGATTTATTGGTAAATATTTTCACTAAATCAAAAGAAGAAATCAGTGTGAACCAATTCAGTGCCGCTTATGGCTACGGATGGGGATGGGGATGGAATCCTTATATGTATGGAGGACATACTTACGTTTCATCGTCAACTGAAGGAACATTGTACATAGACCTTATCGATGCCAAAAAGAAAGAACTGATTTGGCAAGGTGAAGGATCTGGAACTCTTTCTAAAGACATGAACGAAAAAGACGCAATCGTTAATGATTTTGTCACTCAAATTTTGGCACAATTCCCTCCAGCAAAACCTGAAGTGAAAGAGAAAAAAGAAAAGAAAAAATAATTTACGATCTTAATTACTAAAAATCTCCTCTAATAATAACAAGGAACAAGTTCTTTTTATTTTTAGAGGTTTACAGTTATTTACTTATTTTAATTGACTGTAAATTAATACACTTTCGATTCATCATTCTTACAATTAGATTGTCAAACATAGTTTATTTGTGAATTGACCTGTTTAATTGATAACTGTATTCATCCAAATACCTCTCAATATTTTTGCTCGTGTATCCAAGAATAAACACTTCTTAACCATGATTTCAATTGATGAATAATGGTATTAATCTCGAAAAAATCTGATTTATTACTTTTAATTTGTTTAATATTATATTCATTTCTTAGAGGTTTATAGCCAGTCCACTTACCTGTTTTAACTTTTGCTGCTGTTGATATATGACTGTGAAAAATTTAACCTAATTCATCCGAAGAATAATCGTCAATTCTCTTAAAATAGGCTCTTTTCACACTGCCTTTATCATCAATTTCAACAGCTACAACAATTTTCTTTTTCTTGCTATTATTGCATCTACCTTGTTTCAAATCCTCCTTACCTCCATATACAAATTCATCTACATAAACCGTACCGACAATTGGATTTAACTCACTGCTTTTCATAGCCAAACGAACTTTATACATGAATAACCAAGCGGTTGGCCAACTTAATAGAATAGCGTTTTGCCATTTGTGAGGAAGATAAACTTTTGGTGGTAGCACCCATTTCGAAAACAATACCGAAAGCTTTTCGTGTGCCAAACTTAACTTTATGAAAAATTCTATAGGCAGTTAGGACTTTCAACATGATGGCACAAATTGCAATCTCTGGCAAAATTCAACTTACGAATTGTAAACTTCGTGTGATTACATTTTGAGTATTTAAAATTTCCTTTCCATTATATCGAAGCCGAATATTCTAAACAAACTAAATCTGTTTTGAACGTGTCAAAAAAATCTATAATACTCCCTCCTTTGAATGATTCCATATCTAAAATTACAGATTTTAGACATGTCTTTTTTTTAAATAAAATTGTTAATTTTTTTTAATTACAACGTTTGAAATTCTTAATGTTGAAAATCTCAAACGTTGTAGGTGGTTAAGCACTAAAAAAACTGATATAGATCATGTTTTTCTCTGTTTTATTTATTGAATTTTACTATATAAAAAAAAGATGTAAACAGCTTATATGTAGACAGGTACAGGACAACCATGTCTCTTTTGCGTTGGAAAAAAATAATAAAATTTTAAATAAATTATTATGGATACCAAAAAGAAAGAACTGATTTGGCAAGGGTAAGGAACACTTTCTAAAGATATGGCCGAAAAAGACGCAATCGTTAATGATTTTGTCACCCAAATTTAGCACAATTCCCTCCTACAAAACCTGAAGTCAAAGGAAAAAAAGAAAAAAATAATTTACGGTCCAAATTACTAGAGATCTCCTCTAATAATAACAAGGAACAAGTTCTATCTATTTTATTACTTGAATCCACCAAAATAAATAACATTAAAATAAAAAACTATGAATATCAAAGGTGTTATTCCAGCTATGCTTACTCCTCTTCACCCAGACGGAAGCATAAACATTGAAGAAACAAAAAAATTAACCCAATTTTTACTTGATTCCGGAGTTGATGGCTTATTTCCAGTGAGTTCGATAGGTGAGGGTATTCATTTTTCTATTGAAGATAGTATTGCTGTGACTAAAGCGGTTCTTGAGGTAGTAAAAGATAAAGTTCCTGTTTTACCAGGAGCAACAACTTCTTGTTCCTATGATTCTATCCAGCTTATAAAAGAATATCAAAAATTAGGAATAAAATCTGTCATTATTGCTCCTCCATACTTTTATTCTACATCTGACAATGATTTAATAAAACACTTCGAGGAAGTCATAAATCAAACAGGAATTAACATCGTTGCTTACAACATTCCTCTTTTCGCTACTCCAATAAGTGATGCCGTAATGCAACAACTTTTTGAAAACCCTAAGGTTATAGCTATAAAAGACTCTGGTGCAAATGGAGTTACGATGATGCAAATGTTAAATACCGTTAAGTCCAAAAAAATCTCTACCAAATTATTCATCGGAAGAGAAGAAATGTTTTTGAATGCACTTCAATTCGGAATGGATGGCTGTATGGTGGGAACCGCTAGTATTTATCCTGAAATCATTGTCGCTATCAAAAAACATTATGAATCCGGAAATTTTGAACAAGCAAAAATCTGTCAAGAATCAATCGTTGAATTAGTCAAAACTATGTTTCAATTGCCATTCCCACTAGGCTTTAAAATTGCAATGCGAAAAAGAGGTTTCAAAATGGGAGGAATCAGAAAAGCTATTGACTTCACAAAAATTCCAAACGCAAAAGCGATAGAAGATAAAATTGAAATCCTATTAGAAAAAGCACTAGCAACAGTAAACGCCAGAGTTGAAGTTGTCTATGAAGAAGAAGCTGTCTGGTAAAAAAAGCAGATAATCTCTTCTTTACAACAAACTATGTTGATTCTTCTTTTTTTACAGTAAATCCTTAAAAAAAGGATTAGCTACTGGATAATTTTCGATATTCAGTTGGTGTTTTTCTCGTATATTTTTTTTTAAAATAGTCTGGAAAATAATTTACTGTTTTAATTTATAGCCTATAGTTTATAAAGATTTTATTCGCTAATCGCCTATAAATTAAAGCTTAACAGCAAATAATAAAACAAATATATACCCAAATTTATGAGTACCATTAAACGAATTATTTTAAACGAGATGTCCTATTATGGGGCAGGAAGCAGATCTGTTCTTGCAGACGAAATTAAAAAAAGAGGCCTAAAGAAAGTATTTATCGTTACCGACAAAGACTTGATAAAATTTGGCGTAGTAGAAAAAGTAACAGCCGTTTTAGATGCAGAAAATATTGCATACAGTTTTTTTTCTAATGTAAAACAAAACCCAACCGTGGCGCAAGTGAAAGCTGGCGTACAGGATTTCAGCACCTCTGGGGCAGATGCGATTGTGGCAATTGGGGGAGGTTCACCTATAGACACCGCAAAAGCTATTGGAATAATTTCCAACAACCCTGAATTTGCCGATGTCGTTTCTTTGGAAGGAGTGGCTGACACAAAAAATAAATGTGTTCCAATCATTGCACTGCCAACAACAGCCGGAACTGCGGCCGAAGTTACCATCAACTACGTAATCACTGACGAAGAAAATGTAAAGAAGATGGTTTGTGTAGATCCAAATGCTATTCCAATTCTTTCCATTGTAGATGCGGAACTTATGTTAACTTTGCCTCCTAGCGTAACTGCCGCAACCGGAATGGATGCCTTGACGCACGCTATCGAAGGATATATAACAAAAGGAGCTTGGGAAATGTCGGATATGTTCGAACTAAAAGCCATTGAGATGATCACTAAACATTTGCCAGTGGCGGTTAGAAATCCTTCAGATATTGTAGCTCGTGATGGTATGGCTGTTGCACAATACGTAGCCGGAATGGGATTCTCCAACGTAGGATTAGGTTTGGTACACGGTATGGCTCACCCACTTGGTGCTTATTACGATATTCCACACGGAGTGGCCAATGCATTATTATTACCAATCGTAATGGAATTCAACACGGAATCTTCAATTGGGAAATATGCCGAAATAGCAAAAGCAATGGGAGTAGATGTGACAAATCTATCAGCTGAAGAGGCTGCAGTGAAAGCGGTGAAAGCGGTGAAAGACCTTGCCGTGGAAGTGGGTATTCCTGAAAAACTTCGCCTGTTGAACGTTAAAGAAGAAGATCTTGAAAAAATTTCAAAATCAGCTTTTGAAGATGTTTGTACACCGGGAAATCCTCGCGAAGTAACAATAAAAGACATATTGGAACTTTATAAAAAAGCATTTTAACTAATCATAACCATTTAGGCGCATTCAGAATAAAATAATCCATTGAAAAACAATGGATCGCCCTCTTATCAAAAGCAAGCAGCCAAAGATTAAGTTTTTTTTGTCTTTACTTAAGTTTTAATTACTAAAAATAAATTATTTTTGCAGTCTAAACAGAAAAAAATGAAACACTTAATCAACATCATCATCGTAATTATTATAATTATCATTTGATAATTATGGCGAGGTGTTATGTAAATAAGTAATCAATATACAATTTATGAAACCTCCCACATCGGGAGGTTTTTTTATTTTAATCAAATATGCAAAATTCAGCAACAATTATAATTGCAATTATCATTATTCGTATCACATGACGAGTCAGGATTCTATTTGCCAATAAAGCCTTTCTCTGTCAAAATAGCGAAAGGCTTTTTTTTTAAAACCTAAAACTTACTAATCAACAATGAAACAAGAATTTACAATAACACTTTTCAGTGAAAAGGAGGAAGGATTAATCAGCAAAACAGCTCTTATTTTGACCCGAAGAAAAATAAACATAAACAGCTTCTCGGTAATTTTTTGTAAAACAGTAAATTTATATCGTTTTACGATTACAATTCTTGAAACAGAATCGACAGTTCAAAACATAGTGCATCAAATGGAGAAAATCATCGAAGTTTTTAAATGTTATTTACAGACTAAAACAGAACTTTCAACTCATCAAATTCTACTTTTAAAACTTTCTAATTCTGATAAAAGAAAAAAAGAAATTACATCAATTATCGATGCTTTTCCAATTTTTCAAGAAAATGATTATTGCGTTTACATCAGCAAAACACACAACGAAACAATCTTACAATTAGACACACTAATAAACGAATTAGAACTAATAGATTCCTTTTAATTCCAAATACTAAAAAAATGACTTTATTTACAGCAATACAACAAGCACAAAAACAGTTACAAAATGTTGTCCCCACTACTCCACTGATTGAGAACCTAAACTTATCAGAGGAATTTGGCGCAACTGTTTTACTAAAACGTGAAGACCTGCAAGTCGTTCGATCCTACAAAATTAGAGGAGCCTATAACAAAATCAGTTCTTTGACAGCCGCCGAAAAAGAAAACGGAATTGTCTGTGCCAGTGCAGGAAATCATGCGCAAGGTGTTGCTTTTTCCTGTCATCTTTTGAAAATAATAGGCAAAATTTATATGCCAAAAACCACACCCAAGCAAAAAGTAAAACAAGTACAGTTGTTTGGAAAAAAATATGTCGAAATTGTTTTGACAGGCGATACTTTTGATGACGCTTACGCAAAATCCGTAGCAGACGCCACAGAAAACAGCAAGACATTTATCCATCCTTTTGATGATTTAGAAGTCATCGCAGGCCAAGGCACGGTTGGCTTAGAAATTTTGGATACCTACAAACAACCCATCGATTATGTCTTTGTTCCCATCGGTGGCGGCGGACTGGCCTCTGGACTTTCAACTGTATTCAAAGAACTCAGTCCTACCACCAAAATCATTGGTGTAGAACCTCTTGGCGCACCTTCGATGAAAACTTCGATTACCAATCATAAAAACACAGCATTAGAAACTATCGATAAGTTTGTGGATGGGGCTGCAGTCAAACAAGTAGGAGATCTGACATTTGAAATTTGCCAAAAAAACTTAGATGACATTATACTGGTTCCCGAAGGAAAAATATGTACCTCTATTTTGCGCTTGTACAATGAAGAAGCAATGGTGGTCGAACCTGCCGGAGCCTTGACTATTGCGGCGTTGGATTTTTACAAAGAACAAATAAAAGGAAAAACGGTTGTTTGTATTGTAAGTGGAAGCAACAACGACATCGAAAGAACTGCCGAAATCAAAGAACGTTCATTGCTATATGAAGGCTTAATGCATTATTTTATGATACAGTTTCCTCAACGTCCCGGTGCATTGAAGGAATTTGTAAACGACATCTTAGGCCCCGACGATGACATTACTTATTTTCAATTTGCCAAAAAAAATAGCCGCGAAGTAGGATCTGTAGTTGTTGGAATCGAACTAAAGAATCCGAATGACATTCACGCCATCAAAAACAATATGGATAGCAAAGGATTCGAATACCGATACCTAAACGAAAAGCATGACCTATTCACCCAATTAATAGGATAAATTAACAGATCTTTTTCTGTCGATTTTCTAATTATAGGCTACCTTTGGGTAAGCTATTTTATTTCCAAAAAAAAATGACACACAAAGACATAACAAACTTAGAAGATATCAAATTAATGGTAGACACATTCTACTCGAATGTGAGAAAAGACGAACTAATTGGTTCTATTTTTGATGAAAAAATAGGCGACCGCTGGCCAGAACATTTGGAGAAAATGTATCGTTTTTGGCAAACTATTCTGCTAGAAGAACATACGTATTCTGGAAGCCCTTTTCCTCCACACAAACAACTCCCTGTCGAGAAAAAACATTTTACTCGTTGGATGGAAATTTTTGGTGAAACAATAAATTCTCTTTTTGAAGGCCCTCTAGCCGAAGAAGCAAAACTGAGAGCCAAAAATATGGCCGAAATGTTTAATTACAAAATCGAATATTTCAGACACGAAGCGAAGCATCCGCTTTTGTAGAAAAAAAACGCACTAACTAAAATTACCGCAGGTTACTTATTTGTAAACTGCGGTATTTTTATTTAAAAAAAGAGAATTACTTTGTCATTCCGAGGTACGAGGAATCACATAACGTTTACTATTAGTGTGATTCCTCGTACCTCGGAATGACAAAATGCTGGCTATTAATTAAATTTCAATAAGCTAAAAATCATTTAGATCAAATTATTTTTCTTTCCAAAATTCTAACCTTCTTTCTAAAGAACCACAACTTCAGAAATTCTTGGCTTAAAAAAATTCCTTTTCGCCTCTTAATATTGTAATTTTGTAGCTATAACTATATCGATTTCGCGATGAGCTCAAAAATAAAAAGTAATCCGTTATTGGATCGTTTGCCAAAGCATTTGAAACAATTTATCAAACCTCAGGATTACAGCGAATACACACCAATAAACCAAGCGGTTTGGCGGTATGTAATGCGCAAAAACGTCGATTATCTTTCAAAAGTAGCACACAGTTCGTACCTCGAAGGCTTGAGAAAAACCGGTATTGAGATAGACCACATTCCAAGTATGTACGGCATGAATCGAATATTGAGTGAAATTGGATGGGCAGCCGTTGCCGTTGATGGTTTTATTCCTCCAAATGCCTTTATGGAATTTCAGGCCTATAATGTTTTAGTCATCGCTTCCGATATTCGTCAACTGGAACATATTGAATACACTCCCGCTCCCGACATTATTCACGAAGGAGCCGGCCACGCTCCAATTATCGCCAATCCCGAATATGCGGAATACCTGCGCCGTTTTGGAGAAATAGGTTGTAAAGCCATTTCTTCGCATAAAGATTACGAAATGTACGAAGCTATTCGGTTACTTTCTATTTTGAAAGAAGCCGAAGACACACCACAATCCGAAATCCAAGCTGCCGAAAAAGCCGTGGAAGACCTGCAAAACAATATGGGCGAATTATCCGAAATGGCTCAAATAAGAAACCTACACTGGTGGACTGTAGAGTACGGCTTAATAGGCACATTGGAAAATCCAAAAATTTACGGTGCCGGATTATTGTCTTCCATCGGAGAAAGTGCTTGGTGCATGACTGATAATGTAAAGAAAATCCCTTATGATTTCTCGGCTGCAACCCAAAGTTTTGACATCACCAAATTACAACCGCAATTGTATGTCACTCCCGATTTTGCTTTTTTGAGTCTCATTCTGGAAGAGTTTGCCAATACCATGGCTTTACGCACAGGCGGATTATCTGGACTAAAAAAACTAATTCATTCCAAAGCATTGGGAACTACTGAATTGAGTACTGGTTTACAAATCTCAGGTGTTTTTACAAATGTAATCGAGTATGAGGGAAAACCAATTTACTTTCAAACTACAGGCAAAACAGCTTTGTCCTATCGTGAAAAAGAATTGGTTGGACACGGAATCAATAGCCATCCCGAAGGATTTGGCAGTCCAATCGGTAAACTAAAAGGCATCAATCTGGCAATCGAAGACATGAGTCCGCGTGATTTAAAAGCCTACAATGTTTATGAAGGTCATACCACCACATTGGAATTTGAAGGCGATATCAAAGTAGTTGGAGAAATCATTACTGGAAAACGAAATCTTCACGGAGAGATTATACTTATTTGCTTTAAGAACTGTACGGTGACACACAGAGACACTGTTTTGTTCCAACCCGAATGGGGCAATTATGATATGGCTGTGGGCAAAAAACTGGTTTCGGCTTTTTCCGGCCCTGCCGATGTAAACAGTTTTGATCTGATTTCGCATATAACTTCAAGCAAAACCATAAAAGCAAAACATACTGCCGAAAGAGACGATCTTGAAGTACTGTACCAAACCGTGAGAAACATTCGCGAATCGAATGACACAACGACTTCATTGGAACCTATTTTTGAAAAACTTCAAAATAATCATCCTAACGACTGGCTACTTTCTGTGGAATTGGCTGAACTTTTGCACACACGAAACGAAACAAATTTATTGCAACAAGTCCTTTTACATTTGGAAAACCTAAAAAAACAACGCCCCGAAATCAAAAAATTAATTTCGAATGGTTTGGAATTGATTTTTGAAAATGAAGATATGACACATTGAAAAAACTAACACTTATTATTTACCGCAAGGACGCAAAGCTTTGTGTCCCTTGCGGTTTCTTATCCTTGCGCTCCTTGCGTTTAAAAAACTTCAAACATTAATCACTTATCTATATCTATTCGCGGTTAAATCTTTTTACAACTTCAAATCCTGTTGCAATTCTTTTTCGTTTGAGATTTCTTTACCATTGTATTGCAGTTTCCAACCCATAGTGTTGGTAAGAATCAGAATCTTGGAAAGTTCACTTATCAAGCGGTTTTGGGCATTGGATTTCAAGGTAGATTTCTCAATTTTCTTAGCTAAATTGGCTTTTACCGATTTATTAATTTTGTTATAATCATCCCCGGTAAACGGATTCATCTGACTTTGTTCGACATCATAAAACTTGATATCGGGGCTAATTTTTATTTCTTCTTTGGGAATACTAATAATGGTAATGGTTTTATTGGCTTCGTCTACTTCATATTTCATTTGATGCAAATCATATGAAATACTAACATCAGCATTGACAATTACCAATGCTTTTTTCTCAAATGAAAGCATATCCATCATATACTTTTGCTGGTTTTTGTAGGTCACCACTTCTGAAAAATGCCCTTCTGTAACAACCAATTTACCAACATTGACTATTTGTTGTTGAATCAAATTGGTATTATAATCTAATGAAGAATCATCTTCTTTTTTGAATTCACAATATTTGAATGCCAAAACAATTGCCAAAACAATTACGGCTCCAACGATTATTCTCTTTATCATATTAAAATTTCATAAATGAATATTGAACTGCTAATTTCGCTATTTTTTCCTTCAAATGAGCTTCAAACTTTTGATGACTTTCTGAATTAGGATTGAAAGGGCGGTGTTGCAATCCTTTTTGAATACTTTCCACTTCATCCATTGTAGGATAAGCAGTTTCTGAAATAGCGGCTTCCCTGAATCGTTTCCAGATATAATCAATCGCAACCGAATTTGGATGCAACATATCTTCGGCATAAAAACGATAATCACGGAGTTCATCCATCATGATTTCGTAGCTCGGAAAATAGTTTATCGTTTGTTGTTTATTGTTTGTTGTTTCGAAAATCGATGTAATTAAATGCGCTTTACTAACCTGATTTTCGACAAAACCGTCTTTGAGATGGCGCACAGGCGAAACAGTAAAAATGAAATTACATTTTGGATTTATCGATTGAATGAGCTGTACTGTTTTTTTGATACTTTCCTCAATGGTCGCAACAGAAAGCAATTCTTTGGTAAACTGTTTTTGCGGCACTTTATGGCAATTTGCGACTATGATGTCTTTATCGCTATTTCGATACGCCCAAGAAGTCCCATACGTGATAATAACATGGGAGGCTTCCTGTAATTGTTTTTTGGTTTCCACCAAAATTTGATTCAGATTTGTAAATAATTTCGATTTATCAGAATGACTTAAATCCGAATGCACTTCAAAACAATGCCATCGCTCGTTGTGAAAAAAAATATCTTCTTCAGTAAATAAATCATAATTAATCACTCTATCTACAATCTTCTCAATTGAAACCGGATTGAAAATAATTCCGAATGGATTGGTTGCGCTTTGAAATTTAAAATACTGAAATTTATCACCCATATTTTCCGCAAAACAAGAACCCAACGAAACTATTTTGGAGTTGTAGTTTATGGGGTTGGGATTTTTGGGAATAGCTATTTTGGTTCTGAAATTCATTGTTTTTATTTGTAATCCAATTTTATATATCTAGCCAAGTCTTTGATTAAACTCTTTCTCGCAAAGGCGCAGAGTCGCAAAGAATTCAGTGTAAAACTTTGCGTCTTGGCGACTTTGCGAGATCCATATTTAGAAAAAACTTATCGAGAAATGCTTAACTTAATAACATTGTCTGCGCCTTTACTAGAAACAAATTTAACAAAATCCTATTGAGAAACTGCTTTAAACAATAAAGAGAAAAAAGCTAAAGATTATTTACGATTCTGGTAATTCCATTTTTTATCAATGATTCATTGAAATTAATCAGTAATCCTAATTTCATCCCCGTTACTTTTAGATAAGTTAAAAGTTGTTTGGGATGTACATTTGCAATCTGTTCAACCGATTTTATTTCTACAATCACTTTATCTTCAATTATCAAATCAGTTCTAAAACCGATGTCCAAAAACACATCATCCCAAATAACTGGTAAAGGCTTTTGTCTTTCAATATTCAAGCCTCGTTTAGTCAATTCATAATAAAGGATTGCTTCATAAACCGACTCCAATAATCCAGGCCCTAGCTTAGTATGAATTTTATAAGAAACATCAACAATAATCCTAGAAATCTCGTTTTCAGTCATTTTTTTATTTCTAGACAATATACTAAAAATCTCGCAAAAACACAAAACACAAAGTAATATTTATCAAACAAAACCTTTGCGCCTCTGCGTCTTTGCGAGACTTAATATGAATTATGCGAGAACTACTTCACAAACTCAACCGCCTTTTCCAAAGCCTCAGCAATTCCATCAGCATTTTTACCTCCTGCGGTAGCAAAGAAAGGCTGCCCTCCTCCTCCACCTTGGATGTATTTCCCTAATTCACGCACCACTTGGCCCGCGTTTAGTTTTTTGTCTGCAACTAATTCTTTGGAGATATAACAAGACAACATTGGTTTTCCTCCATCGGCGGTTGCCAATACCAAGAATACATTTGTTCCCAAAGTTCCCAAATCATAAGCTAAGTCTTTGGCTCCTTCCGGACTCAAATCAACTTGTTTGGCAAGGAACTGAATTCCGTTAATTTCCTGTAATTCTTTTGCTAACTCCCCTTTCATGTTTTTAGCCTTATCTTTCAATAAAACTTCCAATTGTTTTTTAAGAGAAGTATTTTCGTCTTGCATCGCCTGAATAGCTTTTACAGGATCCGTTGCGTTTTTCAACACTTCTTTAATTTCATAAAACGAAAGCAATTGCGATTCAAAAAATTCTTTGGCCGCTTCACTCGTAATAGCTTCAATACGACGGATTCCGGCTGCAACAGCCCCTTCCGAAGTAATTTTGAAATGCCAGATATCACTTGTATTTGGAACGTGAGTTCCTCCGCACAATTCCACCGAATCACCGAATTTAATCATTCGAACCAAATCACCATATTTCTCACCAAACAAAGCAATTGCACCTTCTTCCAAAGCTTGATCCTTAGAAATAGCTCTTTTCTCAATCAAAGGCAAACTCTCGCGGATTCTTGCATTCACGAAATCCTCAACTTCTTTAAGTTCATCATCCGTTACTTTAGAAAAATGAGAAAAGTCAAAACGCAACGAAGCATTTCGAACCATCGATCCTTTTTGCTCAATATGCGTTCCCAATATTTTTCGCAATCCTTGGTGCAACAAATGCGTTGCCGAGTGATTTGCTGATGTTTTTGCTCTTTGTTTTTCATCAACAACAGCCGTAAAACTTTCAGTTAAATTATCAGGAAGTGATTTGGCAAGATGTACCGTTTGGTTGTTTTCTTTTTTGGTATCGATAATATAGATAATATCACCGTTTTGGGCTTCCAAATATCCTTTATCTCCAGTTTGTCCACCACTTTCTCCATAAAAAGGCGTAGCATTAAAAACCAACTGGTAAATTTCACCGTCTTTCACACTGTCCACTCTACGGTATTTGGTGATTTTCACATTGTGTTTCAATCGGTCGTAACCCACAAATTCCTGAACATCATCTTCAACCAAAACATTCCAGTCTCCGGCTGTAACTTTAGAAGCAGCGCGAGAACGTTCCTTTTGCAACTGCAATTGTTCCTGAAAACCTTTTTCGTCCAATTGCAATCCTTTTTCAGACAGAATCAAAGCCGTTAAATCAATAGGGAAACCATAAGTATCATACAATTCAAATGCTTTTTTACCATCGATTATTTTACCTGATTGATTTGCAATCACAGCATCGAGCAACACCAATCCCTGATCAAGAGTTCTCAAGAAAGAACTTTCTTCCTCACGAATTACATTCGAACATAACGCTTTTTGTGAACGAATTTCAGGGAAAGAACCGCTCATTTGTGCGCTCAACGTTTCTACCAATCGGTATATAAAAGGCTCTTTGGTATTCAAAAAGGTAAAACCGTAACGAATCGCACGACGCAAAATTCTTCGAATTACGTAACCAGCTCCCGTATTTGATGGCAATTGACCATCGGCAATGGCAAAAGCCACCGCACGAACGTGATCTGCAATTACACGAATCGCAATATTTACTTTTTCCTCGGCCTCATTTTTGGCCTTAATTGTATATTTAGTTCCGGTAATCGTTTCAATTTCTCTGATTAGCGGAGTAAAAACATCGGTATCATAATTCGACTGAACACCTTGCAAAACCATACAAAGACGTTCAAATCCCATCCCTGTATCCACGTGCTGCGCAGGCAATTTCTCTAGCGAACCATCAGCTTTACGGTTGAATTCCATAAATACATTGTTCCAAATCTCCACCACGTGCGGGTGATCGGCATTGACTAAAGATTTACCAGAAACCAAAGCTTTTTCTTCAGCAGAACGAATATCAACGTGAATTTCAGAACACGGCCCACACGGTCCTTGATCTCCCATTTCCCAGAAATTATCTTTTTTGTTTCCAAGAATAATTCGGTCTTCGTCAATCAATGTTTTCCAAATATCCCAAGCTTCCTGGTCAAAAGGCACATTTTCTTCAGCATTTCCCTCAAAAACAGAAACATACAGAATATTTTTCGGGATTTTATAAACTTCAGTCAACAATTCCCACGCCCAGTGAATGGCTTCTTTCTTGAAATAATCGCCAAAAGACCAGTTCCCCAGCATCTCAAACATCGTGTGGTGATACGTATCAATCCCCACTTCCTCAAGGTCATTATGCTTTCCAGAAACACGAAGACATTTTTGCGTATCGGCAATTCTGTTGCTTTTTGGAGTTCCAAGGCCAAGAAAATATTCTTTAAACTGCGCCATTCCCGAGTTGTTAAACATCAAGGTTGGATCATCCTTAAGAACAATCGGAGCCGATGGAACAATTAAATGCCCTTTACTTTCAAAAAAATCTAAAAATTGTTTACGTATGTCTTGTGATTTCATATTTAAATTAAAAAATGTGATAATTAGAAAATGTGATAATTAGACAATTTGAAAATGTGACAATTAGACAATTAAAAATTATCTAATTATCTAATTGACCCAATTACCTAAATTATTTATTATTAAAAAAATAGAAGAACAACTGAAACATTTATTAAATTTGTTCGACTTATCCTTAACTAATTTGCAAAAATAGGGTATTTTAAAATATGGCGAAAGTAAAATATTATTACGATTCAGCAAATCTAGCCTTTCGGAAAATTAAAACCAGAAAAAGAAAAAAATTTGGTTACGTCGTTCTGTTTTTATTGGCCTCGGCATTGTTTGGATTTTTGACTTTTGTCGTTTTACTGAACACTCCTTATTTTGATACACCAAAAGACCGCGTATTGGAAAGACAAGTGGAAAATTTAAAATTGAATTACGCCATTTTAAACAAAAAAATGGATCAAATAGATGATGTGATCGAAGATCTTGAAGATCGGGACAATAATTTATACCGTGTTTATTTTAACACTGCTGCCATTCCTATAGATGAACGTAAATCGGGTTACTCAAAAAAAAATCGTTACGCTGCTTTGCAGGGATATGACAATTCAACATTGGTAATCAATACTACTGAAAGAGTAGACGCTTTGAGCAAGGAACTAGCTATTCAATCCAAATCACTGGATGAAATTGTAAAACTCGCCAAAGCCAAAAGCCAACTTCTTTCGGCAATTCCAGCGATACAGCCTGTAAAAAATGAAAATTTGAAACGAATGGCCTCAGGTTTTGGTTACCGAACCGATCCTTTTACCAAAGCAAAAAAAATGCATGAAGGAATGGATTTTACGGCCAAATCGGGAACACCAATCTACGCCACCGGTGACGGAGTTGTAGAAAGAGCAGACAATACCGCTTCGGGATACGGGAATCACGTCGTTATCAGGCACGGTTACGGTTACGAAACGCTTTATGCTCATTTGAGTAAATACAATTGCCGACCCGGGAAATCAGTCAAAAGAGGCGATATCATTGGTTATGTAGGTAGCACAGGACGTTCAGAAGCGCCACATTTACATTATGAAGTACACAAAAACGGAAAAGTGGTTAATCCTCTCAATTTTTATTATGGCAATATTTCGGCAGTAGAATACGTTGCTATTTCTAAGATTGCGAACCAAGAGAATCAGTCTTTGGATTAATATTCCAGTCAGCAGATTTCAGTTTTCAGATTTCAGTCTGAACGAAAAAGAAAAGATAAATACATTTTAAAAAACATTCAAGAGAAAACATGCACATAGAATTATCAGCAGATAAAAGATATTACAGCATAGGCGAAGTGGCCAAGGCGTTTAATGTTAATGCATCCCTGATTCGTTTTTGGGACAGCGAATTTGACATCCTGAAGCCAAAGAAAAACGCCAAAGGAAACCGAATGTTCACGCCCGAAGATGTAAAAAACCTTCAGCTTATCTATCATTTGGTCAAAGAAAGAGGATTTACTTTGGAAGGAGCCAAAATCCATTTGAAAGAAGGACAAAAGAAAACAATGGACAAATATGAAATCATCAGTAAACTAGAAGCCATAAAATTGCAATTGACCAATATTAAAAATGAGCTTTGACAATATCAATGTCAAAAATCAATTGTAATGACAATTTCACTAATCATTAAATAACAAATAAAACAATTAAATATTAAACTTAAAATTAGACAAACATGAAAAGATTTTTGCCTTGGATTATAGTAGCAGTAGTAATCATTGGAATTTACAGCTGGGCTTCTGGAATTTATAATAACGCAGTGACACTTGAACAAGACGTGAAAGAAAGCTGGGGAAATGTTAACACTTCTTATCAAAGAAGAAATGATCTTATCCCAAATTTAGTAAACACCGTAAAAGGGTATGCTGAACATGAAAAAAGTACTTTAACAGCTGTAATCGAAGCTCGTGCCAAAGCTACTGCAATAACAATTGACCCAAAAAACGTCACTCCAGAACAACTAGCTGCATTCAATTCTGCACAATCAGGAGTTTCTTCTTCTTTATCAAAATTATTGGTTAGTGTTGAGCAATATCCAAACCTGAAAGCTGATGCAAGCTTTATGAAATTACAAGATGAACTAGCCAGTACCGAAAATCAAATTTTGACAGCTAGAACTCGTTTTAATGAAGCGGTCAAGCCTTATAACAATAATATTAACACTTTCCCAAGAAATATCTTGGCAGGAATATATGGCCTTAAAGAAAAGCCTTATTTCGAAGCAGTAGCTGGCGCAGACAAACCTGCTGAAGTAAAATTCTAAGAACGATTTAAAATTTTTGGTTAACGATTTTTGACACGAGCGAAAGCGAACTGACGAAGTATTTCAAAATAAAATCAAAAATCGTTAATCTCCATTCAAAAATCATCAATCCAAATGTCAAAAGTAGAACATTTTTTAAGCCAAGAAGACGAGCAAGAAATTGTTGAAGCTATTCGCGTAGCCGAGAAAAACACTTCGGGCGAGATTCGAGTTCATATCGAAAAAACAACGTCCTTGGTTCCTTACGAACGTGCCAAAGAAGTTTTCCATGAATTGAAAATGAATGAAACCGAATTGAAAAATGGTGTTTTAATCTATTTGGCAGTAGAGGACAAAACCTTTGCTATTTGCGGGGACAAGGGCATCAACGATGTTGTCGTAACTGATTTTTGGGATAGCACTAGAGATGCCATGGTAGCCCAATTCAAACAAGGAAATTTTAAACAAGGATTAATTGATGGCATTTTAAAAGCTGGAAATGAATTAAAAAAATATTTTCCTTGGCAGGAAGGAGACACCAATGAATTGTCAAACGAAATATCAAAAGGATAACCAATGAAAATTCCAACATTAAAAAAATTAAATTCCAACGGGATTTTTCAATTAGCATTCTTACTGATTGTACTTTTTTCAAGCAATTGTGTCTTCTCTCAATTTACAATTCCAGAAAAACCGAGTTTACAAACTTCCGTTTATGATTATGCCAATCTTTTGAGTCCAGAGGAAAAAGCCCAACTCGAAGAAAAACTCATTAAATATTCGGATTCGACAACAACCCAAATTGTAGTAATTACTATCGAAAGCCTCAAGAACGAAAACGTTAATATTCTCGCTACCAATTGGGGGCAAAAATGGGGAGTTGGAGGAACTCAAAAAGACGATAATGGTGTTATAATACTTTTGGCCAAAAACGAACACAAAATAGCCATCAATCCTGGTTATGGTCTCGAAGACAGATTAACCGCCGGAATTGGTGGAGAAATAATTAGAAATATTATTATTCCCGAATTCAAAGCCGGAAGTTATTATCGTGGTCTAGACAAAGGAACCGATGCGCTATTTGATGTTTTCAAAGGCAAATACAAAGGAGAACGCAAACAACAACACAGAGAAAAAGAATTTCCGCTTTTTCCATTCATTATCATTGTTCTCATCATTTTGTTTTTATTTTCCAAAAACCGAAATTCAGGCGGTGGCAATTCCGGTAACCGAGGCGGAGGCGGAGGCCCTAGCCTACTCGACGTAATTATCCTAAGCAATCTCGGAAGAGGTTTCGGTGGCGGTGGAGGAGGCTTCGGAGGTTCATCTGGAGGTGGCTTTGGCGGCGGAGGTTTCGGTGGCGGCTTTGGCGGTGGCGGATTCTCCGGTGGAGGCTCCAGCGGAAGTTGGTAAAAGTATAATTTAGAAAGAGAGTTCGGTAAGGACTCTCTTTTTTGAAATTAACCACAAATTCACAAGTTAGATTTCTTCTCGCAAAAGCTCAATGTTTAGAACCGATTTCTTTGCGTCTTCGTGGCTTTGTAAGAATCATATTTACAAATAAACAAGAAATTGTCCCACTTGAACCCCAAAAAAAACAACATTATTTTGCAGGCGAAAAATTTTAAAAAAAAATTAAAAAAAAGTCTATATTTGAATCGAAAATTCATTCCATAAAAGAATTTATCTAATTTTATATCATTATAAAAAATTAATTGCCCAAATGCTTTCACACAAAACCAAATACGCTCTTAAAGCACTTCTTTATCTAGCTCAGCAAGATGAAAACCATATTTCAAGAACTATTGAAATTGCGGAAGGAGCCAATATTCCAAAAAAGTTTTTGGAACAAATACTTTTGGATTTAAAAAGAGGCCATTTTGTAGGTAGTAAACAGGGAAAATACGGCGGATATTACCTTTTAAAAGACAAAGAAACCATTACTTTGGCCGATATTCACCGATTATTTGACGGAGCAATCGCATTACTTCCTTGTGCTTCATTAAATTTTTATGAGCGTTGCACCGATTGCCAAAACGAAGCGGAATGCCATCTACGACACGGATTGGTCGCTATTCGAGATGAAACTTTGAAAGCAATGCAAGGCATTACTATCGCCTCATTAGTAAAAAAATAAAAAAATATTTTCTTAGTTCTACTATTTTTATAGAATTAATTATATATTTGCATCAAATTAAAAAAGATAATCAAGTAAATTTTTACCCTATGCAAACAATTAGCTATAACAAAATTGAAGTCAGGCCCCAAACCAAAGTCACCGTTCATTCAAGTGTAGAAAAAAACATCAGTCAACTGATGCGTATGTGTATGTGCTAGAGCAAAAAAAATTTAAAATTAAATTCTACTAATTACATATAATTTACATAACAATGAGAACTATATCAATAAAAACAATATCAAGTATAATACTACTATTCATTTTTTCATCTTCCTGGGCACAAAGTCAAATTAAAGGATTTGTGAAAGACAACCAAAATAACTCTTTGCCGGGAGCTAACATTCTTATAAAAGGCACAAAATATAATACCGTATCTGATGCAGAGGGGAAATTCAGCATAGACACTCACGAAAAACTTCCTTTTACCCTTTTGATACAGTATGTGGGTTATACTTCCAAAGAAATAAAAATCAACCAACCAACGGAAGCTCCCTTGGAAATAAGCTTAACGCCAGAAGGCGAAAATGTCTTGGTCGAAGTAGTAGTTTCTTCCAGACGTCGCATAGAAAAAGCACAGGATATCCCAATTGCGGTATCAGTTGTAACCGGAAAACAAGCAGAACAAACAGGCTCATTTAATGTGAACCGCATCAAGGAATTGGTTCCTTCAGTACAATTATATTCTTCAAACCCAAGAAATACAGGTATCAATATTCGCGGACTTGGTTCTCCATTTGGACTTACTAATGACGGTATAGATCCAGGTGTAGGTTTCTATGTTGACGGTGTTTATTATGCACGTCCAGCAGCAACAACTTTAGATTTTATTGATGTGGATCAAATTGAGGTACTACGCGGGCCACAAGGATCATTGTTTGGAAAAAACACAACTGCAGGAGCTTTTAATATAACTTCTCGCAAACCAAGCTTTACTTCGGGTGCCGATTTTGAAGTTAGTTACGGAAATTATTCTTATCTACAAGCAAAAGCATCTGTTACAGGAGCTTTGGCAAAAAAATTAGCAGGACGATTATCATTTTCGGGTACGTCACGAGATGGTTTAGTTGAAAACATTGCCACAGGTAGATCAACCAATACCTTGAACAACCAAGGATTTAGAGGACAATTATTGTTTACTCCGACAGAAAACACCAATATCACTTTGTCTGCCGACCTTACCACTCAACGCCCAGATGGATATGCTCAAGTTGTTGCGGGTGTCGCTCCAACGCAAAGAGCCGCTTACCGTCAATTTAACGCTATCATTGCCGATTTGAATTACAAATTACCAACTTTGAATGCTTTTGATCGAAAAATTGACCACGATACTCCATGGCGTTCTGGACAAGATCTTGGTGGTGCATCCCTAAATATAGACACAAAAATTGGAAAAGGAACACTTACCTCTACTACAGCGTGGCGTTTTTGGAATTGGGATCCATCAAATGACAGGGATTTTACAGGATTACAACAACTAGCAAAATCACAAAATCCTTCGAGACAAACACAAATTACCCAAGAGGTTCGCTACGCAGGACAAATTGCCAAAAATTTAACTGGTGTTGCAGGTGTCTTCTTCATTGACCAAACTGTAAAAACAAACGGAACAGAAGAATCTGGTAATGCACAATGGAGATTTGCTCAAGACAGTCCTAGTAATACCCCTGCTGGTGCATTATGGAAAACCCCAGGACTTCTTGAAGGATATGGAATAAAAACCGTTTCGAGTATTAGATCATCCAGTGCCGCAACTTTCGGTCAATTGGATTGGGCGGTCACTGAAAAACTTCATATTTTACCTGGCTTACGATACAATTTTGACAAAAAAGACGCCGATTACAACCGTAAAACGTACGGTGGACTTCAGACCACAGATCCAGCATTAATAGCATTAAAAAAGAAGGTTTATACTGATCAAGCTTTTTCATCAAGCACTGATAACACGGACTTTTCTGGAAACATAACAGCATCTTATAAAGCAACTGATAAAATTAATGTTTATGGTACTTATGCGAAAAGTTACAAACCAGTTGGGGTGAATGTAGCTGGACTTCCTACACCAGCAGCAGGTCAAACACTAGCTGATCTTGCAGTAGTTAAACCGGAAAGTGTAAACCATTATGAAGTGGGTGTAAAAACATCTCCATTTAAAAACTCAATATTGAATTTGACAGCTTTTGATACCGAAATTAAAGATTATCAAACCAATGTTCAATCTCCTGAATTAGGCGTTAACCGCGGATATCTTGCAAACGCAGATAAAGTACGAGTAAGAGGTTTTGAAGTTGATGCGAGTATAGTAGCAAACAAAAATTTAAGTTTCAATGGAGCATTATCCTATACTGAAGGAATCTATCAAAAATTTACAAATGCCCCATTACCTTTGGAAGAAACAGGAGCAGCGGTTTCATTCAAAGATGTTTCAGGAACTGATTTGCCAGGTATTTCAAGATGGGCTGGAACTTTGGGAGGAGAATATTCTAGAGACGCAAAATTCTTCGGAAATAACGGAAAAATATTCCTAGCAATCGATTCTTATTCTCGTTCTTCATTCTCATCGAGTCCTTCTGCTTCAAAATATCTAGTGGTTCCAGGCTATTCTATTTTCAATGGTCGTCTTGGTTTCCGCGCATCAGAAGGATTATCAGTTCATATTTGGGGACGTAACCTTTTTAACAAAAATTATTATGAGCAATTATTGCCTGCCGGAGGAAACGCAGGACAATATGCAGCAGTACTGGGAGACCAGATTACTTATGGAGTTACATTAAAGTATTCTCTATAATCATTTCATAAAATCACAAAGTTAACTTGACATAACAGACAAGTTAACTTTGTCATTTCTATTTATTTCAAAAAAAACAAAAAACAAAAACCAAAAAATCAAGATGAAAACACACAAAAAAGTATTGCTAACATTAGTCGCGCTGATAATAGCAAACATAACACCTGCTAAAGTTTCTGCACAGGAGGTATCAGGAAACATTAGTATTTCAGGAGCTTTTGCTTTGTACCCAATTACAGTGAAATGGGCTGAAGAATTCAAGAAAAAAAATCCAAAAGTTAAAATTGACATTCAGGCCGGAGGTGCCGGAAAAGGAATAACAGATGTACTATCCAAAGTAACCGACATCGGATTGGTTTCTCGTGAAATAAATGCCGCCGAATATAAAAAAGGCGCTTATCCAATTGCCGTTACAAAAGATGCTGTAATCCCGACAATAAGTGCTTCGAGCCCTTTCAAAACAGTACTGTATCAAAAAGGGATAAAAAAAGAAACTTTCAATAATATTTTCATCACCGGAAAATACAAAACATGGAATACTCTAGGAATCAAAAGCGCAGCACCTATTCATGTCTATACAAGATCGGATGCGGCTGGAGCTGCAGAAACCTGGGCTGCATATTTTGGCAAAAAACAAGAAGACTTACAAGGAGTTGCTGTTTTTGGTGATCCGGGATTGGCACAGGCTGTACAAAGAGATCCTTCGGGAATTGGTTTTAACAACATCGTTTACATTTATGATACCAAAACCAATAAACCGACAAACGGAATTGTTCCCGCTCCAATTGACTTAAACAACAATGGCAAACTCGATCCGGATGAGAATTTTTATGGAGATACGAACAAATTGATTGCGGCTATTGCTTCGGGTAAATATCCCTCACCGCCGGCAAGAGATTTATACTTTGTAACTACAGGAAAACCAAAAAATGCCGCCGTAAAAGCATTCTTAAAATACATTCTGACTGAAGGTCAAAAATATGTTTCGGAAGCAGGATACATCAAGCTTTCGCAAGAAAAATTAAAGAAAGAATTAGGGAAAGTAAATTAATATTCTTCTAAATAAAAAACATCCACCCTAGACAAAAAAAGAAAACTTTGAGGGTTTTTGAAAAATTTTGTCAGGGGTGGTTTATTGCAATTAAATGAAAAACATCAGATTACTCAAGGATCGCATCATCAGTAAAGCATTCTTAGCGCTTACCCTCTTATCTATCTCAACGGTAATATTGATTGCGCTAGGATTGTTCTACAAGTCTGTGCCGATATTAAACAGCACTTCACTTTATAATTTATTATTCTCATCCGAATGGAAACCTTTTAAAGAGGCCTTCGGATTTTATCCATTTATAGTAGGTACTCTTTGGGTAACCGCAATTGCCATAATCATTGCTTTGCCTTTATCCTTACTTACAGCGATTTATCTTTCGGAATATGCCCATATTCGCGTACGAAAATTGGTTTTACCGTTAATTGAATTATTATCAGGAATTCCACCTGTGCTATACGGCGTTTGGGGTGTTTTGGTTATTGTCCCTCTAATTCAGGAAAGAATTGCACCTCACTTTGTTGAGTTCACCACAGGCTATTCAGTACTGGCGGGAGGAATCGTTTTGGCAATCATGATTTTTCCGTTAATTATCAGTATCGTAATCGAAGTATTTGATAATGTCCCACAGGATTTAAGAAACGCTTCTTTGTCATTGGGCGCTACACAATGGCAAACTGTCAAAAAAGTGCTCCTACGAAAATCAACTGACGGAATTGTCGCAGCAGTTGTTCTTGCCATTTCCAGAGCATTTGGAGAAACCATCGCCGTTTTGATGGTCTGCGGAAATTTGGCTCAAGTACCACAAAATCTATTCGATTCGGCTTACCCATTGCCTGCGCTTATTGCCAATAATTATGGCGAAATGATGTCTATCCCAATGTATGATTCGGCATTGATGTTTGCAGCCCTGCTCCTATTTGTCATCATCTTTGTATTCAATGCGCTTTCGCGAATTATTTTATACAGAATCGAAAAAAGAAATAACTAAACCCAATCAAAATGAGAAAAATAGAAGAAAATATATTCAAAATTTTGATGATACTGAGCACGATTATCATCAGCAGTACCTTGTTTATGATTGTGTACACCCTTTTTGCAAGAGGTATTGGTTCATTGAGTTGGGACATGGTTTCCAAAATCCCCGAAGGCGGTTTCTACATAGGCAAAGGAGGCGGTATTCTAAACGCTATTGTGGGTTCGATTTACATTACGATAGGTTCTACTTTGTTAGGACTTTTAATCAGCCTTCCGATAGTGATTTATATAAATGTTTATGCCAAAAGAAATGCAACTTTGGCTTCGATTACCAGATTGAGTTATGACATCTTATTTGGAATTCCATCCATTGTATATGGTGCTTTTGGATTTGCTATCATGGTATATATGGGATTAAAAACTTCATTATTGGCTGGAATAATTACCGTAACCTTAATGATAATCCCAATACTGGTTCGCGCCATAGATGAAGTAGTTCGAGTTGTGCCGGAAGACATGAGTAATGCTGTTTTTTCTTTGGGAGGAACACGCTATGAATCGGCTAAAATCATATTGCGACAATCTATTCCGGGAATCGTGACCGCCATTCTACTTTCTTTCGGAAGAGCCATTGGAGATGCAGCCTGTGTGCTTTTTACGGCAGGATTTACAGACAGCATCCCTACTTCATTAGACCAACCGGCGGCTACATTACCGTTGTCCATATTTTTTCAGTTGAGCAGTCCTATTCAGGAAGTTCAAAACAGAGCGTATGCAGCAGCTGTAATTCTTACCATTATCGTTTTAATCATCAATATTGTGGCCAAAATCGCCAGCAAAAACCTTTCAAAAAATAAAATATGATCATTCAACCTCACATAAGCATCCAAAATTTAAATGTCCACATTGGTGAAAACCATATCCTTAAAAACATTAATCTTGATATTCCGGACAAAAAAGTAACTTCATTAATTGGTCCTTCCGGCTGTGGAAAAACGACATTGCTAAAAACCATGAACCGATTGCTCGACCGTCAAAACGACGTGCGTGTGGATGGCAAAGTCTTGGTAGACGGCGAAAATATCTACGACCCAAAAGCAGAAGTTACCCACATCAGAAAAAAAATGGGTTTGCTTTCGCAAAGGCCTTTCCCGTTACCAATGAATATTTATGATAATATTGCATACGGTCAACGTATTCACGGAAATAATAACAAAAAAGAACTGGACGAAATCGTAGAGAAATACCTTCGTGGTGTGAATCTTTGGGACGAAGTCAAAGACCGATTGAAATCGCCTGCTACCCGACTTTCCATTGGTCAACAACAACGATTGTGTTTGGCAAGAGGTTTGGCGATTGAACCGGAAATCATCTTGGGAGACGAACCTACATCGGCGCTTGACCCAATTTCGACCCAAGCCATCGAGGAATTATTTATGGAGTTAAAAGACAAATACACGATTGTTTTGGTTACTCACATTTTACGTCAAGCTCGAAGAGTGTCTGACTATATTGGTTTTGTTTATATGGGAGAAATCATAGAATTTGGCCCTACCGAAGAAGTGCTTTTGAATCCAAAAGAAAAATTGACCAAAGATTACGTGAAAGGTTTTTTGGTTTAGCAGCAAAAAAATAAATTCTATTTCAATTATAGAGTTTATGTACATTTGCCAAAAATTGAAAAACCCCCATGAAAATCATAAGAACATTTTGTCTTTTCCTAGTATGTTTTGTGTCCAAAGCTCAAACCGAAAAAAACATTGATCATCAAAGTTTGCTTTGGACACGCTATAACAATCAATTGGTATTAAACAAAAAATGGTCGATTAATTCTGAATTTGACAATCGGGTTTTTATAAATCCTTTCGAAGAGAATTTATTTCTTGTTAGAATGGTTGGGAGATACAAAATCAACAAAGATGTTGATTTTGGTGCTGGAGTTGCCTATTTCTCTGTGGCCACCCAAGTTCCAGAAATTACGAATGATTTTAGAACACCGGAATACAGAGGACAGCAGGACATTACTTGGAAACATGAGTACGGTAATTTCACAATGAATCAACGGCTTCAGGTAGAAGAACGTTTTATTCATAATTCTGACAAGGAAGGTTTATTGCCCGGGACAACTTTTACATGGAGATTCAGATACCGTCTTCAAGGAGAATATTCTTGTTGGAAAAAAGAAAACCAATATTTGAAAGCTGTTGTTTATGATGAATTGATGATTAATGCCGGAGAAAGTATTGTTCATAACACTTTTGACCAAAACCGAATTTACGCCGCTTTACAATACGGCATAAACAAAAATATTGCATTGGAACTGGGTTATTTGAATAGTTTCCAACAACGCCCGAGCGGAGTTGATTATTTTGAAAGGGATGTTATCCGATTTACTCTTTTCCACAAAATAAAATTAAAAGAAAAACAGAAATCACAAACCAATTAAGTAATTAGGAATTTCATTCCGAAGTTAAAGTTGATTTATTCTGTTTTTCCTTTTTATTAAAAAAACAGAAAACTTTTTTATAAATTTAACTTTAAAGAACGTGAAAAAAAATTCCCCCGCAAACAAAAAAACAAACTGGAATATTGCCACAATTGTGTTCTTTGTAATTTTTGCGCATTTTTCTTGCAATTTACATGCCCAAAACGAAACTGAAACTTTTCCAAAGATTAAAGGTTCTGTTGGGATTGTCCATCCAATAGCCTCCTTTTCATCAGAAGAGACAACAGTCAATTTTAGAGATTATTATATAGTAGGAATGCCTATTGCCATCAACGTTTGGAAAAACAAAAGTATAGGTTTTTCATTTGAAATAGTTCCAACTATTAAAAGCGATGACGGAATCAGCAAAGTCAATAATGTAGTGATTCATCCCGGAATACTTTTTCGATTAAAACACGAATTCACTTTTGCGGGCAGAGCTGCTTTTGAAACTTCAGGCCGATATGGTTTTACACCTGTCTTGAGTAAAGCAATAGGCATTCATAAAGACTACAATTATTACGTATCGATACCCGTCCCGGTGCGATTTGGAAATGACAAACCTGCTTCTGTAACGCCAGGTTTTCAATTTGGAATATCGTTTTAATACTATTTAATACTAAACCTATGTCTGAAATCATAAAAAACCAACCGAATTATACATTACTCGATTTAATAAAATACTTTCTCAAACTGGGCACCACAGGTTTTGGCGGGCCTGTTGCATTGGTTGGCTATATGCACCGCGACTTGGTCGAGGGCAAAAAATGGATTAATGATTCCGATTTCAAAGAAGGATTGGCACTGTCACAATTGGCTCCCGGTCCTTTGGCAGCTCAATTGGGAATTTATATCGGCTTTGTTCATTATGGAGTTTTAGGAGCCACACTTTCTGGATTGGCATTTGTACTTCCCTCTTTTATAATGGTGGTTTTATTGGGAATTACTTACCAAGCCTTTGGTGGTTTACCTTGGATGCAGGCTATTTTTTACGGAATTAGTGCAGCTGTAATTGGCATTATTGTTTTGAGTTCTTATAAGCTAACAGTTAAATCCATTAGTAAATTTGAAATCCCTGCCATAAAAAACAATTGGTTGCTTTGGTTATTTTATGTTTCAGCTATTATCATTACGGCTGTAACCCAAAATGAAGAACTGCTTTTATTTGTTGCTTTAGGTTTTATTTATATGGTTGTAAAAGCTCCACCTCAATGGATTAAAAGGCCTAAAGTTGCCTCTTTCTTTTTGCTTTCAACAGTTGGATTATCAGGAATCGATCTTGGAAAATTAGGAGATCTTGCCTGGTTTTTCATCAAGGCTGGAGCTTTTGTTTTTGGAAGCGGACTAGCCATTGTTCCTTTTTTGCATGCTGGCGTGGTCAACGAACACGGATGGCTAACCGAAAATCAATTTGTCGATGCCGTGGCGGTTGCTATGATTACGCCAGGTCCTGTTGTAATTACTGTAGGTTTCATCGGTTATTTGGTTGCGGGATTCAAAGGGGCTTCTATTGCTGCTTTGGCTACATTTTTTCCCTGCTATTTGTTTACGGTCATTCCTGCCCCGTATTTCAAAAAGATTTCTCAAAATAAAAGTATCAAAGCTTTTGTTGACGGAATAACAGCTGCCGTAATTGGTGCTTTGGTGGGTGCTGTGATTGTAATTGCTTCCCGATCGATTGTGGATATTCCAACAGCATTGATAGCGGTAGGAACTGTTCTAACTCTGATTTATGTAAAAAAAATACAGGAACCTCATATCATTGGTATTGCTGCCGTTTTGGGAGTTTTGATTAAACTGCTGTGATTTTAAATGATTACTGATTTTTGATTTCAAATGTAATGACCTTGTAAAATTAATAATCTTACGTAAAAAAAGTAGTCCTAAATTCAGTCAATTTTTTACTCATTTTTTAAGAATTGATTAATCCTGAATTAACTAAATTTTGTAAGAACTGGTCGTAACTTTAATAGAAAAGTTAAGGCCATGAAAAATTTTGCAATTAAACTGACATGGTTGACCACCATTTATGTAGTTATTTTTGCGGCATTGTGCCAAACAAAAATGCTTTTTCCGGTTGTTATGGGTCTGTACCTTGTAGGTGTGTGTCTTTATTTGTATTTAGTTTATACCGTTTTGCATGATGAGGGATACAAAACAAATAAAAAATTTAAGGATTGGTATGGCGACCATTCCAGATAATATTTTTTTTTAAACCATATAAGGCATATAAGTTCACTTAAGAAAAACTTGTTGTATTATTTTATTCGAACATACTTTTTATTTAAAGGTAGACAAGAAAAAAACAACTTTGTATTTCCTTACATGACCTTATATACCTTATATGGTAAATGCCTCATCACTTTTATAAAAAAAAAGTACCAAACACAAAATTGTGTGTTTGGTACTCAAAAACAAAATCCAAAATTTATTTTTTTATCTCCTAATAAGGTCTGTTTTGACCATCGCCTCCCATCATTCTTCCTTCTCCTCTTGGGCGGTCATTACTACTTCTTCCTCCAAAACTACCCAATTTGTAAGATAGCGAAAACATTACATATCTTTTCAAAACGGTATTCTCTTCATCACGAATAGAGGTTGCAGATATTGTTCTGGTAGCACTTTGATTTTGATTCAGAATATCGTAAACTTTTACCTTTAAGGCCATTGATTTCTTCAAAAAGGCATACGACAAACTAGTGTTCCATAAATAGAAATCTTTATTAAAATCACCAGACAAATTTGAGTTATAAGTATATCCAAAATCATTACCCCAAATCCAATTTGTTGGCCAATAGCTAGTCGTTTGCAAATTAATTCTATGTACTACAGCAGAACTGGCTTTCAATGACGAGTTCTCATATCTTGACTCGTTGTAAGACAGACTATAAGAAGGTGAAATGGTAAGCAATTCACCGTACTCATAACTAAAATAAACCCTTGGAGAAATCCCTAATGATTTTGCATCGTACAAAATACCATTGGTATATCCTTTATCCAATGAATAAGTTCCATTCAACCCTAAACCATATCTAAAAACATTTGCTTCTCTTTTGATAGTTTGTCCCCAGTTTCCACCTATAGAAGTAGAATAAGTTCCCGAGATATTTTTGTAAGTCGTATTCTTTTTACCACTGGAATCAAAATTTGAGAAACTAATAATATCATTATCAAAAAAATCTGCTCTTGCAAACAAACCATAACCAGAACGGGTTCGCATATCAAAATTTCTATAAAAAACGTTGAAACTGTTTTTCTCTGTTGGGTTCAAGTCAGGATTTCCAATTACAGTATTCAAAGGATTTGTCAAATTTGCCACCGGCAATAACTGTCCAGACGAAGGAAGACTGTTGGAATATTCATATCTGAATGTAACTCCTTTTGTTCTGTCCAATGAATACCTGATTTGGGCGCTACCATAAGGCAAAATATACTTTTGATCCAAATCAGTATTATTATTTAGATATAATGAGTGGTTATCAAAATTAACAATCGATGTACTCGAATTCAAATTAAAAGTAAATTTATCCTTTTCGAATGTAAGACCTGCTTTTGGAGCAACCGAATTTTGCATCGAAGTAGTATAATTAGTAAACGCATTGTTTAATACTGAATAAGTACCATTTGTTGCATCATAATCGTATGTTTTAACATCATTTACGTTGCTTGACCAACCAAAATCAGACCCCAAACGAATTCTCAACGAATCAGTTATTGGCTCAGTATATTCAAATTCAGCTGAATAAGAATCAGAACTGCTTGTTGTTTTTCCGTTTTGATTTCTCAAATCATTAGGACGATTGCCCTGATGAAAAACCGTTTCGGACATATTGATTCCATCCGAATCACTATTAGAATTACTATTAGAGAAAACAAAACTCATGTTACGCATTCTTTTTTTGAATGCTTTATTAAAGTTTATCGTATTTCCAAAACTAGTAGATGTATTCTCTTTATACGATTTCGATTTACTCTCATTTAATGCTACCTTATTGTCATCTACAGTATTACTCGAAGATTCTGAATCGCTGTTGGAACGGTTTTGCGATATGTTTGGAGTAAAAACAAGACGAGTAGTTGGATCAATTTTGTATTCAAATTCAAAATTGGCTTTGTTTCCTGTATTTTCATTTCTCGATTTAGCGTCAGATTCTGTGTAATTGTTACCATCAGCTTTTAACTCAGCATAGTTCGCTTTAGTTTCATTTTTGGTAACCGTATTAGAAAAATTATAACTTCCCATCGCCTGAAAATTCTTGGCCCATTCATCATTATAATTCAACCCAACCAAATTAGAAGTTGTTATCCCTTTCCCATTAGTTACACCGCTGCCGCCTCTACCACCTCTGTTATTTCTTCCGCCTCCCATATTATCAAATACATCATCCATGGTAAAACCGGTTGAATTGATATTATTCGAAGAAGCCAACAAACTTATTTTTTGTTTATTATTAAAATAATTCAACAAAAAACTGGATTCATAACGATCATCTGATCCGTATCCGCCTAGGAATTTACCAAAATATCCTTTGTTTTTCTTTTCATCAATAGTAAAATTAATACTTGAATCATCAGAAGTTGATGATTCCTTGGACAATTCCTGTTTCTTGGTTTTAAAATCAGAAACCTGAACTTTACTGACTACTTCAGCTGGTAGATTTTTTAAGATTATCGCTCCATTCTTATCAAAAAATGTTTTTCCGTTAACCAAAAACTGAGTAACATTTCTTCCATTCACCGTAACATTTCCATCATTATCAACTTCGACACCTGGCAATTGTTTCAGTAAAGTTTCCACGTTGGCATCCGGACGCACTTTATAGGAAGAAGCATTATACTCAACAGTATCTTTTTTTACACGAATAGGTGGAGCTTCACTTTTTATGACTACGGCTTTTAATTCATTAGGATTTTGTGCCAAATACAATTTACCAAAATCCTTGCTGGCCAAAATTCCGTTTTGTTTGGCAACAAAGTCTTTGTAACCCATAAAATTGACTTTAAAATTTACAGGCTTGTCGTATTTTTTGATGTTGAATTTAAAAAGTCCATTTTTGTCTGTAGTCGTGTACTCTATAACCGTAGAGTCTTTTACATTCGAAAAATAAACCGTAGCACCAGGCAATGGCGCTTTTGTCTCATTATCATACACTCCTCCTTTTACAGTAATGATATTTTGGGCATTAACAACAGTTAAAAACTGCAGTAGAAATAAAAAAGAAAAAAATCTAGTCATTGAAAAACTTTGTTAGGATGAATCTATAAGACATTCAAACAAAAGAATAGTTTAATGACTATTAATAATTTTAACATTTAAAATTAATTTACTAATTAAATCGATTTAGCATCAGCACATTACAGCGTAAAAAAAAATCCCGAATTTCTTCGGGATTCATTTTTATTTTTCTCTGATATAAATTAAAAAAGCTAATTACCTGTAAATTCCAGTGATATTGACCACCCAATTCCAATTTAAAGTGACCACCTGATTCCAATTCAAAATGACCACCTAATTCCGGAGCAAAGTGACCACCCCGTTTTCATAAAAAACTACTTTTTTTCATGCGCTAATTAGTACTCAAATATACTTAAAATATTATTCCTTGTTTATTCCTCTTTTCTTTCTCATAGATTCCCCATGCAATTCGAGTCTGTGGGCTTGATGTATAAGTCTATCCAAAATTGCGTCAGCTATAGTTTTTTCGCCAATTATATCATACCAACCTTGTACAGGAATTTGCGATGTAACAATTATAGAACCGTTATTATGCCTGTCTTCAATAATCTCCAAAAGTGTAATTCGGTTTTGACTATCTAATGCCTGGAGTCCAAAATCGTCAAGTATGATAACGTCTTGCCTTTCAATTTTGGCAAGTTCTCTTAGGTAAGAACCATCTGCTTTGGCCATTTTTAATTTAGCAAACAGCTTCGAAGTATTAAAATAGCTTACTTTATAGCCATGAATACAGGCTTGGTAACCCAATGCGGTACCTAAATAACTTTTGCCTACACCTGTACTTCCTGTGATTAAGATGTTTTCATTTTTTTCAACAAATTCGCATTCTGCCAGACGAAGAACTGTATTCCGGTCAAGATTGCGGGATACATCAAAATTGACATTTTCAATATTTGATTTGTAATGGAATTTAGCATTCTTTATACTGCGTTCTATACGACGATTGTGCCTTTCGTCCCATTCAGCATCAATAATCATCGATACAAATTGATCGAGTGTGTAGTGGTCTGTTCTTCCGCTTTCAATCGCTGTTTTAAAAGCATTAAACATTCCGTAAAGTTTCATTTGTCTCATTTTTGTTACTGTGGATTCATTCATGTTTTTAAGATTTAATTTAATTATAATACTGTTTGCCTCTTATGTTTCCGTGGTTCGGAAGTTCATGCTCAGGTTCCTGTTCTAAATCAATACGATCTAAGTTGTTTTCTAAAATATTTTGGATGGTCTTAAAATTGTAAATTCTAAAGTCAAGCGCTCGTTTACAGGCATTTATTAATCGCTGCTTACCAACCTTTTTTTCAAAGTTTAGTATTCCTAAACAACTTTTATAAGCCTGTTCAGGATGGTTTCTGCTTTCGATTATCTGCATAATATATTCTCCTACTGACTCATCAATACTACCTGCCCAATCAATGAATCGAGCAGCACTCCACTGAGCTACAAACTGATGTGAACTGGCTAAATGTTCTGGAGTTGTGGTATAGACATAAGGTTTGTAATTTCGCTGATGAACCGCTATTCGATTGTATTTATAATAGATCTCTACGGTTGATCTTGTGTACAAGAGTTTCGTTTTTTTCTTTACATATTGATACGGAACGCTGTAATAATTTTTGTCTTGACTTAATTGGACATGACCATTTTGCATTACCGTTGCAAAGGATTGATATTTGATTTCAAAGCGTTCTTGTGGTAGTGGACGCAGTTTTTGTTTCTCATCTTCTACAAACAATTCTTTTCGTGAGTAAGGACGACCTGTTAGTTTTCGATTATTATGAATGTCTAATAAATCCCATATCTGTTGGTTTAATTCTTCTAGAGAAAAGAATTTGGTTTCTTTTAGTGTTACATAAATTCTTCTGTATAATATCTTTACAGCCCCTTCAACTAATGACTTATCTCTAGGTTTATAAGCTCTAGTTGGCAAGATTGTAGTTTCGTAATGTTCCGCTAAGTCGGCTAAAGTTTCATTAATTGTTGGCTCAAAACGACTGCTTTTTATTACTGCAGATTTTAAATTATCTGGAACAATTGCTGCAGGAGTGCCTTCAAAAAAGCGCATGGCATTTTCTACAGAAGTAACAAAATCTTCCTTTTGCTGGCTCATAGAAGCTTCAGCATAGGTGTATTGACTAGCCCCTAATATAGCCACAAAGAATTGTACTTCTTTGATTTCTCCAGTGTCGCTATCAATAATGGATAGTGTTTTTCCAGCATAATCAACATACATTTTATCACCGGATTTATGATTCATATGCATCACTGGATTGACTTGTTTACTCCATACTTTGTAATAATGAGCAAATTGAGAACTCCTGTAACCATCAGGGTTTATGGCAGCATATTGTTCCCACATATGTTGTATGGTAACGCCAACTTTTTTTAGCTCACGCTCCATTTTAGGAAAATAATTATGGAGTGTTTGTAATTTGGGACTAATTGATTCCACAGTAGTCTGTGAAAACAAAAGTTCTAGTTCAGCATCTGTTTTTTTATCAATAAATTCAAAGTTTAATCCGAGAACTTCAAATAAAGAAATATACTTCTTTACCGTATTCCTAGAAAGGGATAAGTAGCTACTTATAAATAACTTACTTTTTCCATCACAATAGAATTTAATTACTTTTCTAATTTTACTCATGTCTGTTATTTTGTTTGCCATAATCCGCTTTTTTTTTGCGAATGTATGGTTCTAACGACATGAAAAAGTCTGTAGTTTTTAATAATTAATTTACCCCAAAATTAGGTGGTCAATTTGAACTGGAATGGGGTGGTCAGTTTGCTCTGGAACTGGTGGTCAATTTATACTGGAAAGAGGTGGTCAATTTGACCGTTTTTTCCACCTTATGCCCTAACATCTTAGATACAGTGTAAATATCTGTACCGCTATTTAATTGTAAGGTGGCAAATGTGTGGCGGAAGCAGTGAAAAGTGATCTTCTTTGTAATCTCAGCATCCAAAACCCATTGTTTTAAATATCTATTTTCCCTTTGGTTTGTTTCCTTAATCAGCGTAAAAACCTTTTCTGTAGATTGTTTTCTCTCTCCCAATAAATTATAGGCTTGCTCAGAGATAGGCAAGGTTTCTGAGCCTCCTGTTTTCTTTTGGTTAAATCTAATTTGATAACCACTATCAACGTGTTCAATTTCCCCCCAAACTAGTTTTTGAATGTCTGAACGCCTTAATCCTGTAAGAGCAGAAAACAACGCTTGTATTTTAATTTCTGGACTTTTACAGGCTGTTTTAACAAGCGTATTTAGTTCAACGAGCGACAAGTAGTTTCTTTGGGTATCAGCTTGTTTTACAGCTTTGGTTTTCTCAGCCAAATGCTCTGAGAGATAACCATCTATAAATGCCTGTCGTAAAGCAGAGCGAAATTTATCATGATATGTTTTTATTGAATTGGCTGATAATTTAGCCTTATCACTTTTTTTGCTTTTTGTTGTCTCTAGGAATTCTCTAAACTCATCTACTAATTCTACTGTAATATCAGCAAACCTTAATCCCTCGCCTTTTAACATAACAAGAAACTCACAACTACCTAACCAAATAAACCTATTTGAATCATTCTTTTTATTAGCTAGCTTTTTAAAATAGGCTATAAAATTACCATCCTGTTTTTTAGTCTTTTTAAGTTGTGCACTCTCTAATTCAGTATAGATCTCAGGTTTATTAAGACTGTTTTCCCTTTTCTGTCTAATTTGTTCAGCAAGTGCCAAAGTATTTTTATTATGAACCTTATCCAAGGGGTTTCTTGCATCATCAAAGATGTACATTTTTAAAAATTCCCTACGAGTTGTTTCCCCATTCTCATTTAGTATAGGAGGATAAAAATCCAAAAAAAGGGTTTGCCTTTTATTTGAGATTGATTTTTTTCTAAGTGTTACTTTGACAGCCATAAGACAAAATTTGAGGTACAATTGAGGTACAAATATACAAAAAACAAAGGCATATTAAACATAAACATACAAAAATAAGGAACACAAAAAACCCCTTGAAACCATTATTTACAAGGGGTTAATACGTATTTGGTATTTATTTATTTTGATATGCTATTTTTCTCTAATATAAATATCTATCGGTACACCTGCGAAATCCCAGTTTTCCCTAATTTTATTTTCAAGATAACGTTTGTAAGGCTCTTTTACATATTGTGGCAAATTGGCAAAAAACACAAACTGCGGAGTTGGCGTAGGCAATTGCATACAATATTTAATCTTTACATACTTTCCTTTTGTCGCCGGTGGCGGGTAAGACTCAATTATTTTCAACATAAATTCGTTGAATTTTGAAGTAGGAATGCGTTGCTGTCTGCTTTCAAAAACCTGAACAGATGCTTCCAAAGCTTTTAATAAACGTTGTTTGGTCAAAGCCGAAACAAAAAGAATTGGCACATCTGTAAATGGCAACAACTCTTTCTTAATTTTTTCGGTATAATCACGAGTAGACATCGTATCTTTTTCAACCAAATCCCATTTGTTTACCAAAATAACTACACCTTTTCGGTTTTTTACTGCCAACCAAAAAATATTCTGATCCTGACTTTCAAAACCGCGTGTCGCATCAATCACCAATATACAAATATCAGCATGCTCAATCGCACGCACCGAACGCATCACCGAATAGAATTCTAAATCTTCTTTCACTTTGGCCTTACGACGGATTCCCGCTGTATCCACCAAGTTGAATTCAAAACCAAAACGGTCAAATTTAGTATCAATAGCATCACGTGTAGTTCCCGCAATATCGGTAACCATAAATCTATCTTTCCCGATAAGAGCGTTTATAACGCTTGATTTACCAGCATTTGGACGACCTACAACAGCAAATCGAGGCAAAACCACTTCTTCTTTTACTGGTTCCGGTTTCTCTGGAAAAGAGTCAATCAAAGCATCCAACAAATCTCCTGTTCCACTTCCTGATATACTGGCAAAAGTAAAATATTCGCCCAATCCCAAATTATAAAATTCCACGGCATCTTTCTCACGCATGGCGTTGTCTACCTTATTTACAGCAAGTAAAACCGGTTTGGTCACTTTGCGCAATAATTTGGCAACCGTTTCATCCATTGGGGTAATCCCCTCTTCAACATCAACCACAAAAATAATAACATCGGCTTCGTCTATAGCCAATTCTACTTGTTTACGGATCTCACCCTCAAAAACATCATCCGATCCGCGAATATATCCTCCCGTATCAATAACAGAAAACTCTTTTCCGTTCCACTCGCTTTTACCATAGTTTCTATCGCGGGTAACCCCAGATACTGAATCTACAATAGCTTCTCTTCTTTGTATCAGCCTATTAAAAAGGGTTGATTTCCCTACATTAGGTCTTCCTACTATCGCAACAATATTACTCATAATCTAAATTCAAAATATTTACTTCTTCCAAACACTGCTTCTCAGTTTCGGGTTGCAAAGGTAGTGTATAAAAGCATGATTATCAATTTTTTTGGTATATTCGCCATATTACCTACTCTTAACCCCTTCATTTTTAATTTTATGGATACCGATAATGAAATCCGTTTGCGTTTGCGATTCTACAAAGAAGTCAATCAGGACATCGATTTACTGCGTCAAAAATTCATTCATTTCACTACAACCAATTCTCCAGATTTCATTCTGAAGATTAAAGAATATCATATTTGGATAAACATCCGAGGACTGAAAAAAGCCTATTGGTCACCGCATCTTCACATCGAAATGCAATCCAAAGGTGAGAACCAAACCCACATCCGAGGGTTATTTGGCCCTGATCCCAATTTATGGACATTTTTCATGTTTTTGCATTTTATGATAGCGGGAACATTCATCATTTTTTGCGGCATCGCCTACTCCGATTATGTATTAAAAGCTTCCACCGCAGGCGATTTTGTTGTAATGTCCCTCATGGTTTTCGCTTGGTTCCTGCTCTACGTTATCGCAAAGCAAATCCGCAGCAACGGCGAAAAACAAATGAACGATATCGAAAAAGTGTTTTTGGATATTATTGATTCTCCGTTGTAAAAATTTAACAGCAAAGGACACAAAGAAACCGCTATGACCGCAAAGCTTTGCGAACTTCGCGTAATTCTTTGTGCCCTTTGCGGTTAAAAAAAATCAGTATTAGAACAAATTCCAATACTGACTTTATGTTTTTTTAGAGTTTACTCACGAACCATAATTCATAACTGAAACCTACTGATTATATCCAAAACGCTTTAGCATATTAGCGTTACTTCTCCAGTTTTTATTCACTTTTACATACAATTCAATATGGATTTGTTTCCCAAAGAATTTCTCCAAGTCCGCACGAGAATCCATTCCTACTTTTTTCAGAGCTGCACCTTTGTGACCAATGATAATTCCTTTTTGGGTATCACGCTCTACCATAATTACTGAACGAATTCGGATAATTTTTTCGTCTTCAAAAAATTCTTCGGTTACAATTTCTACTGCATACGGAATCTCTTTACTGTAATTCAGCAAGATTTTTTCACGAATAATTTCATTCACAAAGAAACGTTCTGGTTTATCTGTCAATTGATCTTTTGGATAATAGGGCGGAGAATCTGGCAATAATGAAATAATTCTCTGAAATACTTCTGGCACATTAAAATTTTTCAACGCCGATATTGGATAAATTTCAGCATTGGGAACTTTCGCAGTCCAAAAAGCCACTTGCTCCTCGAGTTGTTCTTGGTTCGAATTATCAATTTTGTTCAGCAACAACAAAACCGGAATTTTGGAATGGATTATTTTATTAAAAAAAGCTTCGTCTTTAAGTTCCTGCTCCCCAATTTCGACCATATAAATCAAAACATCGGCATCCTCAAAAGCTGATTTTACAAAATCCATCATCGATTCCTGCATTTCATAAGCCGGCTTGATGATTCCCGGAGTGTCCGACAATACCATTTGAAAATCTTCTCCATTTACAATTCCGAGAATTCTATGACGAGTTGTTTGTGCTTTCGAGGTAATAATCGACAATCTTTCACCAACAAAGGCATTCATAAGCGTTGATTTCCCAACGTTTGGATTCCCTATGATATTTACAAAACCTGCTTTATGTGCCATTCTTTCTATAATTTATGCCGCAAAGGTAGTCATATCAAGCCAATAGATAAAATAAAACATTTTTTAAATTTTTTGTCGAAAGTGTCGATTTTCGTCGTATATTTGCACCCGAAACATCGCGGGATAGAGCAGTAGGCAGCTCGTCGGGCTCATAACCCGAAGGTCACAGGTTCGAGTCCTGTTCCCGCTACTAAATATTGAATTTTACCGTACATCGCGGGATAGAGCAGTAGGCAGCTCGTCGGGCTCATAACCCGAAGGTCACTGGTTCGAGTCCAGTTCCCGCTACTGAGGACGACCCATCATATAATTGATGGGTTTTTTCATTTTTACTACCTTCGTAACCCCTTGTAACTACTGGGATTAAATCAAAAATACCGTTCACTTTATTGGTTAGATATTCCCTATTTTCAGCTCTAATGGATAAACCTTCTGGAAACACTAGTTTTTGTATCCTCATTTTATTCTCCACATCACCTCCAGCCCAGCAATCACTGATATTTTTGATTTTTTCAACTACTTTTTCTACATGAATTTTGTGGTTAGATAATTTTTTTTCATTCAACTCTATTAGCCCTTCTATTTCCTTTAAATCGGCTTCAAATTGCAAAACATATTTATTATATTTTTCATCACCGAAATTTGGATTGTTAAAATAACGGTCATCCAAATTTTTAATTTTAATTTCTAAATCTTTTTTCTGTGAAACTAAACTCTTCATTTCATCCTTCGCCTCAGTATTCATAGTACCAAACAGCTTATTCAACTGCATTTTAAATGGTTCGATAAATGGAGTGTTAAGTGTGTATTTTGACAGCAAATTCTCGAAGGAATTATTCAATCCCACCAATTTGGATTTTTTGGTAGTGTGTGCATTAAAACTGGCATTTTTACATTTCTGGCACTTGTAATAATGTAATCCCTTTTTCTCAACAACATAACCAGTAAGTAAACACCCACATTCACATCTTAGGAAACTAATTAAAGGCCTAGAATCACAAATTTTTGATTTCGAATATTCTTTGCTGTCCGCAACTTTTTTACCGCTTAAAAGCGTCTTATTTACTTTCAAAAAATCTTCTTCACTAACCAATCCTTTCCAGTTTCCTCTTACAGGTTCTTCGATTAAAGAATTTACTAATATTCCACAATAGAATGGCTTTTTCCACATTTCACTTAGAGCTTGTTTAGTGATTTTTAATCCTAATTTTTCTAGTTTCTTTTGAATTAAATAGTCTCGTTCTCCACGTACCTTCAAATCCCAAGCTTTTTTTAAAATCTTTCCTTCATCATTAATTGTTATCGATTGTGTTTCTTGAATTAAAGTATAATCCGTGACTTTTTTCCCTCGCATTGTATAACCTCTTGGTGCTTTACCTAACCAATTACCAGCTCTTAGTAATGATTTCATCCCAGGCAGTGTTTTCTCCAACCTATCAATATTTTCTCTCCGTGAATCAATTAGCTTATTGTAAATCTCCAACTTACTTTTTTCATCATCAGTACAAAGCCCTGTTGAGGTTTCTATCAAATGGACACCAGTTTTTTCAACTAACTCATTTACTATTGAAATAGCATTACCACCTGTTCGAGAAAAACGGCTAATAAATTTTATTGCGATTGCAAATGGTTTTCTCTTCGCATTTTTTACCTCTACTATCATTTTCGTAAATTCTTTCCTTGTAAAATCTCCAGAAGCACTTTCATAAGTTCCCCCTAGCATGTTTTTCAAAGAATACCCATTCTTATTCGCAAATTCAACGATTTCAATTCTTTGCTCTTCTAAACTATTATTCACCAACTGCATTTTAGAGCTAACTCGTGTATAACCCCAAATCTCTTTTACCTCAACTTTTTCAACTATTTTTTCTTTTTGAAATTTTTTAAAACTATCTAATCCCATAATTATATTATTTTATATTATATCCTATTATTGCTAATTGAAATAAACTTTCAATTATTGTTTCTGCATCCGAATCTGTTATTGTTTCAAATCCTTCAAATTTTCTTAACTCATCAATCGTCAATCTTATTTTTTCATTTTCTTCATTACTGCTTTCACATTCAAAACCCATTATTATCCTCAGACACCTTTTCTCATTTTTTTTGGTGGGAGATTATTTTTTAAGCATAGAAATTCCCCTTAGGGTTTCCCCAATTTTTTATACTATTTTATTTTGATTTTTTGGATTTCTGCCGTTTTACTTAAACAGCTTCCATCCGAATAACAATCACTTTTTTCAAAGTGACTGCCATTATTTGAAGTGATACGCCTATATGACCAAAAATCATCCCCCTGCGGATTTCGGAGTTTATAACCTAAAAGGAGCAATTAAGTTCAATTGTTTCTAGCCTTTTCTGCCATTTTCTCAAAGATACCCAATCTTTTTGTGATTTCATAACATTTTAAAAACTTTTTGTTATAAAAAACTTATCAGACTACCATTTGGAATGTTTTACTGTACAACTGGTGAACGGTTGATGGTAAGAACTGGTTTCCATATCTGGTTTTAAAGTTCAACCCATTCAGGTAATCCGCTATTTGTCTGTAACTCATATTTTTTTCTTTACAATTTAGGATTATTGACTGAGCCTGACGATTTCTATCATTATTTAGGGCGTTTTCTTTGATTTTATTAACTCCTTTGGCTCTGGCTTCGCTGGTTAAATTTTTAGGGTTCCCCAATTCCACCCCTTTTTTCTTTAGTTCCGCAAGTGCCACCTTAGTTCTGGAACTGATTAATTTGGCTTCTTGTTCAGCTAGAGCCGAAAAAATATGGATGGTGAAATTATTAGCTGATGGCATGTCTACCGCCAAAAACTCTATTCCTGCATCCATCAAAGAGCTGACAAAATTCACGTTTCTAGCCAAACGGTCTAATTTAGCAATCACCAAAACCGCATTTTGATTCTTAGCCATTTCGATAGCCTTATGGATTTCTACACGTTCCCGTTTATTGGTTCCTGTTTCAATTTCAGTAAATTCATTTAAAATAATTCCGTCTTGGCTAGAAACATATTTTTCTACAGAAGCTTTTTGAGCTGATAACCCTAAGCCACTATGCCCTTGTTCTTTTCGGCTGACCCTGTAATACGATATAAATTTTTTCATTTTCTACTGATTAAAACCTTAAATGGTCGTTTGTGATTTATTACACTCCAAATGTCCAGGTCTATTTTGGATTATACAAGAAAAACCTGGATTTTCCTGGGCTTGAGGATTTTATAAATATTTTAATCCAAAAAAAAACGAAGTGATTAGCTTCGTTTAATTGGTTTGTAACAGCCGTAATAATTGTAAAAATTCTTTATCGGTAAAATCATCTGCATCAAAAATTACGGGTACTTTTAACGGCTCCGATTTCAGTATTTTTTGAAACTGGGAAAGTTTAAATCTAACTTTCATCGCTGGTGGTGTTCTTACTATTATTGATAAAATCCCAGTCTTCTCCGTTTAGCCCTTCTTTGCTCATATAGAACAATCCAGCTTTGTATTTATCGTAAACACTTACCTCAACACGGTCATAGTTAAAATATTCTTGAATATCGGTTACAACTTGCTCATGTAATTTTTTATCTTCAATATAAATCACAAAATGGTTGTGATACCCTTTTCTATCGGTAAACGGTTCTGTGGAAAAAAACATTCTTAGTTCCGTATTATCACCGTACTTTTTGAGTAAATAATCATAGACACCGTGCATCTGCTTAAAACAGCTTTTTTTGTTGCGCTCAAGTTTGTACGGTATGGTGAAAAAGAATGACCATTCCATCATCCACAATGTATATTGCAGGCTGTTTTTATCTTCTAAACAATCAATTAAATTTCTCATTGATTGGATTTCTTTTCTTAGATTTTTGTTTTCCTCAAACATGGTTTCCGAATCAAAATATTTAACATGGTCGGCTGGAAATAAACGCTTTCCACCTTTAATTTTTGTTTCATTGAATAGTTGACTGTTTTTTTTATAAAATCTGTAAACAGTACTTTTTGAAGATTTTGTACTTCTTGTAAATGCTTTTAAATTCTCATATTCCATTTTTTTAATTGTTAGTATTTTGTTATTTATTAGATACACCAATATCATACAAGGTGCATCTGTTTAATAAATACTAACATTTTTTCAAAAGTGTAGCGTATTGAAGCATTTTCGATAAAATATTTTTTTTTGGATACAAAAAGTACTGTTCCAAAGTGGGACACTGTTTTGTGAGTTATCCGCATTAACTCCAGAAAATCACATATAAAACAAATGCCTTATTTTAGGGCAATTTCAGCGGTTTTCTGGTGGTGGTGGTGTGAATGTTTACGTGTGGATTCATAACGAAAAAAAACACACTAAACAAGGTTTATTACCTCTGTTTATTGGCTTTTGGCATCTAAAAAACTACCAAAAATTTTTATTTTTATATGGACTTTTAAAATAACCACTTATTTTTTTTTCAAATCAATCATAAGAGAGTTTACTCAAATTCAAGTTCGCTTTTATGATTCGTGGGTAGAGGTAGTCCTGCTACATAAGGAAGGGGATAGAAAGCAGAATAAGCATCTGGTTTAAAGCCATTTTTCTTCGATTTAAGACACTATAAAACAAAAAACAACCCGAAGGTTGTTCTTAATTTCTATGTGATAATAATTTCCCAATGAGTTAGGAATAACAGTATTTTAATAATTTCATAGTAGTTTATAATAATTCTTTAAGAATTTTTTCCAACTGCTCCGCATCTGGGTGAATCGCCAAAATCTTACCCTTAGAATCAATTAAAAATGTACTTCCCCCTGAATTAGAAATATTATATTTGTTCCAAATCCCATTTTTATTATCCAACTCAATAAGGTTTAGCCAAGGATATTTGTCTTTTGCTATTGCAATTTTATAGGCATCAGTGTTTTTAAATTCTCCAGCAACCCCAACAATGACAAACCCTTTATCTTTATACTTTTCATAAACTGGAATATAACTTTTACTTGTCACCCTACATGGTGCACACCAAGACCCCCACAAATCTATTATAGCAACTTTACCTGCTATTACTTCTGAAACCCTAACAGATTTCCCTTCTATTGTCGGTGCTGAAAAATCTATAAATTGACCACCAACTTTTACTGTCTTTATACCATTTAAAATTTCTTCTATTTGTTTGGTGTAAGGATGTGAAGGATATTTCTTTGAATATATTAAAAACAGGCTAGACACCGCCTCTAAATCAACAATCTTTTTGTATTGCTTATAATTTTGAAAAGTTTCAAATAAAAGTGAATATGAGAAAATATCTTGATTTTTTTTGATGTACTTATTTTGCCAGTCAAATGCGGTTTTTTGAATCGAGTCCAACTTGTTTTTTAAAACCCAAGCTTTTGGATTATATCCTTTTTCTGTTTCCAATAATTCATCTTGCATTTTATAGAGTTTATTAAGTTCCTCCCCGTTTGCAAGACCTTTAAATTTTTTCTGAATAGCTTTTACATCTTCGCTATAATAATTATTAGACTTAAACAAAGAGCCAATTTCCATGCTAAACTCTTTTGCTTTAGATTCAAAAATATTCTTTTTCTCTTTTTCAAACGCAATCTTTTGATTGGTCAACATTCCTCCTTTTATTGTATTTTTATCAAATTCCTGAGACGAATGTAATAAAAATTCAACTACACCATTTTCCGCAAAGAAATTTATAGGTCTAAATGCACCTCTCTCCAATTCGTCTCCAAAAACCAAAGTATATTGTTCAACAAAAGGTGTTTTCAATTCATGTTCAAAATGACCATCAACAATTGGAATTTTCACCCCATTATTTCTAGCGTCTTTTCCTTGACTAACTAACACCAAGTATTTAGAATTTTCTCCAATTACATTACCTCGTAATTTACATTGGATTTCCTTTGAAAATGAGTAATTGGACACCAAAATCGCTATCAATAAAAAAAAGGTGCAAAAATTGTTTTTCATATATGTTTTTTTTTAATATTTTTTATTTGCTAAATATAAAAGATTTAAATGAAATCGAAACGAAATCTTAAAATTAATCTGTACATTATCCTAAAAGTAATCACATAAACAAACAATTCTATAAAAATCATCAATAAACTCGTTAGATTTTTTAAGATTTCCCGCTACTAAAAAAGAGAACTTCGCGAAGTTCTCTTTTTTTATTCCTTAAACGGACAGCAGTCCTAAAAACAACTGCTTTTAATTAAAGGCTAATTTCTTTATTAATTTTTTGTCTTTAAAATAATAAGCCTCATAAGTGTACATTCCTATCGAATACACCGCTTCAATAATTAGTTTGTCTGTCCCCTTTGCTTTACTAAATACTAATCTTCTATTTTCACTGGAAAGTTCTGTAATCGGAATAGTTTGCTCTAAATCTAAACCATTTTCAGCATCATAACTATATTCCATTGCAAAATTCCCATGATTCCATTTATTCCATACAAGCGTTGACGTCATTTCCCTATGCGTTTGAGGATTCCCAATGTTTAAGTTATTAGGAAATAACAAACTAGAACCTGATTGAAATAACATTGCAAATCCAGAAAACACCATGGCGCCATAACCAATTTTCCTAAAATAAGTCTCACTTAATTTTGGCAAAACCCATTTCATCGCCCAAGTCGAAAGTATGGCCGAAATAGCAACAACTACCCCTACGGAAACAACTTTCATTGTAATCAAACCAAACACAAAATATAAAATTATTTTAACTAAATGCAAGATAATTTCATTTGCAGCTCTTGTAGCAATAATCTCTTCTTTAGCAAGCCCATACCGCAAGTAAAACCGGTTAAAAAGTAGGCCTACTGCACCTGTTAAACCGGATATAAATCCTGCAGAAAATCCAATAAGTCCTAATACAAAATTAGACGACTTTTGAGTAGTATTGATTTCTTTTGATTTTTGGAATAATGCCATTAAATTACTTACCAGAAAAAATCCCATTACCAATTCCAGATAAACCGGATTTACATATTTAAGTAACCAAGCCCCAAACCAAACAGCAGGTAAAGCCGCAGGAACAAAATATTTTACAATATGCCAACAAATATTTTTTCTAAAAGCAACAAGACGAGAGGCTGAACTTGTAAATGTCCCAATAGACAAAGCGGCAGGAACTTGACTTACCGGGAGCATAAGACCGAGCACAGGAATAAGCATAAGTCCAGCACCACCCCCACAAATTACACTTATTGAAAACGATAAAAAACTCACTAAAAATACAATTACTAATGTACTTATCATCTTTTCATTTTTTGACAGATGTCGTTTTACTATTTAACGAACAAAATATTACTGAACATTTTAGATTTAATGTCTTCTTTTTTTTTTGAAAATATCTTTTCAATTATCATGCCATTTAATCTTACACCAAATGACATGATTTAAAATCTGTACAAATAGCTTTATTGCTCAATATTCCTTAGTAAATTTTGTGATTTAAAAAAATAAAAAAAATCAGAAGCAATGTCTTATGAATAATCTTTGCAGGCATCGAAGTATAAATATTCAAACCCCTTTAGGTGTGGCACAAATAGTATGTATCGTGCCACCCCTAAAGGGGTTTCTTGTAGGATTGTTTTTTAATATAAAATGTAAGCACTATGGGCTTTACTACTCCATTCTCAACTTCAAAACCGTCACGGAATAAGCACCCAAATTCAATTGTGCTTTTTCACCCTTCAGTTTATATTCGGTTTCTGTTGGGCTTATTTTTTTAGGTTGAGCAAAAGTATTTTCATCGTTCAAATTTGGGCTGGTAAGTGTAATCACCGTTCCTTTCGATGCTAATTTTCCGCCTTTTAAATCAACCGTAACTTCCTGTGGCGTTGCCGATGTGTTCACCAGTTTCACAATAACTTCTTTGCTATTTACATCTTTCACTGCAGAAGCATAGAGGTTATTTTGTCCTGTCAGCGGTTTTCCGTCATTGGTAATCGTCAATAAATCGGTTCCTTTATTGGTTGAAAACAACTTTTGCACATAATAATTGGCAGAGCCATAAGCCTCTAAATTGTTGAACCAAATCATATCCGGAGTCCATTGCCAAGCCTCTTCATGAGCCATCAAGGGCGCATACGAAGTCATATTCACCACTTCGGCATTTCGTTCCAAACCGGTCATAAAAGCCGCTTCCGAAAATGCACATTCCCAATTATTTCGGTTATTTGGATTGGCTCCCGAAACACTTTGAGCGGCGTATTCTCCGGCAAATATTTTTGGCCCTTTGCGGTCGTATTTGTCATAACGCGTTGCATTTTCCCTAAACCATTTTGGGCTTTCATAATAATGCTCATCAATCAGTTTGGCATTCAATTTTTTAAGTTCCTGCATACCGTAATCAAAAAACTCTCCGCTTGGCGAAGGCCCGCTACCTGAAACAATAGCAATATTTGGATATTTTGATTTTATGGCTTTTTCAAAAACTTTATACCTTTCTATATAATCCGGTCCCCATTGTTCATTTCCAACGCCAATCAGTTTTAAGTTGAACGGTTTTGGATGCCCCATATCCGAACGTAATTTGCCCCAAGCCGTATCAACCGAACCATTGGCAAATTCAATTAAATCCAAAGCGTCCTGCACATACGGATCTAATTCTGTGATTGGCGCCAATTCACCTGTATTGTATTGACAAGCCATTCCGCAGCTTAAAATAGGCAACGGTGTCGCACCAATATCTTCTGAAAGCTGAAAATATTCATAAAATCCAAGTCCAAAACTTTGAAAATAATCTGGAGTCTGTTTATGGCTAAACTCCACATTCCAACGATTCATCATTGTTTTTCTGTCCTCAACATTCCCAACCGATTTTTTCCATTGATAGCGATCTGCCAACGTTCTTCCCTCTACAATACAACCACCGGGGAAACGCAAAAATCCAGGTTTCATATCATACAAAAGCTGTACAATATCTTTGCGTAAGCCATTTTTTCTGTTCTTCCAGGTATCTTCAGGAAACAGCGAAATCATATCTAAATCAATTGTTCCTGTTCCTTCAAAAGTAATTTTCAATTTTGCTTTTGCTTCGGTTTGAGTTGCTGTAAATTGTACAGAATAGTTTTTCCATTCATCAGATGTTGGTACAATACTAGTTTCACCAATCACTTTTTTATCCTTATCAATAAACTGAATAATTATTTTTTTAATAGCATTTCCGTGATTAGCCGCCTTTAAGGAAATATTATACTTCGCGTCTTTTTTGACACCCATTCCTCTAAATCCTTCGTTGATGAGCGCATATCCCTGAGGATCATTTATCAACACCCTGCAAAAGTTAGTATTGGTTTTATTTTCAGACACTTTAATAGGCGTCGCAACACCCGATTGTTTATTTAAAGAACTTCTTTTAGTATTAGGTTGTTCCCATCCCATCAGAGGTTTATCAAACTCAAAGGAACGGTTTTTGACCATTTCGGCGTACAATCCTCCGTCTGCGGCAAAATTGATATCCTCAAAAAACAAACCGAACATCGTCGGTTTAATTTTAGTAACGGTTTTGGCTATATCAACTTCCAAAGTTGTCTTTTGGGCAAATCCATTAAGTCCACTGAACAGCAAACCGCCAATAATAATTTTTGTAATTAAATTGTTTTTCATTGTATCTTTTTTGCGTTGAAATACGTTGGGTTGAAATACGTTGGGTTGAAATAGGTTGCGTTGAAATACGTTGCGTTGAAATACGTTGCGTTGAAATACGTTGCGTAGAGATGCACTGCAGTGCATCTCTACGGTGCATCTCTACGGTGTATCTTTACATATTTTCCTGCTAATTTAAAGACTTCCCTTTTTCCAACTATCCTTTCCTTCCCTGCTTATTATTTTTTCACTGCTTCATATTTATCTGGCTATCCGCAAACTTGTCATTTCGACGTGAGGAGAAATCACATTAGAAACTCGACAAAGATTGGCGATTTAGATTGCAGAATTTCTAGTGCGATTTCTCCTCACGTCGAAATGACATACTTTGCGGAGCTAATTGTGGATAATCATATTATTTTTTCACAGCTTCGTATTTGGTCGGAAAAGCAGATTCTCCATCTAAATCATTCACTTTCAACATATCAACATTTTTACTTTCGACAGCATATCTAAAATAATCTTGCTTATTACTTCCCCAACTAACCGAACAATTCTGAACTTTTATGCTTTCGGCAGTGTCAAAATAAAATCCCGAGGTGCTTCCTTTTATAAAACCATCCACTTTTGAAGGACGACGATCATAAACTCCTCCAGGAAAATTGGATGTTTTATCAATAGAAACATTCACTCCTTCAAAAACAATATTTTTAATTTTATCCTTAGTTTCTCCGCTAACATAAACGCCGTTCTCACCCGTGCATTGAATATTAGTAAAATAAATATTGCTTATTGCTCCCACTTTTCCTTCGGTAGCACCTTTTGGAAAACGCCAGTTGGCATCTTTATGGTTACCGCTCGCTCGACTGTAGGCCGTTACATAAATAGGTTCTGCTTTTCCCCACCAAGTATCCGTTTTTAATTTTCCTTCAACAATCATATTCGAAAAAATAACATCGCTCACCGTTCCTTCATCGCGATTTTGAATTCCGACACCGCGATTACTGTTTTTAATAATACAATTATTAAAAACTACTTGTCTGATGGCATCCATATTTTCTGAACCAATTTTGATCGCACAACTACTACTTGTCATCGTACAGTTTGTAACCGTAATATTTTCGCAGGCACCAAACTCCTCAAATTCTCTTCTGTTTTTTAGACAAATACAATCATCCCCGCTTTCGATATAGCAATCGCTAATGCGGACATTTTTACTGTGATCAATATCAATTCCGTCGCTGTTGCGAACTTTCAGACTGTTCAACAAGGTAATGCCGCTAATAACAACATCGTTACAGCCCACAAGATGAACCGTCCAATAGGCCGAATTCCCAATATGAACATCTTTTATTCTGATATTTTTTCCACCAATAATCGTTAGAACATGAGGACGCGGATCCAAAACATTGAAGGGCTTCAGTATATAAGCATCTTCCTCTTCGGCACCCATAAATGAAATTCCGTTACCATCAATTTTTCCGCTTCCGCTAATGCTGAAGTTCTCTATATTCTTGCCGCCAATCCAAATAGTTCCTTCCCCTTTGTTTTCACGAAAAGCACTTTCGGTATATAATTTTTCGTCAGGACTTGCCAAAATTTTAGCGCCTGCCTCAATATGCAAATCCACATTTGATTTTACGTTAAAGGGCCCAGTCAAAAACGTAAACGGAGCCGGAATCAAAACCTGTCCTCCCGTTACACTACAGGCATCTATTGCTTTTTGAATCGCAACAGCATCGTTGGTTTTTCCATCTCCTTTGGCACCATATTTTTTGACATCATACACTTTTTGGGCAACAACGGTCAATGAAACACAAAAGACGACTGCTGCAATTATAGATTTCTTTATCATTTTGTTTAATTTTTACAACACTATAAAAAATTTAGTTTGTCATTTAATCCTTAATTTCAATTATTCGGGCGGGTTAATTTTTATTTAAACTCCGCTAAAAACCGAAAAACCTCCGTCTAAGGTTATTCTGCTTCCGGTAACAAATTTTGAGGCATCACTCAATAACCAAACCAAGGCTCCAATCAATTCATCGGGGTTTCCAAAACGGCCAAAAGGTGTATTTTGAATAATCAAATTCCCCCTTTCAGTCAGAGTTTCATCTACATTTGTCAGGAGTGTTCTATTTTGTTCCGTTAGAAAAAAGCCCGGCACGACAGCATTCATTCTTATTTTATCTCCAAATCTTTTCGCCAGTTCAACAGCAAACCATCGGGTATAAGAATCAATAGCCGATTTTGCCAAACTATACCCCAAAACTTTTGTCAATGCATGATCAGAAGAAACCGAAGAAATATTCACAATGCTTCCCCCTCCATTATTTTTTATGGCTTCGCCAAAAACCTGAGTAGGCAAAATACTGCCAAACAGATTCAAATCCATCACTTGTTTTAATGCCTCCATATTCAACTGAAAAATATCCTGTTCCGGCTGAATCACTGCATCGGGCATATTTCCTCCGGCTGCATTTACCAATCCATCTATTTTACCATATTTAGAAAGTATTATTTCACGTGCCTTTATTAAATCCTGTTCTTTGGTAACATCTGCAATTAATGTGATGGCCTCACCGCCTTCATTTACAACAGAAGCCGTAATTTCATTGGCTACTTTTTCATTTCTGCCCAATACACCAATTATTCCTCCTGCATTAGCAATTCCGTCAACAAAAGATTTTCCCAATATTCCGGTTGCTCCGGTTACAACTATTACTTTTCCTTTTAATGAAAATTCATTTTTCATATCTTATATTTAAAATTTTAATAAATTAGTTGTCAAATATAAGATTACTTAACAGTTAACACAAAAGTATTCTGTTTGGGTTCGTTAACTCTTTTCAAAGCTTCTGCATCCAAATATTTTGAGGAAACGTCCTTAAAAATGATTTGATTATTTTTGTCCGAAGGGACATCAATTTTTTCCATTCGAAGTTCCTTTACATCATCAAAAACAAAAGCGGGACGAAAATCTTCTTTTTCCAAAACCAATTTTATATTCTTCATTTGAATTCCATTCACATGACGAACATAAAACCCCCAAGAAGGCAACTCGCCAAACATAGTAAATTCTGGATATCCTTTTTCATTTTCAAGCACATCTTTTAAACGCCACAAAGGCAAATACGCCATTCCTTTGGTAGCTCTTCCCGGATAGGTTATTTCAATATTTTCCAAAGTCACGTTTTCGATAGAATGTCCCGGAATTCCGGCGATAGAAGCTGGGAAAGGATTGTGGAAATAATCTACTTCGGGGCCTCGCAAATCGTACTCAATGTCGGGACGCCCGAAAGGAACTTGGACTTTTATATTTTTAATGGACACGTTTTTGACATAACCCGGTTTGTCCCCATTTCTATTTCCTAATCGAATTAAAATTGCATTTCCTGTATTCACAGCCGTTATGTTGGAAACGTTGATGTTTTCAATTTCGGCACCATCAACCGATTCGATTGCAATGGCCGATCTGAAAGTATCAAAAACTTTAATATTTTCGATAGTTACATTTTTGAAACTCCCATACGAACCTGTACCAAACTTAACCGCACTGGCACTCGACCTGATAGTACAATTTGCAATATAAATGTTATTGTTTTGTAATCCCGGCGAATCCGATTTTAAACAAATACCATCGTCGGCTGCGTTTATGTCGCAATTTGTCACGCTAACATTTTCGCAGCCATCCATATCAATTCCATCATTATTCCAATAGGCGCGGCTGTTTACATTGACATGATCGATGGCAATATTTTTTGATTTTCGTAATGAAAAAACCCAACCCGAACTATTTTTCAACAACACATCAGTCACTTTAACCGAATCACATTCGGAAAGAAAAAGCAATTTTCCCCTACCATCATTCGGACGAAGTCGCTTGTAATTGTAATTTGGATCGATTCGTACACCAGTATGGTGCAAACTGTCAACCGCCAAAGCCAACTCTCGTCCCTGACCATCGATGATTCCTTTTCCTGTAATAGCAATATTTTTTTGGGCGTGGGAAATTATCAAAGCGCGTGCATCATTGTATTTTGGGTAATCGTCAGGGTTTACGCTTCCTAACAACGTTGTGCCTTCTTCAAAAAACAACTCGACTCCGCTTTTTAACACAATACTCCCCGACAAAAAAATCCCTTTTGAAAAAACAACTCTACCACCTCCATTTTTATTGGCTGCATCAATTGCTTTTTGAATCGCTTTTGTATTTAGTGTTTTGCCGTCAGCCAACGCGCCAAAAGCCGTGACCAAATAATCTTTCCTTTTATTGGCATACATTTCCACATTAAAACTTAATTGGAAAAGAAAAAACAAAACGATACAATTCGTAAAAATCCTTTTGTTGTTATTACTCATTATTATCTTATTTTATTATTTCGAAAAAACATACAGTTTAAATGAATTAACAAACTCATTATTTTTTTACCGCAAATTCGCAAATTTTTATTTTAACATAAACTCCTCAATTATTCGCTTTCTACGAAATTGGCACAAATTAATTTCTTTAAAATTTAAAAAAAATCAATAAATTAATTTGCGACCCGAGTGATAACGAATAGGCGAAGCAATTTGCGGTTTTATTTAAAAACTCATTTGTTTACTAAATAAAAAACTGTTACAAAATCTACCAAAAAACAGTATACAATCCCACTAATATTCCACTAATTATGAATGACCCGAGAACAAAGTCGGGGGAAACTTTGAACAAGGATTTATCAACTTCAATTTTGTAGGTTTCATGATGTTCTTCGGATTGCGGTTTCAACAAACTGATTGCAACCATCATCAACACGATAAGAAAAAAAGCAATTGTCATTCTGTCTAAAAATGGATAATCCGGAAAAGCACCGTTTGTCCATACAGGCAGGAACTTCAATACAGCAGCGATTGGCACCGTCAGTAATGCACCAGCAAGTCCAGCCGAAGCTGTTGTTTTTTTCCAAAACATTCCCAACAGGAAAATAGCGAGAACACCCGGCGAAAAGAAACCAACATACTCCTGTATGAACTGATACGCCTGATCCAATGATTTTAATGCTGGGGCAACAAATGCGGCAATACACATCGATATGATTACACACCATCTTCCGGTAAGGACCAATTTTCTTTCGGATGCATTTTTGTTAAAATATTTTTTATAAATATCCAATGAAAAAATCGTGGAAATACTGTTGGCTTTGCCCGCGAGTGAAGCCACAATCGCCGCCGTTAAGGCCGCCAAAGCCACTCCTTTTAAACCAGCGGGCAATAAATTCATCAACGTTGGGTACGCGTGATCCGGTTTTAAAACTCCCGCAGCATCAACCATTTCCTGCTGAAACATTCCGTTTTGATGCATCACATACATTGCAATACCCGGTAAAACAGCAATTATCGGCACCATTAATTTTAAAAAAGCGGCAAATAAAACTCCTTTTCGGGCAGTTTTCAAATCGGCTCCCAAAGCTCTTTGAACAATATATTGATTGCAACCCCAATAGGCCAGATTATTGATAAGCATACCGCCGATGATTACAGACATTCCCGGCAATTCGGCATAATGAGGGTTAAATTTATCAAATATCATGTGCAAATGATCAGGTGCTTTTTCACTCAAAACAGAAAGCCCTTTTAGAACATCTTTCCCAAATCCAAACTTTTCGGACAAGAGTGTTAAAGACAAATACGTGGTTACCAAACCACCGAGTATCAACACAACAACTTGAAAAATATCGGTGTATCCTATAACTTTCATTCCTCCCAAAGTCACCACAATGGAGAACAAACTCAATCCTACAACACAAGCTTCGAAACTAATTGGTGCGATTGACGAAATGGCCAAAGCTCCTAAATAAATGATCGAAGTAAGATTGACAAACACATAAATCAACAACCAAATTATTGCCATTATCGTACTTACGGTGCCATTATATCTTTTTGCCAAAAATTGCGGCATCGTAAAAATTTTGTTTTTAAGATAGATTGGCAAAATAAATATAGCCACTAAAATTAATGTCGCCGCCGCCATCCATTCGTAGGAAGCAATAGCCAAACCGAGTGCAAAGCCGGAACCGCTCATCCCTATAAAATGCTCTGCCGAAATATTGGAGGCAATTAACGATGCGCCAATAGCCCACCAGGTAAGTGATCCTTCGGCTAGGAAATATTCTTGTGAACTTGTGGCTGCGTTTTTCTTACTTCGGTAAATATACATCCCATAGGTTGTAACTAGCACAAAATAAATGATGAAAACAGCATAATCTGCGAGTTGTAGTGAATTCATAATTGGTAGTTGGTTTTTGGTTTATTGTTAATAGTTTTTGGTTTATTGTTTTTGGTTTGTGGTTAGTTAATAAGTTAATTTTTTTGTCTTAATTCTTTGTCTTAATCTTTTGTCTTAATTCTTTGTCTTAATTCTTTGTCTTAATTCTTTGTCTTAATTCTTAATTCTTTTGTCTTAATCTTTTGTCTTAATCTTTTTGTCTTAATCTTTTCTAATTTTTTTGTCTTAATTCTTAATTCTAAAATCTTAATTCTAAAATCTTTGTCTCTAAATCTTCAAAAACCATTTTCTTTTGTATAAAAAATAAAGTAAAATGAGTTGTACGAGCGTTACCGATGAAGTGGTAAACACAGGTTGCCAAATGAGCGGAAACATTTTTATGGCTCCGCCAAAAACAAACTCTGCGGTGTGTTTGAAATTCACCAAGCCTTCGGAAGCCATGTAAATAAGTATGGAATTGGAACCAATCAGTAATAAAGGGAATGCCCATTTATGAAAGCCCCACACATCAATTATCAGGTAAAAAAAGGTAAAAAACAAAATACTGAATCCGCCCACAAAACACACAAATGAGCTTGTCCACAAACGTTTATTAATTGGAAAATCGTAATTCCAAAGCATCCCGATTCCTATCAAAACTGCAGCCGATGCAATCAACAGCAATATCTTTTTGTTTGCCGAAAAAACATTGGCGCTACTTTTCAAAAAACTTCCTAAAAAAGTTCCAAGCAAAGCCGTGGCAATAGCCGGTATTGTAGAAAACAAACCTTCGGGATCATATACTTTACTGTGTAATCGTCCCGGCAAAAACTGTTGGTCAATATAGCTCGAAAATGCACCTTCAGGCGTTAAAACACCGGCTCCAAAACCTGGAACTGGAATCCACTTCATAACTAAATAATAGCAAACCAAAATGCTAACAAACCAAAGCACTTGTCCTTTTATATCAAAATTCAAATAAATAATTCCAGCAAAAAACCAAGCAAGTCCAATACGTCCCAATACACTCGCAAAACGGGTTTGGTCATATCCATCAAAACGCAACAATCCATTGACCACAAATCCCAAAATCAATAAAATACACGTCCTTTTTAACATGGACAGGTATATTTTTCGTTTTTCCTTCGACGGCAATTCAATTGGTGTATTGACACCCGCAATACTCATTTTTTTCTCAAAAGAAAAAGGCATCGAAACCCCGGCAACAAAAAGAAACACAGGAAATATCATGTCATAAAATGTAATACCATTCCAGTCTGTATGATGCAATTGTGACGACATCCATATAAAAACAGGAATTGGCGCGGCCTTGGCCAAAGCGTGAATAATATGTTCTCCGCTCATAATCCAGAACATAACAAATCCTCTCAGCGCATCCAAAGAAACTAATCTCCCTTTAGCAGTATTCTCCATAGTAACCTTTTTATATTTTTTATTCTATCGGTTTTATTATAAATCCGTATGTATACTCACTTTGTTTCAATAAATATTGCTCATGCGGATAGGCTCCCCAACTGGTATCTCCTCCTAACCCACGCTGAGTCAAATCAACGCAAACCACAACCTCATTTCTAGGAGTAATATCACTTATGTGCTGATTTTTCTTAGACAATCCCGGGTCAAAATCACTAGGATAATTATTCAGAGTACTCATCCCGAGAGGTTGCAATCCTTTTACTTGAAGGCCGTTCCCTTTATTGTTTGAAAGTTTAAACCAACGAACATCAGTTTTATTTCCATTTTCCTGAGGACGGGTGTACGGCACATATTGATCCGCTACTTTGCTTTGATAAATCCCTTTGAGTGACGATTCATTTCTGTCTGGATAATTCTCCCAAGGTCCTCTTCCGTAATAATCAAGGTTTTCAAAATCACCTTTAAGAGAGAAAATCATCCCAAAACGAGGCATATCAGGCAATGAAATACTGCCTCTTTTAAATGATGGCTGCACCTCCAAAGCACCGTCCTTACTAAGTGAATATTTGATTGTATAATCAGAATCAACATCGTTGAGTTTCAATTTTGCCACAACATACTCTTTTCCGTTTTCTTCAATCACTTGGATGTTTTCCAAAATAGAATTTTGACCTGCTGTTCGCCATATATTGTTTCGCTCAGGCATTTTATTCCCAAAATCATTGTCCGTTGGCGCTCTCCAAAAATTAGGTTCTGGATATTGTTTAAAATATTTTTCTCCTTTTGAACTGTAATAAGTAATTAATCCTGTCGTTTTGCTAATCTTAACTATAACAGTACCTGCATTCAGAACAAATTCGTTTTTCTCTTCATTTATCTTTGAAGAAGAATTTCTCTCTATCGATTTTGCAAAATAATTTCCATTGTCGATTACAAATTGTTCTCTAGCAATTTCAAAATTTTGTGGTACTATTTCAGAACCGATTTTGGTACAAGCAAAAACATTCAATAGATATTCCACGCCTGGTTTTGACACTATTTTAGGCAAATCAATTTTAAAATCTTTTTTTGATTTCGGACTCAATGCAACATCGATTGTGCCTTCTTTAATAATCTTTCCGTTTTCTAAAACCTCGTATTTGAAGTTGTAAGTATTCAAATTGGTAAACCCAAAATCGTTTATAATTTGGATAATACCATTTTTAATATCGACTGGTTGGAATAAAATATCCTGATATACTTTTTTTACTTCAAATGCTGCAGGATTCGGAGTTCTGTCCGGCAAAAGCAATCCGTTGTTACAGTCGTTTTCATCATTTGTATAATTTTGGCTTCCCAAATCGCCTCCATAAGCCCAATACTTTCGACCTACTTCATCCGTTGCTTCAAATCCCTGATCTACCCAATCCCAAATAAAACCGCCTTGCATATTCTTGCTGCTGCGAATAATATCCCAATATTCCTGAAAATTCCCGTTGCTGTTACCCATCGCATGCGAATACTCACACATGATGTAAGGCCTTTTCACTTCTTTGCGTGTCGCATATTCCTTCATCTCCTCCATTTTTGGATACATTGGGCAAACGATGTCAGTATTTTCTTTTTCATTTGCTTGTTCAAACTGAACGAGACGAGTTTTGTCTCTGTTTTTTATCCATTTATAGGCGTCATAAAACACAGGTCCATTCGAACACTCATTTCCTAATGACCAGAGAATTACAGACGGTTGGTTTTTATCTCTTTCGACCAAACTAATAATTCTGTCCATATGTGCCGCCTTCCACTCCGGTAAATAACCCGGATGTACCGATCTGTCCATTCCGACATTATGCTCAACCCCATAACCGTGACTCTCAATATTGGCTTCATCGACAAGAAAAATTCCGTATTTGTTGCACAATTTTACCCATACTAAATTATTTGGATAATGACTGCAACGAACCGAATTGATATTCATTTGCTTCATTAGCCTGATATCCTTCATCATCATATCCTCAGTTTGATAATGTCCAGTCACCGGATTGGTTTCGTGGATATTCACACCGTGAACCATTATTCTGACACCATTTACAAGTAGTTGTCCGTTTTTCAACTCTACTTTTCTAAAACCAATTTGGGTAGAAATCGACTCAATTACACCTCCTTTTTCGTTTTTCAACGTAAGCAGCAATGTGTATAAATTTGGCGCTTCACTGCTCCATAATTTGGGGTTAGAAACATTTTGGAAAAAATTGATGGTATTTGTTTTATTGGCATCAAAATTTACTTTTAGCTCTTTAGCAAAAACAGTTCTCCCCAAAGCATCAACTAATTTTGCCTTCAGCTTTTGGTTATTTATCGAAATTGAAGACATATTTTTCAAACTCACATCGACATTCAGACTACCGTTTTTGTAATTTGAATCTAAATCCGGTTTTGCAAAAAAGTCAGCAATACGAATATCATTTGTACTATAGAGATAGACATTTCTGTCAATCCCCGAAAGCCTCCAAAAATCCTGATCTTCGAGATAAGAACCATCGCTCCATCTGTAAACCTCAACAGCCACAATATTTTTTCCAGGTTTCACATATTTGGAAATATCAAATTCGGCAGGACTTTTTGTGTTTTCCGTATAACCAACTTTTTCTCCATTAACCCAAACGTACATAGCAGATGTTCCCGCCTCAAAATGAAGAAACACATGCCTTTTGTTCCAATTTTCGGGCAAAACAAAGTCTTTTTTATACGACCCTACAGGATTATCCTTATGATCTATAAATGGAGCATTTTTTGGAAATGGATAAGTAATATTCGTATAAATTGGGATTCCGTAACCATTCAATTCCCAGTTTCCAGGCACTTGAATTTCTTTCCAATTTGTTGTATTGTAATCTGTTTTATAAAACGCTGTAGGGCGTTGATCCGGTGTTGGCGACCAAGAAAATTTCCATTTTCCATTCAATGAAAAATACCAAGGAGAACTTGTATAATTATCGATTAGTGCCGATGCTTCATCTGCATAAGGAAGGAATGCTGCGCGGGCAGGTTCTCTATTAATCTGAAATACTTCCGGGTTTTCCCAATCATTTCTACCCGATTTTTCCTGTCCAAAAACAGTCGCCACAGCCATCGTAAACAGGCAAAATAATACTATTCTCGTCTTGAGGTTTTTCATTTATTATTTATTTTCAAAATCCATAAAGAGTAAGACCTACAAGGTTTTACCAAACCTTGTAGGAAAAATCTTTCAATCAAAATAATGTGATTTGTGTCCTAAAAATTAAGTTTTTCGGGCAAATACTTAGCTACCAATTCTTTGTAATAAGGAAGTAAGGCTTTTACATCTGGTTTAACTGGCGCCTTGGTGTATAGATCGTAAGGATTGAACTTTTTAACCCATTCAAACATTTCTACATCTTTCTCGTTCATCAAATGCGCGTAGGCATTTTCTTTGTGTTGAGAGTAAAACGAATGGTATCTTATCATGTATAATGCAGGATCAGGCAAATAATCTTTCATGATTTGGTACAAATATTCATCATGTCCCCAACTCATTTTTACTTTATCAAGGCCACAATTTTCGGTATAAACGCCAAATTTCGTATTGAATCTTTCGTCTGTGTAATCTGGATTTTCTTTGAAAAATTCTGGATACACAATCTTATCCGAATACGCACAACCTACCGGAAAAGTATCTCCAACTACTGCCCATTGCGGCTCTCCAAACAAACATAATACTTTTCCTAGATCGTGTAAAAATCCGGTAAGAACAAACCAATCCGGGTGACCGTCAGCTCTGATGGCTTCAGAAGTTTGCAAAAGATGCTGGGTTTGATCTAAATCGATATCTGGGTCACTATCGTCAACAAGGGTATTTAGAAACTCAACCGCTTCCCAAATTGACATGCTTTTTTTATTAAACTGCAAAAACTCCTCTTCTTTGCTGCATACAAAATCATACGTTTGATAGGTATGATTCATTCTGTAAAACTCTTTAACCGTTTCTACCCTTTCAGAATCGACATAATTTCTAAACTCTTCCTTTTCTTTTTTTGTCTCTGTCGGATCAGGATAACGCATTAACAAATCATCTTCCCATTCGTCTAAATTCTTTAGTGGCTTATCCGTATCTATTATCTTTTTCATGTTAAATAATTAAAAAGTTACTAGACAAAAATATGTTTTCACCCTAAAAACGGAATGGACTAATTCATCAAAAACATGGATAGATTATATTTTACACTGATGATTTACAAGTCTTTAAAAATTCACCCACCAATTAACTTACTCGGAGGAAACCCAAATTGCTTTTTAAAACATCGGCTAAAATATAAGGGATCATTAAAACCTACCAATTCGGTTACTTCAGAAACATTATACCTTTTTGTTTTTAAGAGTTCTGCAGCTTTTTTGAGGCGTATTGTTCTGATAAATTCATTAGGCGCCAAATCAGTAAGCTCTTTAATTTTTCGGTAGAGTTTTGAAGAACTTACGCCTAATTTTTCACAAAGAAATTCTGTCGACAATTCCTCTTCGCTTAGATTGTCATTAATCAAACCAGTTAATTTAGCCATAAACTCTTCGTCAATTGGTGAATGCGTAAGTAAACCAACCTTACTTTCGACTTCTCCAGAGAATTTAGCCTTTAGCTCCAATCGGGATTTAATAATATTTTCTACAACCGTTTTTAACAGCGAAGGCTCAAATGGTTTTACTATATAACCGTCAGCACCTACACCATAACCTTTTAGCTTATCGTCGTTCTCAGAAAGTGCAGTCAGCATAATAACGGGTATGTGGCTAATAAATTCATCCCTTTTTAACTGTTCACAAAATTCGATTCCGCCCATAATTGGCATCATAACATCTGTAACGCATAGGATAGGTTTAATTTGTCTGCAAATTTTCAGTCCTTCCTCCCCGTTTTCGGCTTCGTACACTTTGTAATAATCAGACAGGTAATCAACCAAATATTTTCTGAGTTCAACATTATCTTCAACAACCAATATTTTCTGTTTTAACTCTGTATTCTGAAGTATTTTTTTTGCCGTTTTTTCAGGAACAGACATACTTTGATTGTCATTTTTCAAAACATATTCAAAGACTTCTTTCTCAGTGTAAAACTCGCGAGCAATTGGCAATTCAACAGTAAAAACACTGCCTTCATCCACGGCACTTTTTAGTTTTATGTTTCCTTTATGAAGTGCAACCAATGATTTTACCAATGACAGACCAATTCCTGATCCTGTATTTTGGGTTTTATGGGCGCTTACCTGATAAAAACGTTTGAAAATTTTCTCCTGACTTTTCAAAGGAATTCCAATTCCAGTGTCACTTACCTCAAAAACCAATATGCCCTCATCCCCATCTTTCAGCTTAATGTACAAATCCACATTCCCGTGATTGTCTGTAAATTTTAAAGCATTGGACAAAAGATTAAACAGAATTTTATCACATTTATCATTATCTACCCAACCAACTATACTGTCGTTTTCAGTAATAAAATTCAATGTAATATCTTTATTGAAAGCCAGTTCTTTGAAAGAATCAAAAATATTTTTGGAGTAGGTAATAATATCCGTCTTTGAAACTTTTAGTTTTAATTCGCCGGCCTGTGCTTTTCTAAAATCCAAAACCTGATTTACCAAGTTTAACATCCTGCTCGCATTTTGATGAATCAAATTATACCTGCTTTTTTGATATTCGCTGGCATTCCCTTCGTCCATCAATTGTTTGGCAGGGCCTAAAATCAAGGTCAAAGGCGTTCTTAACTCATGCGAGATATTGGTAAAAAAACGAAGCTTTTCATTGTTGAGTTTAATGTCCTGCTCACGTTTAATTTTTTCTGTTAATAATTCCTGTTTTAAACGAATACGGTTTCTAACCTCTTTTCGGGTAAAATAAAAAATAATGGAAAACAAAATAAGATACATCAGAAACGCTATTGGCGTTAGCCAAAAAGGTGGAAGGATTCTGATTTCATACGCAACTATTTTACTCCATTGCCCGTCACTGTTGCTCGATTTTATTTTAAAAATATATTTCCCCGGATAAAGATTGGTGTATTGAACGGTTCTTGAATTACTATTGGCTGAAATCCAATTTTTGTCAAAACCTTCCAGCATATATTCAAATTTGTTCAGTTTTTCGTTTGTAAAAGATGGTGTCGAAAATTGGAGCGAAAAATCACGGTTTTTATAACTAAGCTCTACCTTTTTACTATAATTCAAATCAGATGAAAACGGCACTTGACCGTTTATTTCTGTCCCTGGCACCACCTCTTCGTTCTGAATTTTGAATTCGGTAATAACAGGTGCTGGCGACCATTTATTGCTGATTATTTTATCTAATGAAAAATAAATAATCCCATTTTTACTTCCTAAATAAATGTTGGAACTATTCAAATTAAAGAAGCTACTGGAACTAAAAACATCCAATCTGTTACCGCTTTTTACATGGTAAACATTAACATCCTTCAAATTAGCATTCAATCTTGCAACTGTATTGTTATTGATATTTAGCCATAAATTCCCTTTTTTGTCTGACAAAATATCCGTAATCCAGTTTCCGGAAAGTTCTCTGGGACTTGTTATAGGTCTAAAATTGTCTTTGGAACGATCATAAATACATAAACCCAAACGTGTAGTAGCCCATATTCTGCCCTTAGAATCAACTAGAATATCACTGATGTTATCATCGTGTGGGATGCCTTTTTCTTTTGCATAAATCGACTTGTAAATTTTTATCTGCCCCGTATTTGCATTGTATTTTGCCACACCCGTTTCGGTTGCTATCCAGACATTATTGGCTTTATCCTTTTCAATGGCATTAATCTCAAACCCAGGAAGCAATTTGCCTGTAGCGGTCTGAACTTGTAATGTTTGAGTATTTAAAATAACAGCTCCTTCCCCAAAAGACCCAATCATGAGAGCCTGTTCGCTAATCTTGTTGAAAGCAAATATTGGGGTCGCGCCAAATCCTAAAGTAACTTCTTTGGAACTATTAGTAGCATAATTATAAACTAGCACATTTCCGTTCCAAAGCCCACAGTAAAATATTTTTCCGTCATCAGAATAAATACTTGCCATGTCTTTTTTGGGATTGCACAGCGGTACAAACCCTTTAGCATTAGAAACAAAAAGTCCATTATGTCTTGTCTCTACGATTAATTTATTATCATACGTTTTTGAAAATCCACGAATACGTGGCGCTTGATTTCCTATGTAATGCGGAATGTCTCTGTTGAGAACAAACTGGTTTTCATAGGGATCATATTTGTCCAATCCATCCTCAGTTCCAATCCATAATACACCCGAAGCATCAAAGTACAAAGCCGATACTAAGTTGTCTACTATGGAGTTATCATCAGACAATATTGCATAATACCATTTATAATTACCTGTTGGAATATCTTCAAGTTCGTTACAAACGAGTAAACCTCCCAGCGTCCCAACCCAGTATTTTCCATCTGGAGCCTGAGCTACCGACAGGAAATAAGGGCCTAAATTATTCCTGATTTCCTTACTTTCAATATATAGATTTACAAATTTATTGGCTGATTTATCCAGTTTATACAACCCTTCGCGGGTACCTATGAAAATATCAGTTTTTGAATTTTCATAAATAAAATTAATATAAGGGTTTTTGCTATTTGAATTAGGAACTGTCAACGTATAATTATTAATTCGAACAATTTCGCCTCTATTGTCCAAAGTAATTTTTGCAACCGAACCCTTTTCATAGCTCCCAATCCAAATTCCTCCTTTTTTGTCTTCAAAAATTTCATTTACATATTCAAATCCGGGGATGGAAACTTTTTCAAATCTGTTTTCTTTCGGAAAAAACATATAAGCGCCTTTGGTTTTGGTTCCTACCCAAATCCTTTTGAATTTGTCTACATGTACCGCTCTGATTTCTTCGTCTGGTAAACTTTTTGGATTATTTATTTGAGGCAAAAAAGTCGTAAATTCATTAGTATCAATTTTATAAAGCGTCAAGCCCTTTCTTGTCCCTATCCATAAATTATTCGAAGTTTTATCAAGTTCGAGGGCTGTTATATCATCATTGTGCAAGCGGTTTTCACTCGGTGAAGTACTCATGTATTTTTTAAACTGATACCCGTCAAAACGGTTCAGTCCCGAAAATGTACCAAACCACATAAACCCTTTTTTGTCCTGAACAATATGCCTAACAGAATTATGGGACAAACCATTATTGTCATTATAATGATCAAATTTTATATCCTGAGAATGAGAATAATAAAAACTGATCAAACAAATAAATACTATAAAAGGATTCGATTTCATGATATGTACAATGTGACTATTTTTGAGCGACTAAATCTACTATTTTTCTCAGGGGTTAATTCGGTCAATTTTATTTGTTTTTAAATTGATTTTAAAATGATTTGAGGGTTGGCTATTCATGGTTTTCAGCATTATTTCTGACCATAAAACCAACTTTTTATCATTCGCTTTTTTCAATTGTTCGCAAACCATCTGATATTGTTTTAATCTATTGGCACCTATCTCCGGCTTGGCCAATTCATCGGCATTTTTTAATCGGTAAAAATCAAAAATCATATCCAAACCACTCCACGATTCAAAATCACGGATTGTTAATTCATTCGCCAATAATTGCTTTTCGATTTCTGAAGGCTTTTTATTTATTTCCAACAAATTCTTTCCGGAAAGATGTTCTATGGAAGCTAAAAAATCAGCCGGAAAATCTTCGGGCAAAAAACGAAGCCGAACCAATTCTTTCAAATGCCATCGGGTAAAATCTTCATAATCCTTGGCATTCAAAATCTCTTTATTCCAAACATTGGGGCTTTTTATTTCTTGTAAATGAGCGTATTCTTCCTTATAAAAAGGAAACAGGCTATTAAACTTTGGAACCGAACGAACCACAACCGTTTCGACCTCAACGTCAGAATTGGAATGAATGGTAAGAATTTTGTACGCTGGCATATAAGCCGCCAAAGAAGGCGTTTGGATATTAAACAAAGTGTTCCCTCTTGCAGTCGTACGCACTCCCGTGTCGTTGATATGCATGTGTCCTCCAAAATGAATTTGAATTCCCGCATCCGCAAATAGTTGCGCTACTTCTTCATTGGGAACTCTTGGGATTTGCATTTTATCGGCACCAAAAAAACGTTTCATTTCAACCGATGCGTTGTCATTAAATTCAACCATGGGATAATGACTGAAAGCTATCAGGATTTTCCCTTTTTGTTTGGCTTCCGCCGAAACTCTTCTGACCCAATCAATTAAATATTTTTTATAAATAAGCACATTATTGTAGCCTATACTGGCTCCCGAAAAATCATTCGGATTTCCCTGTAAACCGGACAACTTTTGATTTGGAACATAGGCATTCGCATCTATTGCCAAAAGCCAAATCCCTTTTATTGGCTCAACCAAATAACTGGCATCTGGAAGGAATAAATTGGTGTTTTTAACCGGGTAAATTCGTTTTTCTAAAATAGATGCTGCCAAAGCTTTTTCAAAATTATAGTCGTCATAGCCATAATTTGAAAAAGGAGTTTCCCAATAGAGATATTCTTTTTTTGGATAAAATCCAAAGTCAGCCATTTCAAGCAAAGTCTCTTTGTATCCCCCGTTTTTTATATCCGAAGTAATAATAGGAGGCAATTGATTGTTCTGAGTTTTTAAGATGCCTTTGGAACTGCTGATAATTTGTTCTTTACCTTCTTTTCCCAAAAAATCAGTTTTGGCGGCTTCCTGCGCAAAAGGTTTCGGTGCATCATGATTTCCTGTGGTTACAAAAAAGGAAATGCCATACTTTTGGGAATAGGTATCGAGTATTTTTTTTAATCCCCGAATATGGACAGGTTGTCCGTCATCACTAAAATCGCCGGGAAGCACAACTTGTTTGATGCCTCTTTTGGCGACATCATTTAAAGCCTCCAGAAAAGCAAAATAATTTTCATTGAAGATTCGGGTAGAATGCAATTGCGAACTCATGGTTCTGATATTGGCATATTCACCCGTTACAGGATTTTTGATTCCCTGGTAATCATTGTCCTGAAATTTTGCAAAAATATCCTGCAAATGAACATCGGCTATAAAAGCAATTTGAAGTGAAGGTTTTCTTTCTGGTTGTGCTGATTTACAGGCAAACAAAGAAAACAAAAGCAATAGCAAACCCGATATTCTTAACATATTATAACATTCTTTTAACCCATGGGGTGTAATTATTTTTAACATATAGAAATAGCGACACCCAACGCATGAGTTTTTTAAATGACCGCAAATTCGCAAATTTGTTTCTTATAAACCTTAATTTTAAAATTTTTAAGAAACTGATTTGTATTAATTTCGCTAAAAGAGATAATTTATAATAGACATTATTATTAAAATTTGCGAATTTGCGGTAAAAACAACTCATCTGTTTGCCCTAATCCAACAGGCAAAAGTTATGCTATTTTTTTATGTAAGCTTCCAATTTATCAAGAGTATTTAATTCTTGTTCTCTGGCACTGGAAGAAATGATTTTTGTCTCTAATGTTGTTGTTGGTTTCGAGATTAGCAAATACTGCGTTCCATCGTCTGTGTTTTTCACATAGTCTTTTGGATTGTACATTATCGCTGCACCAATTCCTACAACCTCAGCAGCTACGTCTTCTGGGTGTTTTCCCCATACAGCAATGTAATTAGCTCCTTTTTTGGTTTCGAAATCTTTGAAATAATTTACTCCGGTAGCAAATTGTACTTTTTCTCCAGTTAAGCTAACTGCTTCAACTTTGGCTTCTCTTTTACCAGAAAACACGGTTACACGAACCAAAATATCTACTTTTTTTCCTTTGTATGGAACTCCTCTCGAAATCATTTCCATGTAAGAGGTATTGGCCGTTTTTCCCACGTGAGCCAAACGATTGGTCACTGGATTCAGTGGAACCACTTTTTCTCCATCCCAAAGTTTTACCCCTCCTAAACCTACTGTATTAGCAACTTTATAATAATCAGCTCCCCAACCTTGTTTTTGTTGTTCTGGAGTTGGGTACCAATGGGCTGCTTTCAACTCCAATCCCGGTTTTGCTTTAGAATAAACATCGATGGCCACTTTATCACTAAAATAAATTCTCAATGCCATCCACTCGTTTTCGACTGCTGGTCCATGGTGTCCGATTGTCTGATATAAATCTCCAGACTCTGAACCAATATCAGTCAGGTATGTTATTTTTTCAGCTTTCATGTACAAACTTGTGTCTGTATTATTTTGTGCGAAACCGGCAAAACAAAACAGCAAAGCGGTAATAAATGATAATTTCATAATTTCAATTATTTTACAATTAATATAATGCCCGTAAAATTAAAAATAACTGTACACAGTACACTAATAATTACTTAATATAATTACGAAATTGTCATTTTATGTCTAAAAGGCGTATATCCGGTAATATAAACATGCTCTCCTGAGGTGCGCAAACTCCCCTGATGGTAAGTATATTCTTCGCTATCTAGATTTTCGACATTAAGATGCTCGCATTTACCTGGTCCAAATTGTATGGAATCGCTCCCTGCCGAAAGTTGTCCTGTCCCGGTTTTTAAGAAATAATTGTTCTTTTCATCCTTCACAGCTCCAGTAATCTGACTTCCTTCTTTAAAACACATTTCGATTGTCACTTCAACATTTGGAGGACCATCGACAATAAAATCGATATCCAAAGCTCCATTATTCTCCACAATCTCGATCATAGTGACTTGTTTTTTTACATTGCTTCTGGTTCGAGACTCAAAATCCATTTTATTCCAGAATCGCCCATCTTGTGATTCTGATAATTTATAATCGCCATCGGGTTTTATGAACTCAGCGGCAAGTGGCTGATAATAATCTGCTTCCTTGCTTTCTTTCAGAATGTATTTATTTCCTTCTTTCACAATACCATCTGCACTAAAATATCCCATTCTAAAAAATGACGTGGACAAACGCATATACCTCAGCACAGAATCCCCTTTTCGATACATTAAAAAGTTTGGATTTGAAGATCTTCCCGAAACAATCTCCAACGGTTTATCATTTCCTCCAAATAATGTTACAGAAGTATTTCCGCGTCGGATTCTTGCCAGATTTGAAAGGGCAAAAAACTTTTCAAAATCATTTGTTACTGAGCCTACCGCCGGAATTGGTTTCCGGAGCTCTTCATTTTCCATAAAAAAACATAAAGAATCCGGCAGAATCTCACTTGTAAATTCAGGAAGGTTTTCTATGACATTAACCATATGAACAAACACCGGATCATTGGTTTTTATTGCCATATATCGGTATTGTAAATAGAATTTATTTACTTTTATATTCATAAACTGATCCTGTCTCTTGGAATCAACCGAAACCAAATCCCCATTGGGTTCTGTATAATAAAAATACGTTGTCAGGTTTTTGTGAACGATATCCAGTAATTTTGGTCTATCCAACAATCTCGCAATCGTAATTAAAGCTTTGTCAATAACGGCAGAGTATATCCCGCTTCGTTCCGAATAATGTCCATCTGCATTCATGTAGATTCCTTCGGCGAGCCATTGATCAATTCTTTTAACATATTTGGGATCCGGATACAGGGAATTGATATTTGCCAAAGCCGCGCAAACCACCCATCTGTGATTTGGCGTATGAATCCCACCGGTCACCATCGCTTCGCCAGCATTGACGATAAAGGTTTTCATTTTGTTTCTTAACCCTTCAAAATCCTTTTGTTTATCCAAGTTCAACACAGCTGCTGCTGGACAAATAGATTCCAAAACAAAAGCTGTGTCTGGCGGAGATTGCCTGTTTCCGCCTGCGTCTAATGTGCCATCGCTGTATTGTTCTTTCAACAAAATATCCATTGCCTCATTCAGCTTTTCAGCCAACACTTTGGATTTGTAATATACGGATGACGAGTTTGACAATGAAGCAGCCATAACGGTTACTGCACTTGCTATCGGACGAAAATTACTGAGTCTGACATTGGGTTCAACCAGCGCTTTATTCAATATGATTTTGACTTTGGCATCATTATTCAAAAGAAGTTTTTTCATTAATAGAACATCTTCCTTTGTCTTGTTTTTATTTAAAAAAAAGTCATTTGCAAAAATGGAATTGCTAACTAATGTTCCTACCAGTGACAAACCTCCGAGTTTAATAAATTCCCCGCGGCTCATTTTATTTTTCATACTCTTTGGTTTTGGTTTTAGTTAATAGGCTATTTACCCGTCGGACGAAATTATTTTTTAACACATAGAAACATAGAATCCACAGTATTTAAAAGAATTTGATAATCGTTTTACTCTTCACATAGCCAATCTATGTGGAAAATAGACCTATTTCTATTCTTTCTTTAATAATTTGCTATTAAATCTATGTTTCTATGTGTTTAAAAATAATTTCACCCATCGAGTGTTATTTATAAAAACTATTGGTCAGTTAGTTTTTATCCTAGAAAATTACTTATCCGCAATTTTTACAAGTGTAAAATTAATTTCCAATGGGTTTTCGGTTATTTTACAGATTAAAGGGAAATCGGGATTTTTGATAATCCACATTTCAGTTTTGTCAATCTGTGCAATCACATGAAAAGCATCAACAGATTTTCCATCAACAGCAACACTACTTTTTTCGACTTTTTCATCCAAAACATAAGTCGTATTGTTATAAATAAACTTCTTATTTTTCAACAAATCCTGGTAAGCCGACTGCGAAATCATAAAAAAAGTTTCGGTAGGTTTCAAAACCAAAACTTCTGAATATTCTCCTTGATTAAAACTCAATGCGTTACCATTTTTCAAAGCTTTCTGGCTAATCACAATATTACTTTTCACGCCTCGGGTCACCAAATTTAAAACAAGTGTATCCTTGTCCATTTTGATGGTAAGTGTCAATGGCCTCGTTTGACCATGCAGCTTACAGATATAGTTTAATTCTGTATTGTTTTTAATTGATGGAACATAGTTTTGTGACAGTCCTATTTGACCAATTGTACAAAAAAGGATCGCTAAAATTGTATTTTTCATACTTAGTGTTTTTTATTTTTTTGGTGGTAAAATAGTCGTTCCCCAAGTCGAAGGTTTTGAATCCATTTCAAAAACCAATTCGCCTCCCTTCATAATATCATCATGCATAATCCACGCTTTGTTGTACGGTTTCCCGTTTAAGAAAGCTGCTTTTATATATTTATTTTTAGCATTCATATTCTTGGCAGTTATCTTAAAATTGTTTCCATTTTCTAACTGAACAGTAGTTTCCTTAATGAAAGGTGCATTCAATAAATAATAAGGCTGACCCGCATTAGGATACAAACCCATCATGTGAAAAGCGAGCCAGGAAGACATCGCTCCCGAATCATCATTTCCGGGTAAACCGTTAGGAGTCGCATTAAAATTGTTCTGAATAATTTCGTGAATTCTGTCACTGCTCAAATACGGTTTTCCAATCCAATGGTACAAGCAAGGTGTCAAAAATGACGGTTCGTTAGCTACATTATACAATTTTGAATCAAAGAAAATATCCAATCTTTTTTGGAAAGCCTCATTACCTCCAGACTTGCGAACAAGCTCTGGAACATCATGCGGAATACTAAACGAATACTCCCAAGAATTTGCTTCGTAGAAAAATACGCACCAGTGGCAAACATACCAAGGAGATTCAATAATAACCGGAGTATACTTGAATGTTGGTTTTTGAATTTTTGATTCTCCAAAAACAATATCATCCAACCAATTTCCTGCTGCGTCTTTTGGCATAATAAATCCTTTGGCCCCGTTATTTTCATAATCAGAACGCCATAAATTCTGCCAACTGTCGGCCTGTTTCATGTATTGATTGTATAAATCAGTGTAGCCTAATCCTTTGGCCACGGTGGCAATATTATAATCATTATATGAAAAATCGATCGTCATGTTTCCGGCACGGGGAACATTATAAGGCACATAACCCAAACGCAGATATTCCATCAATCCACCTCTTCCTTCTTTCTCTTCGTTTCCGCCGGGAGGAACTGTAGCGTCTTTCAGCATGGCTTTCAATGCCAATTCGTAATCAATTCCTTTTAGGTTTTTGACAAATGCATCGGCTACGACCACTTCTGCATTCGAACCGCCTTGCGTACGGCCGTTATCATTTCCGCTTCGGCCTTCGGGCATATAACCGTCTCTTTTGTAAATGTTCAACATTGCGTTGACAATTTCGACTTCACGCTTGGAATCTATCAATGTTATAAGCGGACTGGAACTCCTGAAAGTATCCCAAATACAATAAAAATCATCGTAATACGGCTCATCATTTGTCCATAACGGGTTCTCCCCTGTTCTGTCCACAGGCGCTAACATGGTGTGATACAAACCGGTATAAAACATTTTCTTATACTCTTCAGAAGTATCTGATGAGAGTTTTATACGGCTTAGTAATGGCTCCCATTTATTTTGCAAAGCCGATAAAACCGTATTAAAATTCCAATGCGGGATTTCGACCTCGACGTTATTTTTTGCTTTTAATTCACTTAAAAAAGAAATTCCGATTTTTACGTTCAGCTCCTGTTTTCCATCTTTTCCAAAAGAAAACAAAGCCGCTGTTTTTTTCCCTGAATCAAATTGGGAAGATTGATTGGCATAAAATTTTCCGTCTTTGCAGGTAACGTATTTTGCGATTGGCTGGTCAAAAACAGCCCAGAAATAAACGGTGTAAGCACGGCCATTATTCCACCCGCCTCTTATTCGGCTATAGCCTCGAACTTCGTGATCTGAAACAATCTCTATTTGGGATCCTACAAATTGCTGCGCTTCCCTTCCTTCCGGTTCTGGAGATTCGCCCAAGAAAAAACCGGGATCAATCTTTAGTTCTTTGGAAGCATTTTTTGGGTAAGTAATGCGATAAAAAGAAGCTTTTTCGGCGGTTGTTATTTCAGTTTTTATTTGATTTTCTTTAAAAACCGTTTCATAATAACCCAATTTCACATTTTCCTCTGCTCTATAAGAAGTTTGATCCAACTTATCCAAAGCGCCAGAAAAAGGCATAATCTGAATATTACCATATTTTGGACCGCCACCGGTTCCGCTAACATGAATCTGGCTAAATCCTGTCACTTCTTTTGGTAAAGGCAACCATCCGCTATTCGAGTTTACGGTGCAATCCGGACTTGGTTTTACCATTCCGTAAGGACACGATGGGCCTATAAAAACACGACCAACACCTTCTGACCCAATCATGGGGTCAACATAATTATGAACCGGGTTTTGGGCATTAATTGTAAAGAATGACGATATCCCTAAAAAAAGTATAGCCTTAGTGTATATTTTCATTTGTATATTATATTTCTTTCGTAGTTATTTTTCTCATTTAAAGTTTAAAACATTAATGCTTTGGCTTATCAGACATTTCCAGAATCAATTTTCCTCCATTTGTAATATCCTGATGGGAAATGCTAAAGTTATCTACATCTGTATTATTGAATTTAATTTTATTTATATAGATATTAGAAGGACTATTATTTGCCGATTCAATAACAAAATTCCTGCCAGAATAATACTTTGGATTCAATTCAATAGACACTTTATTGAATAATGGACTTCCAATTTGGTACTCTGGATTTTCATCAGTTCCGCCATTCATTTGAAACAAACCAATCTTAAGCAATACGTTAAGACTTCCCATCAAACCTTGGTCTTCATCGCCATTATAACCCGTTTCCGGATTCAGTCCGCTGAAGGTTTCTTTTACCACATTTCGAGTCCAATACTGTGTTAAATCAGGTCTTCCTAACTTATTAAAAATAAAAGTTGTTTGTATAGAAGGCTGATTTCCAAAATTTATCGGAATACGGCTCAACTCAGGATGCAATTCCGCTTCATGCGAAGTACCCGATGTGAATTTTAATTTTCTTGCAGTCTCAAATTGAGTATTCAATTTTTCAGTTGCTTTTTCTTTTCCACCCATTAGCACTGCCAAACCTTCAATATCATGTGGTACAAACCATGTAGTTTGTGCGCTGTTGGATTCTACAAATCCGTTTTCATACAGATAAGGATCAAAATTTTCAAGCCATTTTCCATCAACATTTTTTGGACGCATCCATCCAACTGTTTTATCAAAAACATTTTGATAATTTCTGGATCTCGACATGAAATAATTATAATCTTCCTGGTGATTTAATTTTTTGGCCAATTGTGCCAAAGTCCAATCTTCATAAGCATATTCCAACGTAAGTCCGGCTCCGTCCTGATGACTTCCAAAATTTCCATCCGGATTTGGATAGGGAACAAAGCCTTTTTCCAGATAATATTTTAAGCCACCCCCGCTATTTGTTTTGTGCTCATATCCTGCTTTTCCCATGATACCATTGAGCATGTGGTTTTTTTTGAGTGCCTCATAAATAGATTCCAAATCGTCTTTTACAATTCCTTTTTGAATGGCAGTAACCAAAAAAGGTGTAGTCGAAGCTCCGGTCATCACATACGTATCATTCCCACCCGATGGCCCACGCGGAATCATTCCGCCATCTTTATAATACTGCATCAACGAATGAACAAATTCGTCCATGATTTCGGGGTAAACAAGTCCCCAAAGTGTATTAATTGTCCATTGTGCTCCCCAAAACGAATCCGAATTGTACTGGTTAAATTTGGGTTTGCCTTTCTCATCAAGCGGCAATTGCCCGATTCTGAATTTTTCTCCCGTATTATCAGGATAAGCACCATTTACATCACTAATCATTTTTCGCCCCTGCAAAGCGTGCCAAAGATCGGTATAAAATCTTCTTTGATCGGTTTCTGTTCCACCTTCAACTTTAATTCTGCCCAACAAATTATTCCATTCGTTTCTGGATTCTTTCACTACTTTATCAAAATCCCAATGAGGCAATTCTTCCTGAATATTGATAGAAGCATTTTCTACCGAAGTATAGGAAATGCCAACCTTCATCAATATTTTTTTATCGGATTTACCAAAATGAACCAGAAAGTTTCCGGTAGTTGAATCACGCTCTACCGAAGCGATTGGAGCATTAAATTTAACTTTATAAAATACGGTCAATGGTTTTGGACGTCTAAAATTAGTGCTTAAAACCAATGACCCAGAAAGTTCATAATCGTTATTTTTTTCCAATAGACCATTTGTATTATCAGTTGGCCCCAAAATAGTATTCAGATTGAACAGAATTGCTTTTTGATCATTGACAGGAAATGTGTATCTATGAAAACCTACTCTTTTGGTGCTCGTCAATTCGGCCTTTATTTGGTATCTGTCAAGAATAAGAAAATGATAACCTGGAGTTATTTTCTCTGTTTCATGACTGAATTTTGAATAAAAATCTTTAAAAATACTTTTTTCATTTTCTTTGGAAACAGTAACAGGCATTACTGAAACCCCAGACAACTGCCATTCATGAACATGGCTAAACCCTTTTACCGTATCGGTTTTATACTTATATCCACAACCCCAATCACCATTGATTTGAGTATCCGGACTTAAATTTACCATCCCAAATGGACGGCTGGCGGAAGAAAAGTAAAACCAGCGTGAATTTTCGGTATCAAGCAAAGGGTACACCTTATCCACCAATTGGTTATTTGGAAGAGAAGCTGTTTTTACGGCTTTACAAGACACTTGAAAGACAAGGCAGATTCCTATTCCTATGCGTCCAATTTTATAAATTTTATCGAATTTCATTTCACTTTTTATATTGACAAGCCACATACTTGCTTGAGATGTATTGGTTTTATTTGGCCCAAAATTTGGGGATTAGGCCGTCTTTACACAACAAATAATTCTGTAGTGTTTCACTATTTATCAATTGTATTCTTTTTTTTGGTTTCAAAAAAGTACATCAACTATTTAATAACCAGCTTGGTATAATTATGTTTTAACACAGAAACATAGAATTTATAGTTTTTAAAAAGAATTACATAACCGTTTCACTTCTCACAGAGATAGGCTATGTGTGAAATAGTGCTATTTCTATTCATTCTATACAGATGAACTATAAAATCTATTTGCCTATGTGTTCAATTTTTGTTTAAATAGAATTACACCCAACGAGTTTTAATTATCAAACTTTACAAACAACCAAAATCAAACTTTTTAATAAAAAAGGAGAAGAAATTTTTAATCTTCCTCTCCTTTTTTTAGAGTTAAAATCTATTACAATTTGTTTTATTAGTATTTATCCTAATACCCAGGATTTTGACCCAAATTAGGATTCAAAGCCTTAGCATAAGTTGGAATAGGGAAAATACGACGGTATGTTTCCGAATTCGTTTTGAATCCCCATTGTCCTTCATATTTACCAAAACGGATCATGTCATTTCTATGCCATGCTTCCCAAGCAAATTCACGGCTTCTTTCTTTGTACAAATCATCTAATGTTACGGCTGTCCATGCAGCAGAAGTTGAGCGATTGGAACGAACCATGTTTACCAACGAAAGAGCCGTTTGTCCCAAAGTAGCATTTCCTCCACGAAGAATGGCCTCAGCTTTCATCAAAATAACATCTGAATAGCGCAAAAATGGTACGTCATTATTCTGGTTACGGCTTGTTGAACTAGCATCTGGGTAAAATTTAATATTTCTGTACCCCATATTCCAGGCAATTTCATCATTCCCACAGTCAAACAAAGCAGGATTCTGACGAAGTACAATATCTGGTGTTAAATTTACCTGATAGGTATAAGTAGCTCCACCATCTGCACCAGTATAAAATTGGTCATACCCTTTCTTTGTAGTAGTAACCATTACTGGAGTAACACCATCATTCATAAATTGCAAACCAGTCAACCATTGCTTGTTACGAATATCATTAGCATCATTGAAATAAGCATAGAATGAAGCCAGAGTACTTCTAGGCGCACTCGGCGTAAAAGCAAGACCAAACTTAGCTCTTTCTGAACGTGGCACATCATAACGTGAGTGGTACATTTGTCCATTGTAACCTACTGTGGCTGCAGAAGGATCAAAAGGTACTGCAAAAATGAACTCTTTCATTTGCGGACCATTGTTTGGATAAAACATTTGAAGGTATGAAGCTCTTGGTTCAATAGCATACAATCCGGAATTAATTACAGCATCGCAGGCCGCAACACAATCATTATATCGTTGTGTTCCAGTATAAACCTCAGCATTCAAATACAACTTGGCAAGCATAGCATTTGCTGTTTGTTTATTTGGTCGGCCGTATGTTGTTATTCCTGATGCAGGATTTAGATTAGGAATAGCCTTTTTTAATTCTTTTTCAATGAAATTAAAAACTTCAACTCTACTAGCTCTGGATTTAGAACTAAATTCACCATAAACCGTATCCAATGGCACACCTCCATAAGAGTCCATCATCATGAAATAAGAAATGGCACGCATTGTTTTCAATTCAGAAATCATTGTAGATTTTTCTGCACCACTAGGCATCGTTTTATCTAAAATTGCAATGGTCTGATTACTTGTTCCAATAACTTTTTCTGCCCAATCCCACGGACCAACGCCATTATCTGCCGTCCAGTCATGATAATGCTGACAAGCATAAGCTCTATTGTCAAACCAGTTTCCGGCACGTGCAGGCATAATGGACTCATCTGTGGTTAATGATTGTGAATTCCACCAGGAAAAAGCTAAATCTCCACGAAAAGCAGCATATACAGCGCCAGATGTTTGAATATACTGTGCCGAATTTTGAGGGAATACATCTGGTGTAAGTTGTGTTGTAATTGGCACATCAAGATTTTCGCAAGACCATAATAAACCGGCTGCAAGTACTGGAAGTCCTATATATTTGAATATTTTTTTCATATGTCGATATTTTATTGTTTTTTGGGTCATATGTAATTTGCACACAGGCATTGGGTTTTGATACCAAATTTGTAGTAGTGCTCATTTCATAGTGTTTACAATTTAATTTTTAGAAAATCACGTTTAAACCAAACAAAAAGGTTCTGGTTTTTGGATAAAAGTTATTCGAATCTACACCTGGCGCAGTTCCTCCTTGTTCTACCTCTGGGTCAATTCCGGTATATTTGGTAATTACAAACAGATTATTTACTGTTTCATAGAGACGAATCTTTTTAATGTATTTACCCACTTTACCAAAATCATAACCAAAAGTCATATTGTCCAATCTGATATAACTACCATCTTCTATAAAGCGAGATGAATACTTGTAAGCATTAAGGTCACTTGGTGATTCATCTCCAGCGTCTACAAGAATATTGTTTGACATTGCAGTACTTGGCCTGAATAAATCGGCACGTGTTGCATTAAAAACTTTGTTACCAAATACCCCACGGAAAAAGATATTCAAATCAAATCTTTTGTATGTAAAACTATTATCCCATCCCATTAAGAATTTAGGTTGTGCACTACCCAAATAATGGTAATCAACTCCAATAGCAGGATTCGTTGTCAAACTACCGTCTTTGGCACGATATTGAGAAACACCAGCTGCATTTTTTCCTTCATATTTAAGTGTAAAGAATTGACCAAGCGGTTTTCCTTCTTTAAAGATTTGCAAAGTACTACCTGTTTGTCCACCTCCATCAGGTTGAACTCTTCGTATTGAGTCACCTCCAATAAAATACGGATTTGTCAATTTGGTAATTTTGTTTTCGTTGTGTGAGTAATTCAAAGTAGTTGACCAACTGAAATTTTTGGTTTTAATTGGAGTACTGCTTAAACTAACCTCAACCCCTTTATTTGACATATCACCACCGTTGGCAACAATTGTTCCTACTGGTACAAGTGCAGGATTTACAGCATAATTATAAATCATATCTGTTGTTTTCTTGTCATACACCTCAACAGATCCAGACACTTTTCCGCTTAAAATCGAAAAATCAAGACCTATATTTGTGGTAGCCGTTTTTTCCCAATTCAAATCTGGGTTAGCCGCTTGATTTGGCCCGTATGCCCCAGCTTGTTGTCCATTATAATAAAATGTACCAAGACTTCCTGAAATAAATTGAGCTGTATAGGCATTGAATCCAGAAGAGTTACCAGTTTCACCCCAGCTTCCACGAAGTTTTAAGTCGCTGAAAATCTTTTGATTTTGCATGAAACCTTCTTTGTCAATTCTCCAAGCTCCACCTACTGAAGGGAAATACCCCCATTGATTATTTGATCCAAATACTGAACCTCCATCTCTTCTGATAGATCCTTGCAAAAGATATTTATCCTTGTAGTTATAATTCAAACGAGCAAATTCTGAAATCAAACGTTTTTTCTGATAAGCTCTACTGTCTCCAAAATCTACTTTGTAACCAGAAACTGCACCGTAATTTCCTAAAGCTAGGTTGTTGTAACTTACGTTATCCACAGGGAAATTAGTGTTTGTAGCTTGGAATCCGTCACCCAAAACATCTTCTTGCCAAGAATAACCAACTACAGCTTTAATTTTATGTTCGCCAAAAGTCTTATCCCAATTTAGGAAACTTTCGATAATTGAATTACTGGTTTGGTATGAATTTCTTAAAGCTGATCCATTTACACCAAAATTCATTAATGTTTTTACCAATGGTGGGTCTGGATTATTGTAGAAATTACCACTGTTGTATTTTTGATAATAACTATCATAAAATTCACCATGTAAAGAATTTAATTGTTGGTACGAAAGATTTAGATTATAAGTAAATCCCCAAGGAAGTTTTACTTCTGTAGTTAAACTACCAACTAAATTATTTGTTTTGGTATCATCATCTGCGTGATTAATCATAGCAACAGGATTGAAATAACCTGTTTGAATGAAGTTTTCAAAATAAGTCCCATCAGGATTTTTAATCGGTGAAACAGGAAGGTGGCTAACTGATTGTAAAAGTACCGAATTACGTTGTGGAACGTTGTTATAAACACTATTTGAGTTTGTAACATTCAAACCAAATTTCACATGATCATCAAAAGCATATTGCTCAATAGCCAAGTGTGCAATTACACGTGAAAAATTATTCCCCTGCATCACCCCTTCTTTATCGATATAAGTTATACTTCCAAAATAATTTCCATGTTCACCACCACCACTCATCGAAAGATTATGACTCATTGAATTTGCATAGCCAGGTCTAAGGATTGCATCTTGCCAATCGGTATTCGCTCCTTTATCATTTTCAGGAGTAAAGTTCATTTTATTTTTGGCAAGAAAGGATCTCAATTGATCTGAATTCATCATATCAAGTTGATTAGAAACTTTTTCGAAACCAAAATAATTACTATAATTAATCTGAGTTTTATCTTTGGTACCTCTTTTTGTTGTAACCATAATAACCCCATTTGCAGCACGATTACCATAAATAGCAGTTGCAGCAGCATCTTTTAATACATCTACAGTAACAATGTCTTCTGGAGCAATGATAGAAATATCTACACCCGGAATACCATCAACCACATAAAAAGGCCCTTGAGAACTGTTTAATGTCGAGGCACCACGCAAAACTACCGAAGAAGCTTTTGTTGGGTCGCCACTCGACGAAACATTCAGACCGGCAACTTTACCCTGTAACAACTGACCAACGTCTGCGATTACACCATTATTTAACTGATCAGCCTTAACAGAAGAAACTGCTGTTGTCAAGTTTTTACGTGATCCTTTACCATATCCCACAACAACTACTTGTTCCAAACTGGTAGTAGTAGAAATTAATTTAATCTGATAATTGGATCTTGAACCATCAATTTTGATGCGTTGGTCCACAAACCCAACGAAGGAAATTAGCAATACCGCATTTTTATCTGAAACAGTTATCTTAAATTTTCCATCAAAATCGGTCATGACACTGTTTTTAGTGCCATTTTCAATTACGTTGGCACCAGGCAGCGGCATACTCTTCTCATCCAAAACTGCACCTGACACTTCCGTTTTTTGTGCCCAGCTATTCGCAGATAAGCAGACAAAAAAGGCAAATAATAAAATTTTAAGTTTTTCCATATTATATTAAATTAGTTATTGGTTAATTCTTAAGCGAAAATAATAGTAATGATTTGTTAAAGGAATGGACAGATTATTCATAAACATGGATTTTTTAACAACATCAATACTCACAAGGCTTACAAGAGTTTTTTGATTTATATTTTACAAAAAAAAAGATGATTTATCCATTTCCGAAAGCTTCCAGGATTGTGAAATAAGAATATTTGTTTTAGAACCATTACCCGATCACCACAAAAACAAACCGAAAATTCCGAAATCGATTTCTATTTTATTCTAAATTAAAAACTGAATAATTTTTCTAAAACATTTCGTTGCTTTCACACCATTGCATTTCCCATTTCTTCATGGATTCACAAACTTTCAATTCATCAAATGGTTTGTTGTTGACAGCGGAATCTCTTTGAGCCTGCAAAAACATTTTCCATCGCGGCCAGTAAAATCCTTTGTACATACCGTTCCATGATTTTGAAGCATAATCATTCAGATGTCCTGCTCCTCCCCATACTGTTATTAAAGTTTTTGCATTTTTTAAATACAATTTTGATTCCGCTTCAGAGTTTCCGTAATTCCAAGCCGATTTCAGCCAGTAATTCAAAGTATTAAAAGGTTGCCCATAAATCATAGTGTCTGTTTCCAAAGCCAGTTTCTCAATTTTTTTGAATAACTCATCTCCTTTCGTTACGTTTTTTGATTTATAAGCAGAAACACATTCAACCAAAAGATCATCAATACAAAGTGAATTATAATGTCTTGAAAAATCGATTACATCATAAGAATAGAGACTTTTTTTATCGAAGTTTTTGGCTTCTTTATTCAAAATATCCAAAGCCTGTTTCAGCTTTTGTTTATCACCGGGGTTTCCTTTAAAATCGGTTATTTTTTCAGTAGGTCCTTTAAAAAAGAAATAACCTCCAGCTTTTTCCTTCCACCAACGTGTTTCCCAATATTTAATATTGTAAACCGATTCAACCAACAATTGCCACGCCTGAAAAACAGAAGCAGTCGTTTTTTTTCCATATCGGGCATTCAGGTATTGGTGCAACCAGTCATTTACAGAAACTTGCCCTTGATTCCATGGAAGATCATATATGTATTCGTAAACAACAGAATTGTTATTTAGACCTTCAGGCATTACACCGTAGCCAACAATATTGCCTTTGTTTGGATTTTTCAATAAACTGGTGAGTTCATTTTTATAGAAATTCAAATCACCATAAACTGGATTCGATCCTCCATAATTATGCACATATCCGTAAGTCCATTGTTTTCCGTAAAAAGCTTCCTGGTTTTCCCAAACTTTATATCGGTCGTTGGCATAATCCTGAATCATTGTTTTGTCGTTTGGCACTTTACTCAAGAAAGCCTTTGTGGCTTCCTTTGTCCAAAATTCTTTATTATCCCCAAAAAGCCAACCCTGCATCACCCAAGTCGAACCGGGAGAAGCTTCGTTAATAGCTTCGAATATTGATTTTCCATATTCTGAAAGCTCCTCGTATTTGTGCTCTTTGGAAACTGGTGGCGTTATTTCATTGAAAGAATCAGCCAAATAGAAATCAGACTGTCCATATAATTTAGTATAAATGGCTATAAAACGTTTTCCGATTTCTTTAAACAAAGGATCTTTTGGATCTAATAAATAGGTGCTTTCAAAACCTCCTCCAGACCAAGATTTTAATTCACTAATCTTTGAATTAGGGTGTTTCTCTGCAAATGCTTTTGGCACATAACCACTAAAAGCGGGCACAACAGGATTCATTCCCAATGATCGCATCCTTTGAATAATTTTTTTCTGAATATCTTGCTTTTTATTAATCCATTCCTGCGGCAAAGGCCCCTCAAGACTATTAATATTTCCCATTCTTTGCCAAGGCAAAAAAGCTGGTCCTGCAAAATGCGCTTGCAATTCGGCATCGGTAAGCCCGTATTCTTTCCATAATAATTGCCAAACCGCTTCCTGTCCTTCCAGTGCTGTAGGCAAATTGATTCCGTGAAACGCCATCCAATCTATTTCCTGTTCCCAGCGTTTCCAATCCCACCATGGAGTCGTATAACCAAAGGTACAAGCATTCATATACTCTCTATATTTAAAAGGAGTCGATTGTTTTTTGGAATATTTTGGCCATGCTTTTGGCAAATTAATTCTGTTTCCTTCCCAACTGACCAAAACAGCGCCTATATCTTTAAGAAAATTATAAGCCGCATAACATATTGCCGTATTCGATGTTGCCTTAATTTTTACACGATTAGCAACCGTTTCCACTTCAAACCAATCGGATTGAGTCTGATTTTTGTTTTCAACAATATTTACATCAAACTCATTCGCCCGATTACCAATAAGCCTTTCTATTACTGCCAATGCACTTTTTGAATTTCCATCATTTTTACAATACGCATTGGATGCCAAAAAAAACAACATCACTATAAAAGGAATTACATTCAATGAATAATTACTCCTTTTTGTTACCAAGTATCTTTCACTCATACTCATACATATATTAATTATTATAGGACTCTTTTAATCAAAATCAATAAAAAAAGGGAGAGACTAAGATTGAATCTCCCCCAGAAAAGCTAACAAACCAAACATAATTAACTTAAACATTTTTTTTGCTGCAAGCACCCTGACTTTTTTATTTTTGAAAGGATACCCACTTACTAACTAACTGGGGTAAAATTATTAATTAAGGATTCTTAAATAATGGACACATTATTCAAAATTATAGACAGATTCCCCAAAAAATACATACAATCGGCAAAACTAAAAGTATTTTTGAGAAACTTTCAACAGAAAATAAAAAAGAGGCAAAATTTATTTGAAGAGTAAATAAACCGCTATAGACTTGAAGTCCATCGTTTCAAACTATTTTTGAGACCAATGAACTATTCGATATAAAGTCAAATGCAGATTCCTGCATTAACAATATCGAAAGATTAGCCAAATAAAAAAAATAGAATCCCATATAAAACAAAAAAGACTGCTCAATTTTTTGAACAGTCTTCATTTTGTAATTTTAGAAATGCTTTAAGCTCTAAACAATCCATGTTTATTGGCATTAAACAAAACCAAATCATAAGGAACCAATTTTGGCGCTACTTTCTCTGAAGAAGCATCAAACTCGATACCGTTGTATTTTCTAAAAAGATAAATTTCCTTTAAACAATTTGACAAACTCTGGTGAATAAATGTCGTGAAAGTTGGCACTTGTTTATCTCCGACCAATAAATCTATTTGATAATTTGAACTGCTTTTGGACAGATTGTTCCCTATGATTCTTAAAGTGAATGTTGTTGGAATTCCGTGTTGGTTTCCTTGATACTGTACTATCATACTATTTAAGATTTAAATGTGAATTAATTATAGTCTTGCTTTATATTAGTTGATTCTTTGCGAAAGCTGTTAATAATACGAATTTGACATAATAACACCCTATAAATTATCAACTTTATAACAAAGCTACTTAATTAAATTATTTCGACGGTCATGCAAGAGTTTAAATTTTTCATAATTATGGAGGCGATTTCCTTTAAAATATAAAAAATTGGAAATCCAAAAAATCATCTTTTTGAAAATCAAAGAGTTAAATCCAAAATCCGTATTAGAATCTCTTTTACTTACTAAACAATAAAAAAGCAATTAGCAGTGTAAGGAAGATATTGAACAATTGTGCAATCAAGAAAGCGTAAAATGGCTTTTTGCTGTTTGTATCAAACAAATCCTTAAAATTGGTTTCCAAACCAATACTAGTAAAAGCCAAAGCAAACCAAACTCCTTGAATATTCTTCAAACTGTCTTTTACTCCATCTCTCACCTCACCTGAAATAAGAAAAGAAAAAACCAATGAAGCAACAATAAAACCAATGACAAACTTGGGAAAACGCTCCCATATTACACCTAAAGTTGGTTTGGAAACAACAGCATCCGAGGATTTGTTTTGAGCATACGTCCAATATACTGATATGGCAAAAGCAGCAATTCCCAACAATACATTTTGAGAAAACTTGACAATCGTACTTATTTTCAAGGCAATTTCTCCAACCATCGACCCCGAAGCCACCACAGCGCCCGATGTATCGATGCTGCCACCTAACCAAGCCCCGGTAACTTCTTCGGAAAAATGGAAATAGTTGGCGATAATCGGCATAAAAATCATCATAGGAATGGCAATAACCAATACCATCGAAATCACGTATGAAAGTTTTTTGGAATCGCCTTTGATAGCTCCGGCCGTTGCAATAGCTGCCGAAACACCGCAAATGGAAACCGCACTGGAAATCATCAATGCTAATTCCTCGTCGACTTTTAATTTTTTGCAAACCCAAAAAGCAAAATACCAAACCGAAAAAACAACCACTAATGCTTGAATCAATCCTAAAAATCCTGCTTTGAGAATATCTGAAAATATGACACTGCTCCCTAATAGCACTAATCCAATTTTAACAAAAAACTCAGTAGAAAGTGCAGAACGAAACCATTCTGGGAGTTCAAAAAAATTACCAATCAATAAACCGATAATTAAACTAAAAATTACCGCCTCCAAATTGAATTCTTTTATTGTTGTGTTACCCGCTATAATCAATGCAATAACGGTTAATAGGTAAACAAAGGGGAAACCTAATAAAAAATTTTTAATTGATTTCCCCACCAAAAAACTACCTAATAAACCAAAACTTATGAAATAACCAAATTGAAATAAAATAATTGTTATGTTTTCAATACTAAACACATCATTGAGCAAATCGGTACTATTGGACCACTTGAATACCGGCACCACTGGCAGATAAACAAAAAGCGTAACTCCAATTATCAAAAAACCTAAAAGAACCACTGCCCAATCCTCATGTATTGTAAATTGTTTTATTTTCTGTGACATCGTATTAATATATTATTATCTAAATTATTTATCCTTTACACACCTAAATCCCAAATGATTACAAGCACTGGTTGTTTCTCCTTTGCCTCGGCTTCCGGCCACGTAGCGAATGCAATATTGATCACTGCACAAATAGGAACCTCCTCTTTGCACATGTTTTTCAACTCCCGGATCTTCAGGATCATAACTATCTAAAGGTCCTTTCGGATTATCTGCAACGCTGTATTTGTAATAATCATTTCGATACAAATCGCTGCACCATTCCCAGACATTTCCTTCCAAATCATAGATTCCAAAAGGATTTTTCGGAAAAGACTTTACCGGAGCCGCTCCTGCAAAACCATCTTCAACCGTATTATTATTAGGAAACGTACCCTGAAAAATATTTGCCTCCCATTTACCATTAGGCTTTAACTCCGATCCCCAATAATATTTCGTACTGGGTCTTCCCGCTCTTGCGGCAAATTCCCATTCGGCCTCGGTTGGAAGTCGTTTCCCGGCCCATTCGGCATAAGCTTGAGCATCCAAATAACAAATTTGGACTACAGGATTATTTTCAAGTCCTACAATACTACTTTCCGGTCCCGAAGGATGACGCCAATTAGCTCCCGGAACATACTGCCACCATTGCTGTACATTATCCAAACCCACCTTTTCTGTTGGCGGCACAAATACAGCCGAACCGGGCACTAATTTATCCTGAGGAACTCCTGGAAAATCAGCTGGATTCAAAGGTCTTTCGGCTATGGTTACATATTGGGTTGCTGCCACAAATTCAGAAAATTGAGCATTTGTCACTTCGTGTTCATCAATCCAATATCCTTTTACACTTATTTTATGAACAGGATTGGCATCCAAATAATCATTAGTTCCCATACTAAATTCCCCTCCTGCTACCCAAACCATTCCTTTTGGTGAAACCCCAAAACTTTCCTTGGAATTTGACTTTATAGATTGCAATAACAATGCTTTTTTGGATGTACTTGCTTTACACATCGCTTCGCAACTTGCAACTACAACTGCTTTACTTTCCTGCGCAAAAGCAGCTCCAAAACCAGAAGTCAAAATAATTACTATAAAACCAAATGTTTTAGCATTCATACCTGTTCATTTATCTATAAACCCCAAATAATTCTAAACTTAATTATATCAAAATCTCAATGACTAAAAAACAAACATCAGTAAAACAATTTTACTGATGTCTAGTATTTTTTGAAATTTAAAACATTAATACTACTAATTAGATAGAACAAATGTATATTAAAATTTTAACATTCCAAATATTGTGTGTCTATTTTGTAATAAAATTCAAAAACAATATTTCAAACAATTAAAATCCAATGATATAGATTAAAAGTATAACCTCCGATTATTCATTAATCAAAATAAAATTTTGAAACACCTCCAAATCTAATACCATTTACAAATATAAAATAATCCAATCTTTACTCCCTCTCTTTTTGTCGAATGGAGTTTGGAAGGCGTGCATTTTGTCAAATTTTGATTTAAAAAAGTCATTTTCCCTCCCCGGATTTCAGCCACCCCTCCAGAGGGGAATATTGGACTAAATAATAAATATGAATGGTATAAAATAAAAAACTGCCCAAAAAATCACTTTTCTGGACAGCCTTCAGATTAACCTTTTATCAGTTTTATTTATTAGTTTTCAATCGCCAGAGCGTTTCTATAAACACATCTACATCTTGGCAGGTATTATAAAACGCCAATGACGGACGAACAGTTGTCTCGACCCCCATTCTCCTTAAAATAGGCTGCGCACAATGATGTCCGGTACGAACGGCAATACCTTCCCTGTTTAATGCTTTTCCAACCTCATCATTGGTAAAACCATCAAGTGTAAACGAAAGCACGCTGGCTTTTTCGGCCGCTGTACCTATCAATCGAACGCCTGGAATCTGTTTGAGTAAATGTGTGGCATATTCCAGTAAATAATGCTCATACTGACCGATTGCTTCAATCCCGATTTTTGAAATGTAGTCGATAGCAGCTCCAAGCCCTATAGCATCGGCAATATTTCCAGTTCCGGCTTCAAAACGGTTGGGCGCTTTGTGGTATTTAATTTCCTCAAAAGTCACATCCTGAATCATATTCCCACCAGATTGATACGGTTCCATTTCGTTGAGCAAATCTTCTTTTCCATACACAACTCCAATACCCGTTGGCCCGAACAATTTATGTCCCGAAAAAACCAACCAATCGGCATTGAGGTAACGCACATCTACTTTCATGTGAGAAACAGATTGAGCTCCGTCTAACAGTACTTTTGCGCCAACAGCATGTGCCATATCCACCATTTGTTTGGCAGGAGTTATAGTACCCAAAGCATTTGAAACTTGCGTGAAAGCAACCAATTTCGTTTTCGAATTTAGCATTTTGGCATATTCATCAAGCAAAATCTGTCCGTCATCGTCTACGGGAATCACACTCAATTTCAAGCCTTTTTTATCAGCCAGACGTTTCCAGGGAACTATATTGGCATGATGCTCCAAGTGGCTGACAATTATCTCATCACCGGCAACCAATTTATGGTTTCCCCAACTTTCGGCGACCAAATTGACGCCTTCGGTAGCACCGCGCACAAAAACAATTTCGTTTACGGAGCCCGCATTCAGAAACACTCTTACTTTTTCGCGAGCAGCTTCATAAGCGTCTGAAGCCCTTGCTGCCAGTTCGTGAGCAGCTCGATGAATATTGGAATTTTCATGCTCATAAAAATAGGCAATACGATCAATTACAGCTTTTGGTTTTTGGGTAGTTGCCGCATTATCGAACCAGATTAAAGGCTTTCCGTTTACGGTTTCATTCAAAATTGGAAAATCTTTTTTAATCAAATAAGCATCAAAATTTGACCCTACCCATCCGTTTCTAGATTGTGGCTGAATGGGAACTACAGATGAAATGGCAGGTTTTCTGGAATCAAAAGCAAAAGGGTTTTCATCCAAAAAATAATAACTGTTTTTTTGTTCCAATCCTGCAAAATCTTTTGCCGAAGGCGTTCCAAAACCGGTATTCAACATATCCAAAGCCGCTTTTAATTCGGCCTCAAAAGAATTATCTCCATATTCAAAAGGGAAATAAGATGGTTCAACTTTTTTTGTTAAATTCAAATCTTCAAAACTAGTCTGTGGTTCTCCCATATTGACATTGTTACCTGTGCCAACAGCATACGGCACTTCGCCATTTCCCAAATGATACTTTGACGTATCAATTCCATTGAGGTCTTTTTCCAAAAAAGTAGGATCTGAAATTTCCGAGAAAGAATTAGGCGATTTTCCCATTCCTCCCAAATTACCATAAGATCCAACAGATGGAGAAACGCCAATCCCACCCATTGAAGGAGGAGATTGAGGAATACCATTAGGAATTAACGGCTGATTTGGAATTCCTCCCTGAATTGGAATCACAGACATTCCATGACCTGCCTGAGTCATCAGAGTGTCGTGGTTGCTTACGGGAAAAACGGTTTCTACCCCGCCTAGATTACCGGCAGAGAGGAGTGTTTCAGCAACTTTTGTGGCGCGAGGATGTTCATTGAGATCCGGGCTCAAAGAAATTTCTTTTGGAAATTCGTTGGGCAAGGCACTGAACAACTCATTGGCTATATGCTGCAAATCCTCAATATTCGGTAACCCGATATGATTACTATTTGTATTCATGGTATTTGTCTATTTGTACATCATCCAGCACCGCTATTGCATCATCAACAGTAATTACCAATGAACAATATAATGACACCAAATAAGACGCAATCGCTTTTTCATTAATTCCCATAAAGCGAACAGATAATCCAGGGGATTGTTCTCCTTGTAATCCTGGCAAAATAAGTCCTATAACACCTTGACGACTTTCGCCTGTACGCATCAAAATGATTTTGGATTTTCCTTTTACAATAGGTAATTTATCCGAAGGTATCAGCGGAACCCCTCGCCAGGTAAGGAATTGGGAACCAAACAAAGAAGTTGTTGGCGGTGGTACACCACGACGGGTACATTCTCTACCAAAAGCTGCTATGGCCAATGGATGTAACAGGAAAAAACCGGGTTCTTTCCAGACTTTGGTCAACAATTCGTCCATATCGTCTGGGGTTGGTGCTCCAGTTCTGGTTTTGATGATTTGCGAAGGAGCCACATTGTTCAACAAACCATAATCTTTGTTGTTTATTAATTCGCTTTCCTGTCTTTCTTTAATTGTTTCAATCGCTAGGCGCAATTGTTCTGTAATCTGATTATAAGGCTTGCTGTATAAATCCGAAACACGAGTATGAACATCAACTATAGTTTGTACGGCTGCCAAATTATACTCACGGGGATTATCGATATAATCCACAAAAGTATTAGGAAGTTCATGCTCGTCTCTTCTGGAGCAATCCACTTCTATTTGTTTTGCATCTTTTACTTTATTCAAACGATAAACCCCGCCTTCTACTGGAATCCAATGCAAAAGATGAGTAAGCCATCTTGGGGTTATGGCAACCATTTGGGGAACCGAACGGGTTGCTATTGCTAGTTGTCTTGCGGCTACGTCTCCTAACGCAGTTTGCTGTTTCTTTAATTCTGCCATTGTTTTATTTATTAAGTTATCGAATACTATTGAATCACAAACAAGGTTGATTTAAAGAAGCAACACACATGAATTCGACTTACCAAATTCCTTTAAACCAAATAAAAAAATAAATTATTTTCTCCACTAATTTAGCACAATTATATAACTACCACAATATTAATTTTTTAAATAAAAAACAAAAAATACTTCAACTTACATTTCTCCCATCGTGGTTTAACATTTATCGCTAATTTTTCGTTTAAATTTGTTTGTTTTAAGAGTAACCCTTTTTTTGGTTGAAATATTGCAAAAATGAGCATTTCTATAACTACACATTTACCGGAAACAGCCATTACAAATTTTGTAGATAGTTTCTGGGCATTGCATAACACTAGTGATTTCGGAAAAAACATAATCATACTGCCCGACGGACGCATCGATTTACTTTTTTCAAAATCGACAAATGAACCTTATCATATCATGTTGTTGGGTATTTCTACACAGCCGGAGCAAGTAGTGATTGCACCAAATTCTGTCACTTTTGCCATCAGTCTTAAACTTCCTGCGATAGAATATATCCTAAAAAGTTCCATAGCCGATATTTTGGATAATGCAAAAAATGTCACTCAGATTTTCTCTCATATCGATGAAACTGCTCTGGATGATTTTGATACTTTTTGCAAAAACGCCACCAAAAGAATTAAAGAGCTCATCCCCGAAAATCTCGACAAGCGCAAAATCAAATTGTTTGATTTAATTTATGCCTCCAAAGGAAATATCGCTATCACTGAACTATCCAAAAAAGTGTTTTGGAGCAGCCGTCAAATCAACCGCTATTTCAATCAGCAATTGGGCATTCCGCTCAAAACTTATTGCAATATTGTCCGTTTCAGAGCATCATTCGAACAACTAAAAAACGGCAAATTATTTCCCGAAGGCAATTACACAGATCAATCCCATTTCATCAAAGAAATCAAAAAACTCTCCGGCGTGTTGCCCAAAGATTTGTATAAAAACATCAACGACCGCTTCATTCAGCTCACCGATTTAAAATCTTGATTTCGATTACTATTTTTTGGAGCAGAAAGATTAGGCATTTTTGGAAAGATGGTTCCCGCTATCCGTTTCAATCTTATATGCCGAACCCCGGCATAAAAGGATTTCCACTTCTATCGGGGCTAAGAGGAAAGATTTTGCTTCTTTACCATCATTACAAAAAAGGAAAAAAATCAAATTTCAACCATTCTAAGAATCGATCTGTTAAAAAACTAAACTTTTTTGCTCAAATTTTGAGCAAGTCGAGTTTGAGGCAAAAATTTTGCATACAAAATAACTGCAACCAACACAACAAATGTAGCTATTGCATACAACATACTTGGGCTGTAAAAATAAATAGCACCTGCACCCAGCGGAATAAGCATATTATTTGCTGACTGCAAACTTTGGTTGACTCCCTGAAGTTTTCCCTGTTTACTCTCGTCAACAGATTGTGATAATTTTCCGTTGTACGTTGGGTCGAATAATCCTTCACCGGAGATTATAAATAGGACAGCCATCGAAATAATAATAACAGATGGTATAAAAACACTCAGGAGAATTAATCCTAATCCAATTCCAAGGCCAATTAAGCCAGCTATTCCAATACTTTTTTCACTAAAACGTTTCAATAACCAAGGCAATAGCAATGCCCTTGAAGAAATCTCACTGATTCCAACTAGCGTCATCATGATACCAATAAATGCAGGACTCCATTTATAAATATCTTTAAGAAAGATGATGAAATTAAACTGAAAAACACTTATTCCTACATAAAAAAGAACACCTAATAAGAGCAATAATTTAACATCTTTGAGTCTTAATATATCTTTAAAATGGGAAAATGTATTAAAACTTTCAAGTGTTAAATGTTTAGTCCTTTTTTCGGGAGCTAAAGATTCAGGTAGTAAAAAATATACAGCCAAACTGGAAATAAAAATTAATCCGGCAGTAACAAAAAAGGGCAACCCAAGAGAAATGCTTCCCAACAATCCGCCTAATGCAGGTCCCCCCAATTTCCCAATTCCCATAGCAGAACCTATATAACCAAACCATTTAATCCTTTCCTTGGGTTCGGTGCTATCGCATACATATGCAAACAACGTGCTAATGTTTCCTGCTGTAAGTCCATCAATAATACGCCCAAGGAAAAGTATCCAAAGCGCTCCCCCTATTCCAAACAAAACATAGCCTATGGTAGAGCCTAATAGACTGAAGATAAGAATGTTTTTCCGTCCATACCTGTCGCTTAAAGCCCCAAAAACGGGAGACGCAAAAAACGTACAGAATGCAAACACCGACATAAGCGCACTCATCCCTAAAACAATCTGTTGAGATGGAAGATACTTACCAACCATAAAAGGCAACAGAGGCAGTACCACCGAAAATCCAATAGAATTCAACAATACAATCCCAACAATAATCCACAATTTATATTTCTTCGATTTCATTCTTATTTTTATTTGTTTTTAAATGATTTTTTAAATGGTTTTAGTCTTCCAGTTCTTCACAAAAAAAATTAAGGCCCTTAACTTCGTCTATTATAGTCTGCGAAGAATTCATCTTACTTATTACACGCAAAACTTTGTCGCAATCCTCAGAATCAATACTTATTTCTTCTATATCAAGCTTAGTTTTCAAGGCTCTCTTTACCTTAAAGTAATCCCGTTTTGTTTTGATGTTTGTTTTAAAAATGAGGATATCCATAATAATTATCTCTACTACATTAGTCTTGAATAATTCGCAATACAAAAGTATAGTGTCTTTTGCGAGCAAAATATCTACATTTGACATAAAAACAGCTGTAAAAGACTTTTATGAAAAAAGACAAACAAGAAACAATTCCGAAAATCTTAAAAAAACTTGCCCAATTATTGGGGACAGAAGTTAAAAACAGAAGATTAGAAATCCCTGAAAAATTTGGCAAAGGTTATTGTACCGGATTCATTTTTAATGAGCATATCCGAATGATAATCAGTAATTATGAGCTAAATGAGGACTTGGTTGTTGAATATCCAGAAGTCAACGCTTCCAAGAGAATGATATTTTTCAAGTTTCAAAACATTTTTCCTAAAACAGAAATAGCATCAACTGATAAACATTTGATGGAAATGCCTTCAGTTTTAGTCGCGACCAGTAGTTTAAATACCGACGACGTTATTTCTATCCATACCAATACGGCAGTTATTAATATAGAAGTCGATGCCGATTATTTGAACGAACTATTTGCCTTTTCGGAAAAATCGCCAGTTTTACAAAGCCTGTTAGAGAACGCACAGCCCTTGTTATTCGAACAAATTATTTATCCTTCTTTACAGAAAATCGTGGATGAAATTGTGACTGAATCGGTTGATGAAACTTTCAAACTATTTTTTCTGAGAATAAAGGCAGAAGAATTGGTTTGCCGATTATTAATGGAATTAGAAAAGCGGGATGAAAAACAGCTGTATGCTTTAAATACTCATGATATCCAAACCATTTACAAAGTAAAAGAGAAAATGCTTGAGCAGCTTGAAATTCCTCCGGTTATCGGCGAATTGGCAATGGGTGCCAATATGAGTCCATCCAAATTGAAACGTTTGTTCAAGCAAGTTTTTGGTAACAGCATTTTTAGTTATTATCAGGAATTCCGGATGAAAGAAGCTTCCCGATTATTGAAAGAGGAAAAGCTAACTGTTTCGGATGTGGGTTATAAACTGGGATTTACAAACCTAAGTCATTTTGCCAAGGTCTTTAATGAACATATCGGGATGAAGCCCAAACAATACAGCCGTTTTTAGTTCGGAGCTTATTATTATTGAACCGAAAATCCGTGAGAATCTCTGATTCGAACGAAGTGAACTGCGCATTAGCTAAATCATTGGCAAAAAATCCTCTCCAACTCAAAACGTCCGTTTTTTACAATTTTACCCTTTTTCTTCGGTCTAGATTTGCACTATCATTTTAACTCATAAAAAGCTTTTAATAAATAAAGCATACGCATGAGCAAAAAAATTAACAACAATTAAAAATGTATAGTATGAACAAATTGACAACAATCACCAACGCAAAAATATTTGACGGAGAAAATGTAATTGAAGCAAAAACAGTAACCATAAAAAACGGTAAAATTCTCAACATTGGCAATGCTATTTCGCAAGGTGCCGAAATTATTGATGCCAAAGGCTGCACTCTGATGCCTGCCTTGATTGACGCGCATTCGCATCCGAACATGGAATTCTTAAAACAGGATATGTACTTTGGTGTGACGACCACATTTCAGATGCAGGGGTACTTTAACGAAGCGCAATGCAAAGAGTTAAAAGAAAATACAGGTATCGCCGAAAGTTTAAAATCATTTTTGGCCATAACCGCACCCGACGGTCATCCCAGCGAATTATTACCAGCCGAAGTGAAAGCCAAACAAAAAGAAATGATGGCAAAAGCCGGACTTACTATGAAAAAAGACGTTTCCACTCCTGAAGAAGCCATTGCAATAGTTAATGAAAGAGTGCAGCAAGGAGTAGATTACATTAAAATAATGATTGAAGAAGGTACTGTTTTTGGCTATCCAAACACACCCGATGTTACTGATGAAGTTATTGAAGCCACTTGCTCGGAAGCGCATCGTTTAGGAAAAATGACCGTAGCCCATGCTATGACGATTAAGGCTTACGAAAGAGCGATTGAAGGAGGAATAGACGGACTCATGCATATTTTTATCGATCAGCCTCACACACCTGAAATTATTACAGCGGTTGCTAATTCCGGTGCTTTTGTCTGCCCAACTATTGTTGCAGGTGCTTCTACCATTGGCGATAGCGATGCTTCAGAATTTGTAAAAGACCCACGAGTGAGTTCCAAATTAAGTCCGGAATGGATTGCCTGTATGGAAAATCATATTACCACCTACCCGCAAGGCAAAACAGCTAATCTTCTCAATGCGGTAAAAGCCTTGCATGATACAGGCGTAGATATTCTTGCAGGCAGTGATGCTTCTCAACCCGCAGTGGGCGGAATGGCGCACGGAGCCAGTCTTCACCACGAATTGCAATTGTTGGTAAAAGCAGGCTTGACGCCCATTGAGGCCTTGAGAAGCGCTATGTCAATCCCTGCCCGTAGATTTGGTCTCCACGATAGAGGACGCATTATTAATGGTGCCCGTGCCGATTTATTATTGGTGGAAGGCGATCCAACGACCAACATTGCCGATACGTTGTCCATCAAAAAAGTGTGGAGACAGGGCGTAGAATTTAACTTGAACCAATTGAATTAAAAAAATCAAAGAAATGAAAACTGAAATGATTATAGATGTGCATCACCACGTCATCGGAAAAAACAATCCCAATTTTGCCAACTTGCCCAAATGGGATATGCAAATAGATGCCGAGGAAAGCGAACGATTAGGAATTGGAGGTGCTTTGCTGTCGCTTCCTGTATCATCAACACCAGAACAAACCCGAGCAATCAATAACTTTTTAGCAGGTTATGCTTCCTATGACAACAAACGCTATGGAATTTTAACTTGCCTTCCAAGTGCTAATGTTGAAGCTACTTTAAAAGAAATTGAATACTCTTATGATAGTCTCCACGCAGATGGATTTTGTATGCCAAGCCACGTGGGCGGAATGTATATTGGTGATGACCGAATGGACGAAATATTGGCTGAACTCAACAGACGCAATGCAGTGGTACTCTTGCATCCCGTAAAACCAGGTGGAGATGTACCCACATTAAGCGTCACCGATCCTTCGGTTTGGGAATTTCCTTTTGACACTACAAGAGCGATTATGGATTTGCTCTACAGGGGTAAATTGAAAAAATACTCTAATATCAAATGGATTGTTTCTCATGCCGGCGGGGTTCTTCCCTATCTTGCATACCGTTTTAGCACAGTTGCCGAAGAATGCAAAGCGATTAATTTATCCAAAGAAGAAATCTTGGATTCTTTTAAAAATCTGTATTACGATTTGGCTTTGTCAACGTCCGACACTGTTTTTCAAACCTTGAAAGATATGGCAGGCACTTCACAAATTGTTTTCGGAACCGATGCGCCGCTTCGACCAAAAACAGGCACACAAGACAGTGTGGCAATTTTTAAAAACACATCCATTTTCACTACAGAAGAAAAACAAAATATTGCGTACAATAACAGTGCGAGATTGTTTCCTCGGTTTACAAAGAATTGAATTAAACTGCATTTTTCAGTACTTTCTTAATATCTCATGGGATACAAACTTTTAATTTAATAGACACTTTTCTGCCCTAAAACAAAAAACCCTGTAATGTATGAATTTACAGGGTTTTCTAACTAAATGTATAAAAACAAACAACTTTCAATATCGTCGACATCAAAAAAGTATTTTCACCCTTTGTTAACGGGTAACGAAACAACATTTCCTATTTCATTTCGCATGGTCATATTCAATTTATCCAATAAAGATAATTTGTTTGAAACTTGACCAGTAAACAAATTATAGGATATATTCATTTTTTTCAGATGAATTAATTTCTCCAATTCTAATGGGACTTGTCCTTTAAAATCATTGTCAAAAAGATTTAAATATTCCAACAATACCAGATTACCAATTTCGGGATTTAATTTCCCTGTAAACTTGTTTGAATACAAAGATATTGATTTTAAATGTTTTAACTCATAAAAAGAAGCAGGTAATTGTCCCAGAAATGAATTTTCATATAAAGATAAATTCTCCAACATGGAAAGCTTGCCTATTTGTTGAGGCAACTCTCCAGATAATATATTTCGGTCCAAAACCAATGCCATTAGATTAGGAAGATTACAAATAGAAACCGGAATAAAGCCTGTTAATTTATTAGATGAAAGATCCAGAATTTGCAAATTTTTCATGTTCCCGATATTGAGCGGAATTTCACCATTCAACAAATTAGAACTTAAATTCAGCTCTTGCAGATTCAATAAAGTTGTAATTTCGACAGGAATACGACCTGTCAGATTATTATTTTTTAAGTTAATGGAAACTACCTTATCGTCAACAATTTTGACACCATACCATTTATCCATTGGCAAAGACAGATCCCATTTTTTGATCCATTTTTGTCCATTGGTAACTTGGTTCAATTTTATCAAAACTTCTTTCTCGGCCTGAGATATGGCAGAAAAAGCGGAAATCGAAAAGGAAAAAGTAATTATAAAAAGTAGCGTAATTTTTTTACTCATTTGCGTTGCTTCAAAATTTTGTCGGTTCAAAAATAATTAAAAAAATCGTTAATAAACAAGTAAAAATCGACAAATAAACACAAAATATTAAATAATAAATACATGTCTTACAAAAAACGCAATAGCTTATCTCTAAACTATTGCGCTGAAAAAAAAAAAAAAAAAATCAAGTAATGACTAACTAACCAACCTAAACTGTTCTTTGTTCAAACAAATTTAGCTTTACTGTATCTCGAAGAATGGATGCATTCCGTGAGCTATTTTTTCTATTATAACATTTTTAAAAATTAATTGGAGGCCAAGGCCAAATCAACATCTTTTTTCAAATCTTGTCCTCCATCTTTTTTAAAAAAGATTTTACCTTTTCTATATAAAATCAAAGTTGGAAAAACCTTCACCGTTTTTAAGTCGGCTATAATCTGCGGATTGTCTTCCAAATCAATTTCAACAATTTTTACATCCTCACCATATTGTGCCCTGATCGTTTCCAGAACAGGTTTCACTTTTTTACAAGCACCACAATAACGCGAACCAATATCCACCAAAACGGTATTGTTACTAGTAACTATTTTTTGATATTCTGCCTGTGATAATTTGTTTTTGGTATTAGAATAAAAAGGTTTTCCGCCGCCTATCCATGCCGCTATTCCTCCATCCAAATCATGCACATCAGAGAATCCGTTTTTTAATAATTCGTTAGCCAATTGACCACTTCGTCCAGCACCAATCGAGTAAATAAAAACCGGTTTGGATTTGTCTAATTTGGCCACATACTGAATATAATTTTTTGTTTCCAAATTAAAATTCACCGCTCCATTGATATGGTTTATGGCAAACTCCTCGGGACTTCGTGCGTCAATAATTTGCGGATTTTTCTGTTCTTTTATTTTGGCATAAAAAGAATCAATCTGCAATGTAAATGCGTTTTTATCTTGGGAGAAACCCGCTATTGCGAATAATAAAGCTATTAGTAACAAAACAGCTTTAAAAGTTTTAGGATTAAACTGGCTCATAGATTTTTTGGTTTGATGAAACGACTTCTTTTTTCTCTACAATTGGTATTGCACGCACACCATCGGCCAAGGGACTTCCTTCAATTTTAGATTTGAATATTGGCCAAAGGAATTGTGCGTACCATTCCTCGCTTTTATACGATTTCGTTCCGTAGGATTCTGGAAATCTACGTGTGATTAAACCAGTTCCAAAAATCACATCCCAAATGAAAAACATATTTCCAAAGTTTCCTTTGAAATGCCCCACTCCATCTCCGCTTGTGTCTGCATGATGCGCATGATGCGTGGCCGGAGTCGAAATCAACCGTTCCAAAACCCAGGCAACAGGATGTAGCACTTTGTATTTGTAAAAGGGTTTATCCCAGGCAAGACTCGAATGTGCACCCAAAGTGATAAAACTTTTTACAACCAAAACAAATAAAGCTGGTAATCCCAATCCTAAATATGTCAATGTCGCAGTTAAATAAATTTGGGAGAAAAACACAGTGTAAAGGAAGTTTTGTCTAGAAGCCATCGCCATTCCCATATAGGGTGCCGAGTGATGCGTTCTATGAAAACGCCATAAAAAAGGCACTTGGTGATGCAAACGATGATACCAATATTGGGTCAAATCATCGGCTATTGCAATCAGGAAAAAACCTCCCCAAAATGGAACCCATGAAAGTGTGTTTGCCAAATTTGGAATCAAATACGGCAAAACTGATAAACTAAAAAAGGCCGTAACCGGAGGTAAAAGCAATTTTGGTGCTAAAAAGCAAATAATATCTATTTTGCGTTCGCGACCTGTCCAATGTTCATCATACAAACCTGCGGCAAATTCTACAATTCCCAAAACAATCGCGAATGCAATTAATCCCCAACTCCGAATATTTTTAAAAGCGGGTTGTAAAAATTCTAAATAAGATGGTAATGTAAGATGTGATTCTGTCACAACACCATTATTTAGCTTAAAATAAAGGTAAATTGCCAATACCGGCAAACTATAAATAAAAAGACTAATACCTAAGTCTCTCTTCAATTTTGTTGTATCTAATGCCATGATTTCTTATTTTAAAATTTGACTTACTATTGCTAATCCTCCAACCAAAATACCTAGCGGTACTAAAAAAACGATTATCCCAACGACAATCTTTTTTCCTATTACTTCAAAATCTATTCGTTTCATATTTTTTTTTATTAATGTTAAATAGTCCTTAGTGATTAGTAATTAGTCCTTAGTAAATAGCTTTTAAAACTAAGGACTAACTGCTAAGGACTTATTACTAATTACTGCTGCCTCCCTGAGTTTCTTTGTGAATCAATTCCTGAAGATTTTGATTTTTGTCGCCCGAAGGATTGTGTATTCTTCTGGCCAAAACATCCTGCCAATCAATCAATGGATATAGATTGTTTTCTTTGGCCTGCTCATCAAATAATACTTTAAGCTCCGCCAATTTTTCAGGATACTTAGTTGCCAAATTGTTGCGCTCGTTAAAATCTTCGTTAAGATTGTACAATTCCCAAACATCAGCGTCAAAATTACTAGGTTGTGGAGCCTGTTTTTTTCCGGCAGCATTTTGTGAGGTAAAAGGATTTGCGTGTGCAGCGGCTGCTTTCCATCCGTCTTTGTAAATCGCTCTGTTCCCAAAAATGTAATAGTATTGAACTTTGTGCAATGATTCGGCTTTAGGGTCATTCAACGAAGCATAAAGAGAAGAACCCTGAATAATATCCTGTTTCACTTCTTTAATTTTCTCAGGTGCTTTGATTCCGGCAATTTCCAGAGTTGTAGGAAGCAAATCAGTTACATGACTGTATTGATTTCTGATTCCGCCTTTTTCTTTAATTCCTTTTGGATAAAAAACAATCAAAGGATTGCGTGTTCCCCCTTCTGACTGTGCATCTTGTTTCCAGTTTTTGAAAGGTACATTTGTTGCTTGTGCCCAACCCAAAGGATAATTAGTGTTCAGCCCTTTTGCTGTTCCAATTTCACCAATATGTTCTAAATTACTCTGAAGATTTTGCTCATCAGTTACACCCTGAGCAAACAGATTTTGACTGATCGTACCTACCTGAGTCCCTTCTTTGCTGGCTCCGTTATCACCAATGGCAACAAAAATCAAAGTGTTGTCCAACTGATTGCTTTCTTTCAGATAATTCACCACTCTCCCTATTTCGTAATCGGTGTAGGTTAAATATCCGGCATATACTTCCATGAATCGGGCATATACTTTCTTTTGCTCTGGAGTCAATTTATTCCAAGCCGTAATAATCGCATTACGATCCGGCAACACGGCATTGGCAGGAATTACACCGAGTTTCTTCTGGTTGGCCAATACTTTTTCGCGATACACATCCCAGCCTTCATCAAATTTTCCTTCATACGGTTTTACCCATTTTTCCTCAACCTGATGTGGCGCATGAACCGCTCCCGGAGCATAATACAGGAAAAACGGTTTTCCAGGTGCTGCTTTTTGCTGTTTCTGAATATAGCCAATTGCCTTATCCGTAATTTGCTCACTTAGATGCCTTCCGTCAGGTTTTACGTGGGCTTGATCTTCTACCAAATCAGGTTTGTACTGATCGGTTTGAGAACCTAAGAATCCAAAAAAGTGATCAAAGCCTTTTCCTGTTGGCCATCTGTCAAACGGACCTGCATCGGTGGCGTCCTCATCTGGAGTTACACCATATTTACCCACCGCAAAAGTGTTGTAACCATTTTCCCTTAAAATCTCAGCAACAGTTCCCTTATCCGATGGAATTCTTCCGTCCCAACCTGGGAAACCTGCCGATAAAATAGTGTGAGAGAAACCACTAACGTGAACTCTTCCAGAATTACGACCTGTCAGCAAAGCTGCTCTGGTTGGTGCGCAAATCGCTGTGGTGTGAAAATTGGTATAACGCAATCCATTATTAGCCAAAGCATCAAAAGTTGGCGTTTGAATTAAACCTCCAAAGGCACTGGAAGCTCCAAATCCTACGTCGTCCAGCAAAATCCAAACAATGTTTGGCGCTCCGGCAGGCGCTTTTACCGGTTCTGGCCAATATTCTTTGGAATCTGCCAATGTTTTGCCAATAACTCCTTTATAATTGGCATCCGGTTTGTTTTGGGAAAACCCGAGTTGGACAGCCAATAAGGCTGTAAGCAAAAGTCCCTTCTGGGGAGTTATAAATTTTGCATTTAATTTATTTTTTTTCATTTTTAATATTTTAATGGATTATTAACAAACCCACTTCCGGGCTGACTTATCGTTAATTTGTTTTTTTATAATTTATTAATTCTACAGATTTGATATAGTTTTAAATTAAAAAAATGAAATTATTTATTTGCTTTAGTCAATAATTCCTGTGCAGATTGTCCTTCTGTAGCTGGTGTTTTATGAATTCTTCTAAAGTAAACATCAGACCAGTCTATCAATGGATATAGGTTATTTTTCTTAGCCTGCTCATCAAATAATTTTTTAAGTTCGGCCAATTTTTCAGGATATTTTTTGGCTAAATCTTTTCTTTCATTAAAATCTTCGTTGATATTGTATAATTCCCAAATATCATTATCGAAATCAGCATTCAAAAGATTCGCTTTTGATTTATCAGCCAATGCCTCTTTTACTTCAATTGAATTGGGATGATGCGCAGCAGCAGCTTTCCATCCATCATTATAAATGGATCTCGATCCAAAAATGTAATAATGCTGAATTTTATGTGACGATACAACATTGGCATCATTCAAAGAATTGTAGAACGAATAACCCTGAATGGTATCTTGCTTCACCTCCCTAATGGTTTCTGGTGCTTTGATTCCCAAAACATCAAGAGTTGTTGGCAAAATATCAATTACATGACTGTATTGGTTTCGGATTCCGCCTTTTTCTTTGATACCTTTTGGATAATACACAATCAATGGATTGTGAGTTCCTCCTTCAGAATTAGCGTCTTGTTTCCATGATTTGAATGGAGTGTTGGTCGCTTGTGCCCAACCCAAAGGATAATTGGCATAAACCTGAGGCGTTCCAATTTCACCAATTCGGTTCAAATTATTTTGAAAAACCTGCTCTTCTGTTTCACCAACTTTATAGGTTTGCCTTTCGACAGCACCTTGCAAAGTCCCTTCTTTGCTGGCTCCATTATCACCTATCATAACAAAAACAAGCGTATTATCCAGTTGATTACTTTCTTTTAAATAATTAACCAATCTTCCAATTTCATAATCCGTATAAGTCAAATATCCAGCATACACTTCCATGAATTTAGAATATACTTTCTTTTGATCTGGAGTTAATTTTTTCCAATCTGCAATAAGCGAATTACGTTCCGGCAATACGGCATTGGCAGGAACAACTCCAAGTTTCTTCTGATTCGCCAATGTTTTTTCGCGATAAGCGTCCCAGCCATCATCAAATTTTCCTTTGTAGGCATCACTCCATTTGGTAGCTACCTGATGAGGAGCATGAACTGCCGCAGGCGAATAATACAAAAAGAACGGTTTATCTGGAGCTGCCTTGTGCTGTCTTTGAATATAACTGATAGCTTTATCTGTAATTTGCTCGCTAAGATGTCTTCCGTCTGGAGTAACGTGCGCTTGATCTTCTATCAAATCAGGTTTATACTGATCGGTTGCAGAACCTAGAAAACCAAAGAAATGTTCAAATCCCTTACCGGTTGGCCATCTGTCAAAAGGTCCAGCATCGGTAGCATCTTCATCTGGAGTTACACCATATTTACCTACTCCAAAAGTATTATATCCTTTGTCACGTAAAATCTCTGCAATCGTTCCGTTTTTTGAAGGTAATCTTCCATCCCAACCCGGGAATCCTGCTGACATTGATGTATGTGAAAACCCTCCAACATGGACTTTATGAGAATTACTTCCTGTCAACAAAGCTGATCGAGTTGGTGCACAAATAGCTGTCGTGTGAAAATTGGTATATCTCAGTCCACTATTGGCCAAACTCTCTAATACTGGCGTTTGAATTAAACCTCCAAAGGCACTTGAAGCTCCATATCCTACATCATCCAGAATTATCCAAACCACATTTGGAGCTCCCTTTGGAGCATTAACAGGTTCCGGCCAATATTCTTTGGATTCGGCCAATGTTTTTCCGATTACTCCTTTGAAATTGTCATCTTTATTTTGGGCAAAGCCAAATTGAGCAACAAGCAAAGCTGTAAGCAAAAGTCCTTTTTTCGGACTTTTGATGATACTATTACTATATTTTATATCTTCCATTTCTATTTATTTTTTTATCATTAAATCATTAATAACCAGGATTTTGAGGCAACCCAACCGGATCAATATTTCGTTCGCTTTGCGGAATTGGATACAAATTATTGCGTTCTGAAACAGAGTTTTTGGCAGTAACTTTTTTCACTTCAGTAACTAAAGTTCCCCAGCGCACTAAGTCAAACCATCTTTGTCCTTCCTGTACAAACTCTTTTTTTCGCTCTTCGCGAATAGCTTGTCTTAATTGTTCGGCGGTAAGTCCAACCAAATCTACAGATGGATCAGGAGTTGTAATAGGTTTTGCAAAAGCTCTTCTTCTCACTTGATTCACATACTCGACAGCCTCTGCAGTTGGTCCAGATTGTTCATTTGTCGCTTCCGCAAAAGACAATAAGATATCGGCATAACGAATCAACGGAAAATTAATCGCCACGTTGGCAGGTGTAGCTATATTATTTAAATCCAAATATTTACCAAAAATTGGTTTCGGAAAAGTATAAAGCGTTCCGGTAGCCGGATTCAGCAATTGCTTTTTATAACTCACATCTCTTCTTACATCTCCCGCTGCATAAATATCATAAAACAAAGCAACATCCGAAATAATATCAGCCGGTTCTGTCGCTGTAAATCCAGTAAAAGAAGTTGACTGAAAAGTGCTTCCGCTGGAACCATTTCCTGCTTGATTGGGTTCAAACTGAACCGAGAAAATATGTTCTTTTCCGTTCTTTTTTGTTTTATTAAATATATCTGCAAAATTTTCGAAAAGTCCATAACCGTAGCCTCCATTTATTACCTCTTTGGCTTTTAGAATAGCATTTGGCCAATCTTTTCTGGTCAGATACACTTTGGTCAAAATCGCTTTGGCAGCTCCCGAAGTCGCTCGACCGGCTTCATTGGCGGAATAAGTAGACGGCAAACTTTCTGCCGCTGTCAAATCAGAAATGATTTGTGTATAAACCTCTTCAACAGTCGCTCTTCTTGACTTTAAACTCTCCAACTGAATCGAAGTTGGTTCATGCAAAACAATTGGAACCCCTCCCCAAAGACGAACCGCCTGAAAGTAAAGCAACCCTCTGATGAATTTAGCTTCGTTAATCAATCGGGTTTTAAGAACTTCAGGTGCGTTGGCTCTTGGGATATTGTCAATCGCCACATTGGCTCTATTAATTCCGTTGTATATTTGGCGCCAAGCCACCTGAACACGGTCTGATGTTGCATCATGTGTCAAACTGCTTAAAGCTCTCACCTGTGGATTCGTAGCCGAAACTCCAGCCGCGGCATAATCCGAAGCCATATCGGTCAAGAAATAAAGGTTTCTTCCAAATAAACTTTGCTCTCCCGGGTCGAGGCTCAACGAAGCATAAACTGCTGTCACACTGGCAACTGCATCATCCTGTGTTTTGAAGAAATTTTCTTCGGTTATAAAAGAGGTCGGGGTTACCTCCAGCTCTGTGCACGATACAAGTATAGTGGCACTTAGTATGAATGTTATTATCTTTTTCATTTTTAATTTCTTTAAAAAGTTATGTTCACGCCCGAGATGAATGTTTTGGAATTTGGATAGGCTCCAAAGTCAATTCCGGGGTATAAATTATTTTGCTCATATGAACTTACCTCTGGATCATATCCTGTGTATTTTGTCCAGGTAACCAAGTTTTCGGCAGACACATAAAATTTGATGCTTTGAAGTTTCAGCTTTGTGGAAACACTCTTTGGAAACGTAAACCCGAAAGTGATAAGTTTTAATCTAAGGAAAGAAGCATCTTCTACATAGCGTTCCGAAACGATTCCTAATGGTGAACTTGTTGCTCTAGGGATTTCATTGCTAGGATTTGTTGGTGTCCAACGATCCAATAAAGTCGCATTGGCATTTGTTCCAAGAGTAGAAATTTCCAATTGCTGATTCAAAGCATTGAATATTTTACCACCATAAGCACCTTGGAAAGAAAACTGCAAATCGAAGTTTTTGTAAGCCAATGTATTGCTAAAACTCCCAACAAACTTAGGCTGTGAACTTCCCAAATCATGTTTGTCCAGAGCTGTAATCACACCGTCTCCGTTAGTATCAACATATTTTCTGTCTCCAATTTTAGTATTAGCAAGCGAATTGATTTTGGGTTGCGTATTGATTTCTTCCTGAGTCTGAAAAATACCGTTGGTTTCGTATCCCCAGAACGTTCCCAAAGGCAATCCAACTTTTACCGTCACAGGTTGTTGCTGCAACAAAGTACCATTTGGAACCACTGGAAAGAATTGGTCAACACCATTCCCTATTTCGACAACTTTGTTTCTGTTTGTCGAAAACACAAAGTTTGAATTCCAGAAAAAGTTTTCTGTTTTGATGTTTTCTGTAGTCAAACCAATTTCAATCCCTTTATTTTCAACCCCGCCAATATTCTGAAGAACCGTAGAAAATCCAGATGTTAAAGGAACTGGCACATTAATAAGCAAATCGTTGGTTTTCTTTAAATAAGCATCGAATACAAAATTGATTTTTCTGTCAAAAAGCGCTAAGTCCAGACCAATATTGTATTGTGTCGTTTTTTCCCATTTCAAATCTGGATTTGCCAAACGGGTTGGTGCCAATCCTGTTTGTATAGCACCTCCAAAAGAATAATTAACAGAACCAATTGATGCCAAAGAAAGATAATTACCAATTTCCTGATTACCGGTTGTTCCTACGCTGAATCTAAGTTTTGCATCATCTACGCCTTTGATGTTTTTGGCAAAATCTTCTTCGGTGATGTTCCAAGAAAAACCTGCAGATGGGAAATAACCCCAAAGCGATTCTGAACCAAATCGTGAAGAACCATCGGCACGCGCCGAAACTGTTAAATTATATTTTCCATCATAAGAATAATTTACTCTTGCAAGCCACGATTTCAATACACTTTCGAATGCCTCACTGTACGGTTTTACGGCCGTACCATCTTGTAAAGAGTTGTATTCTACAGCATCATTTACAAAATAATTGGCACCTGCATTGACAACCTCACCTTGTGTATATTGAAGTGTATATCCTGCCAAAGCAGAAAACTTATGATTTTCTCCAAAACGAGTGTTGTAATTCAAGGTGTTTTCATTCAATACCGAGCTTACCAATCTGTCCCCAACCGAAGCTAACCCCTTGGTTCCAGCACCAATTCCGGTAGTAGATGGAGCATAGTAATTTTGTTTGGTGTTAATTACATCTCCACTAACAGAAACTTTGGCTGTGATTTCTTTGTTTATTTTGTATTCCCCAAACAAACTGGTTAAAATTCGATTAATCTTAGTCTCATTGGTAGTGTTTTCCAAATCATTAATTGGGTTGGTTATTATTCCATTAACCGCAGTTGCATAAGGATTATTGGTCAAATTATAAGAGCCGTCGGCATTTCTAATTGGAACCACAGGAGGTTGATACAAAACACCAGACAATGGATTAGGATTTCTTCCTCCACCATTACCTCCATTCATTCCAATACCGTTTGAAATCGAATTACTATAATTGGCATTTACTCCAAATTTGAAATTTTGAGAATAATTTCGTTCGTAATTGGCGCGAAGTGAAATTCTTTTGAAATCAGTCGCAATAATAACTCCGTCCTGATCAAAATAGCCCGCAGAAACGGCATATCTCGAACGATCGTCACCCCCAGAAAATGTCAATTGGTGATTTTGAACCGGAGCAGTTCTAAAAGCAGCAGACTGCCAATCATAATCTCCCGAAGTTTTAAGAGCTTCGATTTGTGCTGGCGAAAAAGAAGGAGCCTGACCAATGCTCGCCTGAACATCATTACGTAAACTTGCCCATTCACTGGCATTCAACAAATCTAATTTTTTGGAAACCTGTTGAAACCCTATATAACCTTGGTAGGAAATAATATCTTGACCTTTGATCCCTTTTTTGGTTGTAATGAGTACTACCCCATTCGCCCCACGCGAACCATAAATAGCCGTCGCCGATGCGTCTTTCAATACTTCGATAGACTCAATATCACCAGGACTGATAGTTGACAATACATTGACTCCAGCTCCCGCATTTGACACGCCTGCAGTTCCATTGTTGTTGTCATTATAAATTAATACACCATCAATAACATAAAGAGGTTCATTACCTGCCGTAATCGAACTTCCGCCACGGATTCGAACACTCGAAGTAGCTCCAGGTCGTCCGGAACTTTGTGTAACCACAACTCCAGGCACGGCTCCTCTCAATAAATTATCGGCAGATGAAGTAACCTGATTTAAATTTGCTTTCGGAACTGATGCAATGGCTCCTGTAATATCTTTCCTTTTTTGGGAACCATAACCCACAACCACCAGTCCGTTGAGCTCCTGAAGATCTTCTTCTAAACTGATGAAAACCGGACTTCCATCTGCAATGTATTCTGTTTTTTTAAAGCCCACATAAGTTATAACTAAGGTATAGGGAAATTTTTGTCCCGTTTGAAAATAAAATTTACCTTCAGAATCGGTTACCACTGCGTGCGTGGTTCCTTTGATAGTTACTGTAGCTCCAGAAACAGGTAAACTTGTTATTTTGTTTACCACTGTTCCGTCTAGTTTAGACTGGATAAGTGGCTTCGTGTTTTGGGCATAAATTCCGGCTGAAACCAGAAAAATGCCAAGCCAGAAAAGATTATATAATATTTTTTTCATTACTTTGCTTTGGTTTAATAAATAAGGAGCTTGAAAACTGATTTCTATCAATTTTCATTTCCGTTTAACGATAACATTTTTTTTTAAGCCTGCCATTTCTGTTGCCGCAGAAATGGCTTTTTTTTTATTTGCAACTACAACACATTCGTTTTTCCATTTTATCATTTTAATTAGAATTATTACTTGATTTAGTATTCTCCAAAAATCACATGCCAGACTTATTAAATAATTTATTATCGAATAAAATATTTATAAACTGAAAATTACAAAAAAGAGAGGGTATCGATTGAAGACATTAACAGCAACAACACATTCGACGAAGAGTGCCGAATGAGAAAGATTCTTGCAGTATCAAAATAGGTATGTTTTTGATTGTCTTCACAATTTTTGTTTTAGTGTTAATATCGTTTTTTTTAAACTCTACTATTTCTATAGACAAAAGTAAGTTAAAATAATTAACTACCAAAAAAAATTACAATTATTTACTAAAAAAATGTTAATCGGGATAAAAAAGAGAAGCACAAACAAACACAAACAACTGAAAATCAGCGGTTTTAAACAATAAAAAAAGTGCAATTGTTTTATAAAAAAACAATTGCACTCAAAAAAAGTTAAACACTTTTTATATTTGACTAATCAAATTATAATTATTAGCCGTTATATTTATTCTTCGGCAGCCAAAACACCTTTGGCATTATTTGACACTTCCAATTGATATGAAACTCCAGAGTCATTTCTCATAGTAAGATTAAAATCATCTTTTCCTACCAAAGCTTCGGAAACGGCACCAGAAAACGAATTATAAGATAAATTAACATTTTTCAGATTATTCATTTTGACCAAAACATAAGGTATGTTTCCATGCATATTATTATCAAAAAGACTTAAATTTTCCAAAGCACTTAAGTTTTCAATATTCCAACTTATTTTCCCTGAAAACTTGTTACTATTTAACATCAACTCTTTCAGATTCTTAAGTTGGTACAATGAAGCAGGAAGCTCTCCCGATAATTCATTATTAAACAAAGAAACCACTTCCAATTCCTTTAAATTACCAATTTTGCTTGGTAATTCTCCCGAAAGTTGATTCATGAAAAGTTTTAATGAATTCAAATGAGATATCTCGCAAATAGAACTTGGAATAGTCCCTGACAATTTATTGAACGAAAGATTTAATTCTTTTAAATTTGATAATTTCCCGATATTTTGAGGAATTGCTCCAGAAATCTGGTTTTTGAATAAATTTAATTCTTCTAAGTTTTTTAATTCTGAAACTTCGGCTGGCAAAGTTCCCACCAAATTATTGTTTGAAAGATTAATTCCTACTACTTTGTCATTAACGATTTTAACGCCATACCATGTAGAAACTGGTTTTTCCAAATCCCATTTAATGTTCCATTGACTTCCATTTGTACTTTTGTACAATTTAATCAAACTGTTTTTTTCAGAATTTGAAATATTAGCCAATAATGAAATCGAGAAGAAAGTGGTAAGTAATAATGTAATGATATTTTTCATAATAACATGTATTTACATTTTGATGGCACAAAAGTACTCAGAGTATCAGTCAAATACAAAAAAAATCGACAAAATACATTATTTTAAATGCTAATGTAATCTTTACATTACACTATAATGCTAAAAAAGTAAAAAACTCATATTCAAAAAAATAATTATATTTGATGTGATAACCCTAAAACCTAAAATTATGGAAATGAATTTGATAGCAATTTTTGTTAGCGCATTGACAACATTAGTAGTTGGATTTATTTGGTACAATCCCAAAGTATTTGGTACTGCTTGGATGGAAGAAAACGGTCTCACCCAAGAGGAACTAAGAAAAGGTAATATGTTAAAAATATTTGGACTGACTTATTTTTTCTCTCTGCTAATTGTAACAGTCGAAATGGCTTTGACAATACATCAATCCGGAGCCGTGAGTATGGTGGGAGGATTTGCAAAAGTAAACGAAGCACTTCCTTCGTTCAAAGCTTTTATGAATGATTACGGTACCGCTTTCAGAACATTCAAACATGGTGCATTGCACGGATTCATTTCTGGTTTGTTTTTTGCTTTCCCTATAATTGCAATAAACGGTTTATTCGAAAGAAAATCCTGGAGATATATTTGGATTCATGCGGGATTCTGGATAGTTTCTTTGACTATTATTGGAGCCATAATTTGCGGCTGGCAATAAACCGAAAAATAAAATACACTATAAGCCTTATTTCTAAAAAACATAGAAATGAGGCTTTTTTATTGGAACAAACTTTCTATTTGTCCAGCCAAATCAAAATCTTTTGTTGTTACTCCTCCAGAATCATGCGTATTTAAACGAATATTCACTCTGTTATACACATTAAAAAGTTCTGGATGATGATTCATCTTTTCGGCTAGTAGACCAACTTGTACTATAAACCCCAATGCCTGATTGAAATTCTTGAATTTAAAATCTTTTTCAATTGCATTTTCCTTAAAATGCCAATCTTTTAAATTTTCCAAAAAGGGGCTCGCCGATTGTTCTGTATATGTTTGCATAATCGTTTCTTTTCTATAAAGTTAGGAAAAGTTTATGAGATTCTAAGATTCTGAGATTCTAAGTTTTCACGCTTGCGCGAGCGTCTCGCTCGTGACTATTTATCCTTCTGTTCCTGAAAAAAAATTACTTATTTATCGTTAAATTATTTTAGATTGTGTTCACGAGCGGGACGCTCGCGCTAGCGGGTATTGTATTCTTTTTTTGGATGATTACAAAAAAGCAAATTATTGGTCTTTAGCCCCGATAGAAGTGGAAATCCTCCTGCGCTGGGGTTCAGCGCAAGAGATTGTAGCGGATAGCGGGACGATGTTTCCTGAAAACACCAAATGTTTCTGCTCCAAAAAACTTAGAATCTTAGCTTCTTAGCCTCTTAGAAACTTAACCACAATTCCACATAAATTGGTTAAATTTGGAAAATATTATTATCCAATTTGAAAACAACTCTTTCATACCAAATTTACGAAACCAAAGCTCAACTTCCAGAAAACTGGGATGATTTAGGTTGCCAAAATATTTTTTTGTCCAAAGACTATTTTGAAATTTTAGAAAAATCAGCGCCAAGCAATATGATTTGTCATTATATCGGAATTTTTAAAGAACAAAATTTAGTTGGCATTGCTATCTCACAATTTTTGGATTTAAACAAATTGGAATCATTTGGAGACAGAGATCGATGCGTTAAAGCATCTGTTCGGAAATTTATTCTGAAAAATTTTGCTTCACACGTTCTGCTCATAGGCAATAACATGCTCACGGGACAAAATTCGTTTGTTTTTTCGGATTCCATATCGATGGATGAGGGAGTTAAAACCTTAAAAAAAGCAACCAATGATTTGAAATTAAAGTTTAAATCGATGGGTAAAAAAGTGCACATCACTACGTTTAAAGATTACAGTCATGAAGACATTGAAAATTTCAGTCAGGAAATCTTTAAAAAAAACTATAAATATAGCATTCAGCCCAATATGACTTTTTCCATCCGTGACGAATGGAAAACAGAACAGGACTATATTAATTCCCTAACCAAAAAATACCGCGACCAATACAAAAGAGCACGAAAAAAAGCTGAAGGAATTGAGAAAAGAAAATTACACTTGGAAGACATTATCAGGCATGAGGAAGTGATTTTTGACTTATACCATCACGTTGCCCAAAATGCTCCTTTCAACACTTTTTTCCTAAAGAAAAACCATTTTAGAGTTTTCAAGGAAACTTTAAAAGACAAATTCTTATTCTATGGTTATTTTTTGGATGGAAATTTGATAGGTTTCAATACGCTGATTAAAAACGGTAACACCATAGATACCTATTTTTTGGGTTATGACGATACAGTACAAAGGGAGAAAATGCTGTATTTAAACATGCTTTACGACATGATTGCCTATTCGATTAACAAAGGCTATAAAGAAATTATTTTTGCAAGAACGGCTTTGGAAATCAAAAGCTCTGTTGGAGCAAAACCTCTTGAAATGTACGGTTTTATGGAACACAGTAATTCCGGAATAAACAAACATGTTCCCAAGATATTTCCAAAACTCGAACCTGATATTGTATGGCAGGAACGAAATCCTTTTAAGGAGTAGGTAGATTTTTGATTGGAGATTTTAGATTTCTGATTTTAGAATAAAGAAAAAAGAGAATAGAATATCGATTTTCCATCTATTCTCTATTCTCTTTATTCTATTTTCTCTACAACGCATCTATTTCTTCCTGAACAACTTCCCAGTCGAATAATAGTTTATCCAATTCCTCTTTCTTTTTGTTGTAAGCGACAAAAAACGAAGCATCTTCAATATGTTTATCATAATTGGAAGCTAGCATTTTGTCGTCATGCTGAATATCTTTTTCCAATTGCTTAATCTGACTTTCTATTTTACTCAATCGGTTTTGTAGCGCCTTAGCTTTTTTCTGATCTTCATAAGATGCTTTATTACTTTCTTTGGTAGCAGCAGGCTTAGCAACATCTTTTTTCTCTACTTCACGCATGTTTTCCAAATTGCGCTGTTCTAAGAAATAATTAATATCTCCTAAATATTCCTTGATATGTTGGTCTTTGAATTCGTAAACAATATTGGACATCCCTTGAAGAAAATCCCTATCGTGCGAAACCAACAATAAAGTTCCGCCAAATTTTTGCAGAGCCGCCTTCAAAACATTTTTGGATTTAATATCCAAGTGGTTTGTAGGCTCATCCATCACTAATACATTTATGGGCTGCAGTAACAATTTACATAATGCAAGGCGATTTCTTTCACCTCCAGAAAGCACTTTTACTTTTTTCTCAACATCATCTCCACGAAACAGGAATGAACCCAACATATCACGCACTTTCATGCGGTTTGAATCCATCGCAGCATCCTCCATCGTCTGCAACAAGGTGATTTCTCCATCTAGATATTCTGCCTGGTTTTGGGCAAAATAACCCAACTGAACATTATGACCTAATTTAATTGAACCTTGGAATTCAAACTCATTGACAATAGCTTTCATAAAGGTCGATTTCCCTTGACCGTTTTGACCAACAAAAGCAATTTTACTACCACGCTCTACCAATAAATTGATGTCTTTAAGAATGGTCTTCTCACCGTAACTTTTACCAACATTTTCAGCTTCAATCACGACTCTTCCTGGTTCTTTTGAAACAGGAAAAGAAATATTCATCACTGAGTTATCATCTTCATCTACTTCAATGCGCTCAACTTTATCCAATTTTTTGATTAAAGATTGCGCCATAGATGATTTGGTAGCACTATATCGGAACCTGTCGATCAATTTTTGTGTTTCTTCTATTTTTTTGGCTTGGTTTTTTTGAGTTGCCAATTGTTTTTCGCGAAGCTCCTCACGCAACTCCAAATATTGGGAATATGGCTTATTAAAATCATACGCTTTTCCAAGAGATATTTCGATAGTCCTATTGGTTACATTATCCAAAAACATCTTATCGTGCGAAACAATAACAACAACGCCAGGGTAATTTCTTAAAAAGTTTTCCAACCAAATGATACTTTCGATGTCCAAGTGATTCGTAGGCTCATCGAGCAATAATACATCATTGGACTGCAATAATAATTTAGCCAACTCAATACGCATTCTCCAACCTCCCGAAAAAGTTTCGGTTTGGTTGTCAAAAACTTCTCGTTTGAAACCAAGACCCAAAAGAATTTTTTCGGTATCGCCAACGTAATTATAGCCTCCCAATAATTCAAAACGATGCGTGTAATCAGAAAGATCTTCGATAATCTGGCTGTATTCTTCGCTTTCGTAATCGGTTCTTGTTACCAATTGATGATTGATGTCGGCTAACTTTTTCTCTACAATTTTGATTTCTGTAAAGGCTTCATATGCTTCTTCAAGAACGGTTCTTCCTTTTTCAAAATCAATATCCTGACGAAGAAAACCCAACTTAATTTCCTTTTCCTGAGAAATCACCCCAGAATCAGGAGCAAAATCTTTTGCCAAAATTTTAAGCATAGTCGATTTCCCGGCACCGTTCTTCCCGACAAGCCCCACTCGGTCACCCGCACCCAATCGAAAAGTTACTTCTTCAAACAAATAAGATCCCCCAAACGAAACCGATAAATTATGTATATTAAGCATGTATTATTATTTTATTCCTTTATGAATTAGTAAATTTGTCTGTCTAAAAAAAAAGAAAAATTAAATTTTTGCAAATGTTAAAAAAAGGATCCAAACTATATAGCATTTTAACAGGAACTTGTCCAAAATGCATGAACGAAAGCATGTATGTTGACAAAAATCCTTTTCATTTAGGATCAATGCTTAAAATGAACGAACGCTGCAGTCATTGTGGCTTAAAATACCAAATTGAACCTTCCTTTTTTTACGGAGCAATGTATGTCAGTTATGGCGTAAACGTCGCAATAGGAATCGGGGCATTTATCGTGTCCTATCTTATGCTGAAAACCAGCATAAAAGTCTCTTTCATTTCTATCATTGCCTCATTAATTGTCCTGTATCCTTTAGTTTTAAGATGGTCAAGAAACATTTATATCAATATGTTCATTTCTTATGACCCTACTACAAAAAAGAATTAAGCCTTTTTTGTACGTTTATTAGCAAATCTTTTTATATCAATCTCTTTATCCAATGGGATATTATTTTCGATTGCATCAAACAAAGCTTTAGCCATTGCGGGTCCAAGCATTACGCCACGCGTTCCCAATCCATTCAAAACATGTACTTTGCCATGTTCTGGATGAGTTCCTACTAATGGCCTTCTATCTTTGACTGTCGGTCTTACACCAGCATCATGTTTGATGATTTCAAAATCACAGTTTATTATTTCCTTGATTTTTTCGATTAGCTCTTCTTTTCCTTCTTCAGTGGGCAAATCGGTTTTATCATTCCAATTGTAAGTAGCCCCAACTTTAAATAGATCATTTTTCAAAGGCAAAATAAAAACACTTGTATTAATGATAACATCCAATTTCAAAAGTGGCGCTTTGATAATAAACAATTCCCCTTTTGTCCCGTCCAAAGGCAAATCATTAAAAAAAGGATTAGCGTGCATACCAAAACCTTCGGCAAATACAATATGCCTAGCTTCAATGTCTTTATAAGACAATAATCCATCCTCTTTAATAATTAAACTTTCATAATCAAAAGTTTCGCTTCGCAAAAGCTTATGCGACATCAAATAATTATGATACTCCGTAAGAAATAAAGCCGTATCAACATAACCGGTCTGCAATACTTCGCCATAACCAAATGGAGAATCAATTCCTTCGAAAGTTTTAAATATCAACGAAGTCGACAAAAAAGGGGCTAAATTAGGTTTATCCGAAGCGGCAAACCAATTATTTTGCTCTTCAACCGAAAAGAATTTCCTCAATATCGGTATCTTAAAATTTACCTTAGATTTAATTTTATTGCTAAGATTAGAGTAAAATTCACCCATTAACTCCAATTGATTCTGAGCCTGCCAAACTTCACTGAAACGCTTTAAAATAACTGGATTATACAACCCTCCGGCAATTTTAGACGAATTTTGGGAGTCATCATTAAAAACGATAACACTTTTATTATTCATCAAGGCAATTTCACTAAAAGAAATACCGGCCAAACCGGAGCCTACAATTATATAATCTACCATAAATAACGTAATGAATATAAAAAACAAAAACTCTTACTTTGATAAAGTAAGAGTTTTTGTTGAAAATTATTAGCAATTAGTAATTCCACATATCGTGTTCAAAATCGCGTATTTTGTCTTTTATCCTATCTGATTCCAACAACTGATTTAATGCATTTTCATTAATATATTCAGTTATCAAACGGTCACCGTATACATTTTCTTCTTTATAGATAACTCCGCTAAATTGGCGTGAATCAAGAATTCTATCAAAAGAAATTGGCATAGCTGAATTTTTCTCATTGAAAGCTAGGTACCCATGCAAATAGTTTCGAACAGATGGATAAAATATCCAAAATAAATCAATATAATCAGGATTTTCAGAACCTACTTCTCTCGCTTCTGGAGCAATTGGACAAATTCCTAATAAACGATATTTTAATTCACTTTGACGTTTATCAAAATACCAATACCCTTTTAATTTATACCCTGTAATATCTTGAGCAGTAAGTTCTCTTCTATCAATAAACTGAGGATCTAAAACTTTAGCAACTGGAACAGTAGCAGGACCAACCACTTTTACTTTTTTACCTTTAACAGTTTTATAAGTAACCGACGGTTTTGCTTTTGGAAAATACAAGTCTCTATTAGCATTTACTTCCTCTCTACCGGCATTGGTTGTATCGATATAAGTAAATGAACTACTCATATCTTTAAATGTTTTTTTGGTATTAAAATAATCATCAGTATACACCTCTTTTATACTGTCTGATTTGATACCTTTAATTAAAACATCAAACAATGATCTTCTGTCTTTTCCAATGTTCATTGAATCAATTGGGAAATAAAGAGGAAAATTAAACCGCTCATTCAAATCGACAATCTCCCAAACTGTTTTCCCCATCAAAATATCCCTGTCATCTACATAACCGTAGGCCAAAGGTTTATCATTATCAAGAGACACTTGAGATTTCGTCTTTTTCCCAATTTGATCTGGAGTCTTAGCATTCAACAAATTAGACTGCGCAAATGAAGAAAAGCTTCCCGCAACAAATGCTATAACCGCAATTAAATTTTTAGTCTTCATCTTTATTAATTATTAAGTTATTTAAGTAGGGCAAATGGCAACTTAAACATTATTGTATTTCGAAAATTACAGGAGCTGTTCTTGAAAGCATAATATCAGAACCAACTAATTTAGTTTTAATATCAGAAATAGTAATCTGATCACCTCTTGTAGCTCTAGCCATAGCAGTTTTACATTGTGCATTAACTCTGTCTCCTGATACAATCACAGCAGCCTGACCTGTAACTTTGAATGTAAATCCAACAACAATTAGATTAACATTAAAATCAAAATCAGGAAGTTTTGCAGATACTTGAGAAACTTCTAAACGAGACTTAGCTCCTTTAACAATTCCCATATCTCCTGCAATTGCACCAACTGGAGCAGGAATTCCTTTAATTCTAAATGCTTTTTTATCAGACACTTTAGAACCATCAGGTAAAGTCCCTGTAACATTAATTACAACTTCAGAACCCTGTCCTGGATTCATATTATATGTCCCCGCTTTACCAGCTGAGCTCAAACCTGGAGCAGATGCTGATACTTTATCTGGAGAAATACCTGCAAATGAAATTGTCATTGGGTTGATAACACCTCTATAAACAACGTTCATTTTGTCTGCAGAAATAGTCGCTGAATTTGGTTTTGGAACCACTACATAATTCCCTTCTACAGGAATAGGAACTGGTTTACCGTCTTCCATAAAAGTAAAGGTACCTTTAATGTCATGTTCACCTACATTTCCAGCACCGAAACTAAAATCAACCTGTCCATCATGCAAAGAAGAACTTAAATTGATATTACTTCCATTTACAACAACTTTAGTCGGAACTGTAGATTTATCATAACGCCCTAAAACAATTCTACCTTTTACTGCTTCACCTGCAAAGAAAGCAGATTTTTCAGGAATAACAATAGCTTTATAATTTTTCATAGAGGCCGCTGCAACAGCTGTTGAACCAGTTAATCTACTCAAAATTTGATTCTCAATTGTATTGATGTCGTTTTGAATTGTAGTCAATTTTGCAACTGAAGCAATAAGAGGGAAATGCTTGAAATTATAATCTAAATTATTTTTTTTAATTCCTTCTTTATCCACTACATCACCAGTATTGAATTTCGTATTGAACTCAGTAGCAATATCTTTAAATTTAGGATCACTTCCAATTGCGGATTTAATTGCAGCTTTGTAATTTTCAACAGCTACAACTACTTCTTTTCCTTTTGCAGATAAACCATCACCACTAAACCAAGACTCATCTAATTTTGATGAATTATCCATAGTTTCATAAGGCAGTTTACCATTTTCTTCTCTTTTTACATCTTTTGTTAAATCTACTTTTAAAGATTCCACATATTTATAAAAAGTAGAAGTTGCTGCATTTACTTTTTTCCCAATTTCACTTGGAACTTTATATTGCTCAGGCTTATCTTGAGCCTTAACATCTAAATCAGCTAAAATAGATTCATTGGTTGTTAAAGCCAAACTATTTGCTGTTTCAAATCTTTCATTGATTAATCCAAAAGCAGATAATACTTCTTTGGACATATTTAAAGCTAACATTGCGATGAAAACCAAGTACATTAGGTTAATCATCTTCTGTCTAGGGGTTAATTTTCCTCCTGCCATCTTCTAATTAGTTTATTATTTAGTAGTTATATAGTTAAAAAACTAATTATCCTTTATTACTCATAGCAGAAAGCATACCTCCGTAAACATTGTTCAAAGAAGCAATGTTTGCAGTCATTGATTGCATTTGCTCTTTCAATTTACTGGCATTCTCAGCAATTTCTTTATTTGCCTCAGCATTTCTAGAAGCACTTTCCAATTGTACTTTATATAAACTGTTCAAAGATTCCATTTGAGCTGCAGCCATAGACAATTCTTCGCTGTATTTTTTTGTTGCAGCCATAGAATCAACTGTAGGAGCTATACTTTTTGAAGCCTCACCAAAATTTCTGATGCTATTCCCAAGGCTGTTCATCAATTCACCATCGATTTTAGCTTCTTTCAACATTGCATCCAGTTTAGAAGACAATAATCCTTGTGGATCTTCAGCTACTGCTTCTTTTCTGTCTGATTTTTCACCTCCGGCTAATTCAGGATAAACTAATGACCAGTCTAATTCTTTTTCAACTGGTTCAAAAGCTGATAGAGCAAAAATGAAGGCTTCTGTACAAAGACCAACTATTAATAATGCACTTGCATAAGGATAATGTTGAATTTTAAATAGAGCCCCGATAATTACTACTGCTGCTCCCATACCATAGGTAAAATTCATTGCTTTTTTGCTCAATACTGCCATCTTTCAAAAGTTTTAAAGTTAATTTAATAGGTTATGTTTATTTAAATGATTAGGTTATTATTTTTTACCGTTCCCGGTTGTTTTGGTTCCCATGTAGTCTTGAACCGTTCTAAATCCAATGTAGCTTCTAGAAGAATCTGCATATTCAAATGCTCGTGTACTTACTTGGAGGAAATAAGCAACATCTTTCCAGGAACCACCTCTCACAACTTTACGCTTGTTTGAGTTATCAATAACAGCAGGATTCATTGTAGATACAAATTCGTAAGCATTTGCATCGTAAGCAGAATCTGTCCACTCGGATACGTTACCTGCCATATTATAAAGATTATATCCATTTGGCTCATAAGATTTAGCCTCTACTGTATATAATGCTTGATCTGCAGCATAATCACCTCTATTAGGTTTGAAGTTTGCCATAAAACAGCCTCTGTCACTTTTAGCATAAGGACCTCCCCATGGAAAAGTAGCTGATTCCAGACCTCCTCTTGCTGCATATTCCCATTCTGCTTCTTGAGGTAATCTGAATGAGTTTACGTTATCAACATGACTTTTCTTAGATTTTAAATAACCGTTTTTATTTAAAGTTCTCCATTCACAAAATGCCTTAGCTTGACTCCATGTCACCCCTACTACAGGATAATCTCCGTAAGCTTTGTGCCAAAAATAATCATTATGCATTGGCTCATTGTAAGAATAAGCAAAATCTTTAATCCAAACTGTAGTATCTGGATAAACCATTACTTCTTCTGTTTTGATGAACTCCTGTCTTTTACCTTTTTTAGCTTTAGCCGCTGCTTGGATATCCATCCAAGTGTAACGGAACTTAAGTTTGTTCACATCGATGGTTCTCAAACCATTATAAGAAGCTTCCAATGGTAAATACATTGAATCCATTACCTCAGCATAGTACTCATCTGGGTATTTTTTAACATCTTTAATTAATTTTACTTTTCTGTTTAATCGTTTATAAGCGTTTGGATCTTTATCCGTACCAATACTGTAATAATTGTCATACATGTATTTATCGTAGGCAGTCATTTTAGCAGGATCAGAATTATTATTGCTAAAAGAATAATCAGCAATACTTCCTGCATTTTTTCCTTTTCCACCGGCTGGAGCGCTTTGTCCACTTTCTTCAGCCAAGATAGCCAACTTGAAACGAATCGTAGAATCCTTTACCCATTCCACAAACTGACGGTATTCGCTATTAGTAATTTCTGTTTCGTCCATATAAAAGGCTCTAACAGTAACAGTCTTTGTTGGGGCATCACCGACGTTGGCAACATCATCATCCGATTTACCCATGATAAAAGAGCCTCCAGGAACCAAAGTCATTCCATATGGCTTTTCAGGATGCCACTTTGCACCTTTAACACCAACCAACTCTCCTTTGTCGCTTGATCTACCACAGCTAATCAACACTGTTAAAATTGCCGTAAATGCAATAATTTTCTTCATAAAAATTGGGGGATTATCAATTCATTATTAATAGTAACGCAAACCTATTTATTTTTTAATTAAAAAACAATTCTTTACAATCACTTAATATTTCGTCAAATGTATGTTAAAATTTTTAAAAAAAAAATATTTTATCGCCAAAGTGCTAGAAAAGTACGATAAAAAACATCGTTTTGAAATTTTTGTAAGTATAAAGTAAAATTTTGAAGTATTTGTATAAAATTAACAGTTTTACTAAGTATTCGCTAATCGTTTTAGGATTAAATCCTTATATAACATTTTTCCTTTGGGCTTTCCACCATCTCTCCGGCATTTCCTGATTACAGGCAGCAAGATATTCCTCATAAGAACATGGTAACAACGTATTTTTCTTCAGTTTATTGCTCGTATTTGAAATAAATGGTATTTCTATCCACCAGCGATCTGTTTTATCACTTTTATAAAACACCAAATCTTCCTCTTCAAGCGGTACATTATATTTCAAATAACTTTCTCTGCTACCAAAAGGATACTCATTTGACCTGTAATGAAAGCCTTCTATAAAGTACCAGATTATTTGCGCAATAATTACAGATTCAGGAATCGAATTATTGTGATTAAAAACCCCAAAAGAAGATACTTTATCACTTATTCCTGCATATCTTGACAAAGAACATATTTCTTTTCCATTAAACCCATTTGGATTAAAAACAGTAAAGTTACCGGAATCTGAGGACTTCACTGAATTCAAATCTATACTCACCACATCTGCATCTCTAAAAACAGGCTCCGAAATGGATATATTATTTGAAACCTCTCCCAAACGATACGCATCAAAAAACAACTTATCTATAAGGTCAATCTCTTCCTGTGAATTATAATAAGTTTGGTAACCAATATTACAAAAATTAAACAGATTATTAGGTTCATCAATAATAATTTTAGTCAAAAAAGAATCTGCGCTTATTATCTCATTTTCTTTACCAAAATCAAACTTACTATCAATGGAAACTAGATTAACCATTTGTTCCAAATCATCGTAAGCTCTATACATTGCATAGGTCAAATCCTGAGAACCTCCGATAATTACAGGTATAATTTTTCTTTTTATCAGACTTGAAGCAATTTTTTTTAATGCAAAAAAAGTATCCTCTTTTGAATTCCCTGAAAGAATATCTCCAAAATCTGCAATCGAAAAATTCCAATTACCCGGAAACATTCCGTATAATTCTTTTCGAATCGATTTTAAGTCAACCTCAGAATCAGCATTTTTAGCACCTCTATTTTCAAGAACACCAATAATAGCAATGTCAACTTTATCCAAATCAGGCATAGCCTCATTAGTATGCATTACTATTTTGCTTCCCAAATGCTGTGGGGACAATCCCAAAACATAGTCCAGAAATTCTTTATCTAATGGCTTTAAAAAATCAAACTCCATTTATTTATTACTTGTTTTACGTCTTCCTATATTTATTTTCCGAAATAACCAGAAAGAAATTGGGATTCATTGAAATTAATTCTTTATTTCTTTTTGGCAACTGTTTTTTTAGCAACAGGTTTTTTTGCTGTTGTTGACTTTTTCGCGGCAACTTTTTTAGCAGGTGTTTTCTTGGCAATCATATCCTGAACCTCTGCCAATGTCAATTTAGTCGCATCAACATCTTTACTTAATTCAATTTTGATTTTCCCTTTTGTTATTACTGAACGTCCCCAACGGGCTTTTTCAACCAAAATTCCTTCTTCTTCCCAATTATGGAGTACTTTATCAATGTTTTTCTGCAATTTATCTTCAATCAGTTCTTCAATGTCTGCTTTGGACAAATTATCAAAATTATATTTCTTGCTTACATTTATAAAAATTCCGTTCCACTTGATAAAAGGGCCAAAACGACCAGTTCCTTTTTGAACGCTTTCTCCTTTATAAATAGCTATAGGAGCATCGGCGGCGGCTTTTTCATCGATTAATTCTTGAGCTCTTGCCATAGTAACATCCAACGGATCTTCTCCTCTTGGCAAAGAAACAAAAACACTTCCGTGGCGTACATACGGACCAAAACGACCATTACTCACTTCGACTTCTTCCCCTTTGTACAAACCTAAATTTTTAGGAAGCAAAAATAAATTCAATGCTTCTTCCAAGGTAATATTACCAATATTTTGTTCTTGTCTTAGACTCGCAAATTTTTTATCATCATCTTCAGAATCACCTATTTGAGCCATTGGTCCAAATTTACCCAAACGAACAGAAACCGGCTTTCCAGACGCAGGATCAATTCCTAATATTCTCTCTCCGCTTTCTCTATCAGCATTGGCTTCTACATCTTTCACAGTTGGGTGAAATTTATTGTAGAACTCTTGCATCATTTTGGTCCATTCGATATTTCCTTCGGCTATTTCATCAAAATCATGTTCAACTTTTGCTGTGAAATTATAGTCCAAAATATTCCCAAAGTTCTTCACCAAGAAATCGGTAACAATGGCACCAATGTCTGTAGGAACTAATTTCCCTTTATCCGAACCTGTGTTTTCCTTCAGCAACTTCTCGCCTACTTTACCAGATTGCAAAGTCAACTGCGTATAATTACGTTCAACACCTTCCAGATTTCCTTTCTCAACATAATTTCTGTTGATGATGGTAGAAATTGTTGGTGCATAAGTAGATGGACGACCAATTCCCAATTCTTCCAGTTTTTTCACCAAAGATGCTTCGGTATATCTGGCTGCAGCTCTTGAATATCTTTCGGTTGCGGTAATATAATTGTTTTGTAATTTTTCATTCACTTTCAGAGCAGGCAACAAACCTTCTTGCTCTTCCTCTTCATCATCGTGCCCTTCAAGATACACTTTCAAAAATCCTTCAAAAAGCAATACCTCTCCAGATGCGGTAAATTGTTCCACGTGATTATTCGCATCTATTTTCACATTGGTACGTTCCAATTTGGCATCACTCATTTGCGAAGCCAAGGTCCTTTTCCAAATCAAATCATATAAACGCGCTTGATCTCTGTCAATATTTACATTATGAAGTGACATATCTGTAGGACGAATTGCTTCGTGAGCCTCTTGCGCTCCTTTGCTTTTATTGGCAAAAGTTCGTGGATTTGCATATTCCTTTCCGTACGATTTGATAATTTCGGCCTGTGCCGCATCCATCGCCTCTTTGGACAAGTTCACACTGTCCGTTCTCATATAAGTAATAAGCCCCGCTTCATACAATCGTTGCGCCAATTGCATTGTGATTCCAACGGGTAAATACAATTTTCTAGCTGCTTCCTGTTGCAAAGTCGAAGTTGTAAAAGGAGCTGCCGGTGATTTTTTGGTAGGTTTGGTTTCCAAATCTGCTACCTTATATATAGAACCGATATTTTGTTTTAAAAATTCTTCGGCGTCTTTTTTGGTGTTAAAATTTTTTGGAAGCTTGGCTTTAAAAGTCTTGCCTGCTTCATTTGTAAATTCTGCCACAACAGAATACGTAGCAACTGCAGTGAAGTTTTGAATTTCGCGCTCTCTTTCAACAATTAATCGAACAGAAACCGACTGCACGCGTCCGGCAGACAAACCGCCTTTCACTTTTCGCCAAAGTACTGGTGACAATTCATAACCAACCAAACGATCCAAAACTCTTCGGGCTTGTTGTGCATTAACTAAATTATAATCAATCTCACGTGGTTTTTCAATAGCTTTAAGAATAGCTGACTTAGTTATTTCATGAAAAACAATACGTTTTGTTTTTTCTTTTTTTAGTTTTAGTTCTTCTGCCAAGTGCCAGGAAATAGCTTCTCCCTCACGATCTTCATCACTTGCTAACCAAACCATTTCGGCATTTTTGGCTAAAGTCTTCAATTTGGCTACTAATGCTTTTTTATCCGAAGAAACTTCATATTTGGGAGTAAATCCATTTTCGACATCAACGCCAATTTCCTTAGAAGGCAAATCGGCTATATGCCCGTAACTTGATTCTACCTGATATTCACTTCCTAGAAATTTCTCGATTGTTTTAGCCTTCGCTGGGGACTCAACTATCACTAAATTCTTTGCCATATTGCTATTGTTTGAATCGCAAAAGTAATTTTTTTTTTTAAATATCAACCTTACATCGATTTTAAAAACCAATTAAATCGGTAGAAGACACTTTTCAACAACTCAACTCACCACAATTTACAGCCCGCTTCAATCTGGGCTTATCATTATTCTAATAATCACTAACAAAAAGACATCCGTCAAAATAAATTCTACAACAAAGTCATTTCCTAACAATAAAATAACGATTCCTTTTTATTAATTGTTGCATAAAATAAAATACAGATTTAAAAAATCCTTTTAATTATTTGGTTAAATTTACTACAGAAGACCTAACCAAACCAACAAATCCATCCAATGAACCGAATCGAACAGCTGGAAAAACTCAAACAAAACCAAATTTGGGACATCATTATTATAGGAGGAGGTGCCAACGGACTCGGTGTTGCTGTTGATGCCGCGAGCAGAGGTTTTAAAACAGTTCTTCTCGAAGCCGTAGATTTTGCCAAGGGTACTTCTAGCCGAAGCACAAAATTGGCTCACGGCGGGGTCCGCTATTTAGAGCAGGGAAATATTTCTTTGGTCATTGAAGCTCTTAGAGAAAGAGGGTTGATGGAGAAAAACGCAGGGCATTTGGTAAAAAACGAATCTTTCGTTATCCCGAATTACAACTGGTGGGGCGGGTATTTTTATACATTTGGTTTAAAATTATACGATTTACTCGCCGGAAAACTAAGTCTTGGGAGTTCCAAATATCTATCCAAAGAAAAAACTTTGGCCTTAATTCCGTCAATTGAACCGAATGGATTGCAAAGCGGCGTTCTGTATCACGACGGGCAATTTGACGATTCCCGTTTGGCCATAAATCTTGCCCAAACTGCTGTCGAAAAAGGAGCCTGTGTACTCAATCATATTAAAGTCACGCAATTATTAAAGAACGACAAAAAACAAATTACTGGAGTTGCAGCCGTAGACCAGATATCCAACGAAGAATATACTTTGCAAGGCAAAACGGTAATAAATGCGACGGGGGTTTTTACCAATGCCATTATGAAAATGAACGATAGTGTTTATAAAAAATATATAGTTCCCAGTCAAGGCATTCATTTGGTTTTTGACAAATCCTTTTTACCCGGCGAACATGCATTGATGATTCCCAAAACGAGTGACGGAAGGGTTCTTTTTGCAGTTCCATGGCACGACAAAATTGTTGTGGGCACAACGGATACTTTGGTAAAAAAGTCAGATATTGAACCAATTGCCCTTGAAGAAGAAATCGAATTTGTACTGAAAACAGCTCAAAAATACCTGACCAAAGATCCGACACGAGCCGATGTGCTTTCGGTTTTTGCGGGACTAAGGCCTTTGGCCGCTCCAGAGAAAAAAGGCCAAGCCACAAAAGAAGTTTCCAGAAGCCACAAAATAATCGTTTCCAAAACAGGCTTAATCACCGTCACCGGCGGAAAATGGACAACCTATCGACAAATTGCCGAAGAAATAGTCAACAAGGCAATTGAAACACACCAACTAAGTCCTTATAAATGTATAACGCAACATTTGCCTATTCACGGAAACAAGAAAAATAGTGAAGCTGATTTTCAAAATCACCTTTTCGTTTACGGGACTGACAGTAGTGCAATTTTGAAATTACAGGAAAACGATCCCTCCCTAAAAGAAAAATTACACCCCGACTATAATTATACTTTGGCTGAAGTCGTTTGGGCCATCCGGGAAGAAATGGCTATTACTGTTGAAGATGTTTTGGCGAGACGCGTTCGGCTGCTATTCCTGGATGCGCGAGCCGCAATTTCCTGCGCCGATAAAGTGGCACGTATAATGGCAAAAGAATTAGGTCATGATGAAATTTGGATTCAGAATCAATTAGTGGATTTTAAAGCTGTCGCTAATGGATTTTTATTAAAAGAGTTCAGAATTTAGATTTATGATTAACAATTGTTGATTTTAGATATAAAAAAAATGATTTAAGTCTTTGCGAGGAACGAAACAACCTCAATATCAATGGCGGCAAACTAGTTGCGGATATAGCAAATAAGATTGCTTCGTTCCTCGCAAAGACTAAACCAACAACATTATAAATCAACAATCCTTAATCAAAAATCTAAAATCTACAATCCTTTATTTTTTGTTAATTCTTAGGCTGACATCTTGTCATAATCACAGATTTTAACTTATATTTGCGGTTTGAAAAAGCCTTATGGAAAAGATAATTGAAGAAAGCAAACAAGGAGACAGCCTTGTTCTGGAATACAAACCGGAAAATGTTAAAAAACTGTATATAGAAAGCTATGGTTGTGCGATGAATTTTTCGGACAGCGAGATTGTGGCTTCGATATTGTCTGAAAACGGATTCAATACCACACAAGTGATGGAGGAAGCCGATTTGGTTTTGGTGAATACCTGTTCAATTCGTGACAAAGCTGAACAAACAATTCGTAAACGACTAGAAAAATACAACGCTGTAAAACGCGCAAAGAATCCTAAAATGAAAGTTGGGGTTTTGGGCTGTATGGCAGAACGTTTGAAAAGTCAATTCCTCGAAGAAGAAAAAATTGTCGACCTTGTCGTTGGCCCTGATGCCTACAAAGATTTACCTAATTTATTGGCCGAAGTAGAAGAAGGTCGAGACGCCATCAATGTGATTTTGTCGAAAGAGGAAACCTATGGTGATATTTCGCCCGTTCGATTGATGAGCAACGGAATTACGGCTTTTGTTTCTATCACAAGAGGTTGCGATAATATGTGTACGTTTTGCGTGGTGCCTTTTACCCGTGGCCGTGAGCGCAGTCGTGAACCACAAAGTATCATAAACGAAATTCAGGATTTGTCGGACCGAGGATATAAAGAAGTTACTCTTTTAGGACAAAACGTTGACAGCTATCTATGGTATGGCGGCGGATTGAAAAAGGATTTTGTCAATGCTACCGAAATGCAAAAAGCGACGGCTGTAAATTTTGATCAATTACTTGAAATGACTGCTGTGGCTTTCCCAAAGATGCGAATTCGTTTTTCGACTTCGAATCCACAGGATATGCACGAAAGCATTTTGCATGTAATTGCAAAACATCCAAATATTTGCAAGCACATCCATCTTCCGGTTCAATCGGGAAGTGATCGAATTTTGAAAGAAATGAATCGTTTGCACACCCGTGAAGAATACAAAGATTTGATTAACAAAGTGTACAGCATCATTCCGGATTGTGCTGTTACTCAAGATATGATTTCGGGTTTCCCTACAGAAACCGAAGAAGACCATCAAGACACTTTGAGTTTGATGGAATATGTAAAATATAGTTTTGGATATATGTTTGCTTATTCCGAGCGTCCGGGAACTTTGGCTGGAAGAAAAATGGAAGATGATGTTCCGGAAGAAACCAAACTTCGCAGGTTACAAGAAATTGTCGATTTGCAACAAAAACATTCTTTGATTCGATCTCAGGAATTCATCGGAAAAACCGTTGAAGTTTTGATTGAAAAAATTTCCAAAAAATCGGCAGAGGAGTTTTCAGGGCGAAATTCTCAAAATGTTACGGTTGTTTTCCCAAAAGAAAATTATAAAATTGGTGATTTTGTGAATGTAAAAATAACTTCCTGCACTTCGGGTACGCTGAAAGGCGAAGCGATTGGATTGAGCGATATGAATTGATTTTTCAACCTCAAATTATATTCGCCACAGATTAAAAAGATTAAAAGGATTTCAAAATCTGTGAAAATCTTTTTAATCTGTGGCAAAAAAAAACTATATGACTAAAAAAAACATACTTATCGCTTTAATCACTTTCATAATTGGATTTGGGACAACATTCTATGTTATTAGAACCTATTTTCCAAAACACAAAGTTGAAAAAACAGCAGTTAAAAAAGATACGCTGACAAAGCCATAACAGCAAAACATCTTTAAGACAAAGAAAAAATCATTAAAGTAAATAGTTTAAACATTTAAACTATTTTAAACTTTAAACCTTCAAAAATGGATACAGTACAATCAATAAAACAACGCTTTGAGATTATTGGAAACGATCCAAAACTCAATCGTGCCATAGAAAAAGCCATTCAGGTTGCCCCAACTGACATTACGGTTTTGGTGGCTGGTGAAAGCGGTGTGGGAAAAGAAAACATCCCAAAGATTATCCATTCCTTATCACACCGAAAACACGGAAAATACATAGCGGTAAACTGCGGAGCAATCCCAGAAGGAACTATTGACAGCGAGCTTTTCGGTCACGAAAAAGGCGCTTTTACCGGAGCCACGAGCACGCGTGAAGGCTATTTTGAGGTAGCCAACGGCGGTACCATTTTCCTTGACGAAGTAGGAGAATTACCTTTGACCACCCAAGTACGTTTGTTGCGTGTTTTGGAAAACGGAGAATTCATAAAAGTAGGTTCTTCACAGGTTCAAAAAACAAATGTCCGAATTGTAGCCGCGACCAATGTCAATTTATTCAAAGCCATAGAAAAAGGAAAATTCCGTGAAGATTTGTATTACCGTTTGAGTACGGTGGATATCCAATTACCTCCGCTTCGCGAAAGAAAAGAGGATATTCATTTATTGTTCCGAAAATTTGTAGCCGATTTTGCTAACAAATACAAAATGCCTCCATTAAAACTGGATGAAGGCGCTATTTTGCTTTTGCAAAAATTTCGCTGGAGCGGTAATATCCGTCAGTTGCGAAATGTGGCCGAACAAATTTCGGTACTGGAAACCAACAGGGATATTACAGCCACAACGTTGCAAACGTATTTACCAAACGAGGACAGCAATTTACCTTCGGTGATAAAAGACAAAAAAAGCGACAGTGATTTTAATACCGAAAGGGAAATCCTGTACAAAGTTCTTTTTGATATGAAAAGCGACTTGCATGATCTAAAAAAACTGACTTTGGAATTAATGCAAAATGGCAGTTCAAATGTTCAGGAAACCAACAAATCGCTTATCAAAAAAATATACGGTTCTAAGGAAGAAGACAGTGAAATAGATTTTGAAGAAGAGCCAAGAACTTCCTACCTTCCAAACCAGACAATAGAAGACGATTACGAAGAACAGGACAACAGCAATTATCTTTTGGCCGAAACTATTGAAGAGGAAGAAGTATTGAGACTTGAACAGAAAGAAATCGAGATGATTAAAAAGTCATTGGAAAAAAACAAAGGAAAACGAAAAGCTGCAGCCGATGAACTCGGAATTTCGGAACGTACTTTGTATCGAAAAATAAAGCAATTTGATTTATAAAAAATAAAATTCCAAATTTCAAAATTCCAAATTTTTTAAAAAACGAAAAACTCAAAAAATAAAATTCCAAATTCCAAAATTGAAAATTCATATATTTGAAAAGTGATTCTGAATCAGTCCTGAATTGGAATTTGGAATTTAAAAAATTGGAATTTGGCCAAACATCTTATGAAAAAATCACATTATATTTTAATACTAATCAGTTCATTCGTCCTAAACAGCTGTTCTGTATATAACTTTACGGGGACTGGTAAAATTGATGCCAAAACCTATCAGGTGAATTGGTTCCCAAACAATTCTGAATTGATTGAACCCGGAATTGACAAGATATTCACCCTTACATTGCAAGACTTGATTCAGAATCAAACTAATTTGCGTTTGGTAAAAAATAGCGGAGATTTAACCTATGAAGGAGAAATAATAGATTATCACATTAGTCCGATGACAGCAACAGCCGATCAACAGGCGGCACAAAACCGTTTAAAAATACGAGTTAATGTCAGATTCTCCAATAAAAATAAAGAAGCTGATGATTTTGAAAAGGTATTTGAATTTTATTATGATTACCCTGCATCACAGCAATTAGTCGGGTCAACCAAAGACGCGGCAATCAAAGAAATTTTCGAAAGAATTACACAAGATATCTTTAATGATTCACTTGCAAAATGGTAATTATGAAGTTATCCGTTTTTGGTTATCCGTTCTCTGAAAACCGAAAACCGAAAACTGACAACAGATAACCGAAAACTGATAACAGATAACCGATAACAGAAAAAATGAACGTTAGTAGCTATAATTATTTATTAAACCAACCCGAAGAAATCAACGACATTCAAACGGTGGCTCTGGAAAAAGTATTGGATGAATTTCCGTATTTTCAAAGTGCAAGAGCATTGCGTTTAAAAGGGCTTTACAACCAAAATAGCTACAAATATAATTTTGCTTTAAAAACAACCGCTGCACACACTACAGACCGTAGCGTATTATTTGACTTTATCACCTCAGACTCTTTTGTTGCCATTCAGAAAAAGACATACGAGAAAAAAATAGAAGAACTCCTTAATATTATAGTAATTGACAGCGAGATTGTAAAAAAGGAAGAAACAGCACCAATTGCAACAACCGCTTTAGAACAATCCATTCTGACATCTATAAAAGAAGCAAGCTCCAATACGGACTCACTTCATCCCATTACGTTTGAGAAATTAGATATTAATAAAAATGTAGAACAGTCGATTCTGGATTCTATTAAGGAAGCTTCTCCTGCTGAATCTGAAACACAGACAACAGAGGCCGAAAAAAAATTAGAAATTGGAAAACCATTGGATTTCTCCAAATCAGAAACACATTCGTTCCACCAATGGCTACAACTTTCGAGGATAGAACCCATAATACGAGAAAACAACCAACAAAACAACAGTATGCTACAAGAACCTGAACCTATCGTTGACGAAAGCAAAATAAAAAAAGCCGCATTAATTGATAAGTTCATCGAAACTAGTCCAAAGATTCCACCTATTAAGCCTGGAACTGTGTTTTCACCCAATATTGATCTCAACAAAGAAGATAATTCCTATCTAATGACCGAGACTTTGGCCAAAGTGTATTTGGAACAAAAAAAATATCAAAAAGCCATTCAAGCTTATGAAATATTAATTTTGAAATATCCAGAAAAAAGTAGTTTATTTGCAGACCGAATAAAAGATATTAAAATAGTACAACAAAATAACAATTAATAATATAGATTATGTTTTCAATTTTTTTAGTTTTAATTACAATAGTATGTTTTCTATTGATAGTAGTAATAATGGTTCAAAACCCTAAAGGTGGAGGTCTTTCATCTACAATAAGTGGTTCTCAGATGTTAGGTGGTGTGCAAAAAACTACTGATTTCTTAGACAAAAGTACCTGGACATTAGCAACTATATTAATTGCCTTGATTTTACTTTCTGGCTTGAGTTTTACAGGAACTTTGAGCGATTCTGAATCAAAAATCATCGAAAAATCTGAAACTGCAGCTCCAGCTACTGCTCCAGCGCAAAATGCTCCTGCAACGCCTGCGACTCCTGCACCAGCAAAATAATACATTCTCATAAAATAATATTTTAAACGCCAGCCTGTCAAAGCTGGCGTTTTTATAAGAAAAAATGTCAGTTTGTCTACTATGGCACAATTTCTGAAATAATACACCAATAAAATAAAATTAACATAAACATAAAAAATCATGGCTTTAAACATTAAACCACTTTCAGATCGAGTTCTTATCGAACCAGTTGCTGCTGAAACGAAAACGGCGTCAGGGATTTTTATTCCAGATACTGCAAAAGAAAAACCACAAAAAGGAACTGTAGTTGCAGTAGGAAACGGCACTAAAGACCATAACATGACTGTCAAAATTGGTGACTCTGTCCTTTATGGAAAATATGCCGGAACTGAATTAAAACTTGAAGGCAAAGATTATCTGATAATGCGTGAGGACGATATTCTTGCAATAATCTAAAAAAAGAATTAAGTACAAAGAATTAAGTATTAAGAATAAAGTTTTGTTGTTCTCGTTGAACAACTTTAAACATTTAAACCTTAAACAATTTTAAACAAAATAGAAAATGGCAAAAGATATAAAATTTGATATTGAAGCTCGTGACGGTTTAAAACGCGGAGTTGATGCATTGGCAAATGCTGTAAAAGTAACTTTAGGTCCAAAAGGACGTAATGTAATTATTGGAAAATCATTTGGTGGACCAAATGTAACTAAAGATGGTGTTACTGTAGCCAAAGAAATCGAATTAAAAGATCCTTTGGAAAACATGGGAGCTCAAATGGTAAAAGAAGTAGCTTCTAAAACCAATGATTTGGCTGGAGACGGAACTACAACTGCTACAGTATTGGCTCAAGCCATTGTAAAAGAAGGTTTGAAAAACGTTGCTGCCGGAGCAAACCCAATGGATTTAAAACGCGGTATCGACAAAGCTGTAGAATCTATCGTTGCCGATCTTGCCAAACAAGCTAAAGTAGTAGGAAGTGATTCTGAAAAAATCAAACAAATTGCTTCTATTTCTGCCAATAATGACGAAGTGATTGGTGAGTTAATTGCCAACGCTTTCGCAAAAGTTGGAAAAGAAGGAGTTATCACCGTTGAAGAAGCCAAAGGAACTGACACTTACGTAGATGTTGTTGAAGGAATGCAATTTGACAGAGGATATCTTTCTCCATACTTTGTGACCAATCCAGAGAAAATGGAAGCCGAATTGGAAAGTCCGTACATCCTTTTGTATGACAAAAAAGTTTCTTCATTAAAAGAATTATTACCTGTTCTTGAGCCGGTAGCACAATCAGGAAAACCATTATTGATTATTGCCGAAGATGTTGATGGTGAAGCTTTATCAACTTTGGTAGTAAACAAATTACGTGGTGCCTTGAAAATCGCTGCTGTAAAAGCTCCTGGTTTTGGAGACAGAAGAAAAGCAATGTTGGAAGATATCGCTATTTTGACTGGCGGAACTGTAATTTCTGAAGAAAGAGGATACACTCTTGAAAATACTACATTAGAAATGTTGGGTTCAGCAAAAAGAGTATCTATCGACAAAGACAACACTACAATCGTAAATGGTGCTGGAGATGCAGACATGATTAAAAATCGTGTAAACCAAATCAAAGGTCAAATGGAAACTACGACTTCTGATTATGACAAAGAAAAATTGCAAGAGCGTTTGGCTAAATTAGCCGGAGGTGTTGCTGTTCTTTATGTTGGTGCTGCTTCTGAAGTAGAAATGAAAGAGAAAAAAGACCGTGTTGACGATGCACTTCATGCAACTCGTGCCGCTGTAGAAGAAGGAATTGTTGCTGGAGGTGGAGTAGCTTTATTAAGAGCCAAAAACGTATTGAGCACTATCGTATCTGACAACGCAGATGAGAAAACAGGAATCCAAATTATATCTCGCGCCGTAGAAGCTCCTTTGAGAACTATTGTTGAGAACGCAGGTCTTGAAGGCTCTGTTGTTGTTGCCAAAGTAACTGAAGGTGCTGGTGATTTTGGATACAATGCCAAAACAGATGAATATGTTGATATGCTAAAAGCAGGTATCATCGATCCTAAAAAAGTAACCCGTATCGCATTAGAAAATGCCGCTTCGGTTGCTGGAATGATCTTAACTACAGAATGTGCTTTAATCGACATTAAAGAAGAATCAGCTGGAGCAGGCCACCCAATGGGTGGAGGTATGCCTGGAATGATGTAATAAATCACATTTTTGAATAAATTAAAATCCGACTTGAATTCGTTCTTGTCGGATTTTTTTATGACATACATTAATTTCAGAAGAAAATATATGTCACAAAAAAAACGCCTTGTCCAATAGAATAAGGCGGTTTTTTATTTCTTAACCGTTTTGATCGTGATGATCATGATGAATCACTTTTTTCTTAATTAATTTTAAGAAAACAGGCAACGTAGAAACCAATATAATTCCGATGACAATTTTCTCAATATGTTCTTTTAGGTCAATTCCCATTTCCAAAAACATACCGTATAAATAATGCCCTGAGAAAATCAAAACGAATGACCATAAAATCGAACTCACTATATTATAAAACATAAATCGTTGTCTGTTCATAGAACCAATACCCGCGACTATTGGAGCAAAAGTTCTCACGATAGGCAAAAATCTCGCATAAATAATGGCTTTACCTCCGTGTTTTTCAAAAAATTCTTTGGATTGCAGTAAATATTTTTTCTTAAACAAAAGTGTATCTTCTCTGTTGTACAAATAATATCCGCTTTTGGCACCAAACCAATAACCGACCATATTCCCAAAAACACCTGAAAGCGCGACTAATGAGGAAAGCAATACCAGATTTATAAAATCACTTTCTATATAAACAATATTCTGAATTAAATCACGGCTGTAAATTCCGGCTAAGAAAAGCAGGCTATCACCAGGAAGAAAAAAACCGGCAAAAAGTCCAGTTTCGGCAAAAACGATGAATAACACTATATACAAACCCAGTTGAATGCCACCAATTGTAAATGTTATATAAAATTCAGGATTTACTAATTGGGTCCATTCAAAATTATTCATAAATTTCTGTGTTAAATTTTGCTGTGAAAATAAGGATAATTTAGGTGACCTACAATTTATTATTTCATTTTAAAGTTTTATTAACGAATAAAAAAACAAAAAAACACCAAAACCACAACAGTCTTGATGCTTTTATAATTATTTAAGAATGAAACCAAGCAGAATCACACTTTCGAGTTGCACAATTTTATTTTATCCTTTCGTATTGACAACAAGAATGAAGATTATCATAATCCTGCTGAGTCGATTTTACAGAATCGGTATCATGCCCCACTTTGGCAATTGCTTTTTTTACATCCATCAAAGAACATTTTTCTTCGTTGATTATCAAACTCAACTGATGAGTCCCTACATCCCAAGAAGCTGATTTTACCCCGCCTACAGAATAAGCTGCTTTTTGAATTCGCTTTTGGCATTGTTCACAATTACCGTTTACTTCAGTAGTATATTTGGCATTTTTATTTTTCTTTTCTTGGCCTTGAGCCGAAAACACAAATACAGTTAGTAGTATAACCAAAAACACATTCTTTATCATATTGTTATTATTATTTGTTTTCATTTTTATTTAATATTAAATTTATTTTTATTGAAATTCATTTTGACATTGTCATTCCTACTGACATTATCTGTTATTTTATCTTAAACCTTAATCCTGCATAATACATTTGCCCAAAAACTGGCGCATATAAAATAGTTGCATCAAAATAAGGGCCAAAAGGATTCTGCGAATCTACAATGGCAGGATTTTGAGTGTAATTACCAATATTCTCCCCTCCTACATACACTTCAAAAGTTGGCGAAAAAACTTTGGTAACCTGAGCATTCATCAAAGAATAAGCTGGAGAATGTTCTGCTAGCCTAAATTCTGCAGGGTTTGAGGCCGTGTAAGGCAATTGCTGTTCACCAATCCAGTTGTAAGTGAAATCAAATTTCCATTGCTGTCCTTTATCGGTTCTGTGCGTTTCATAACCCAAATTTCCGAAGAAACGATGTTGTGCCTGCAATGGTCTCTGAAACTTTCCAGACAAATAATCGGTTTTGATATCATAATATTTGTAAGCCGAGCGCAATTCCAGGTGTTTTGCCAACTCATAATTGAATTCCAATTGAAAGCTATTAGCATAGGAAACCCCATTCAAATTATGAAAAATCACCTGCTGCGGACTTTGCATGATATCGACCACTACTTGATTTTGAAAATTGGTTCTGTAAAAATCGGCGGTAACATCACCATTTCTACCAAACAATTTGAAACCCTGCATAAAACTCAAGCCATAATTCCAGGCAATTTCCGGATCCAAACCATACAATTTACCTCCTTCATTCATGATTTCAAAAGTTCTTGAACTCGCAAACAAGGTTTGATTTTCGGCAAAAATATTATTGGGACGCTTTCCTCTTCCGGCAGAAACTCTCAAAACTCCTTTTTCCCACGGATTGTATTTCAGATGTACTCTCGGAGTTGCAAAAACGCCCAAACGATTTCCATAATCAAGCCTTCCACCAAGTATGAAACTGAAATTATCCTGATTATCATAAGTATATTCAAAAAACGCTCCAACAGTATTGTCTATCCTGCTGTAATCTGTCGTGTTGAGAAACTCATTGTAACTGTCATAGGTAAAATTCAAACCTGTGGCGAATTTGTTTTTTTCATTATTGATAATCGAATTAAAAATCAAGTTCGAATAAAAACTATTCTGTTGGATATTGTAACCATTCAACCCAAAATACGAATCCTGATTATAGCTTGAAAAGGCATTTTGGAAACCAAAACTCTGAAAAGGCATATCTTTAAAAACGTAGCCGATTTTTGTAGAAACATCAATCTTCCTGGTATCAATTTCAGAACCCCATGAATTAGTCGTTCCCTTGTCTTTATCAGGATCAAAATCAGTTTGCCCCATCTGCTTTGTATCATTCATATACTGCAGATTTATGAAGCTAATCCAGCCCGTTTCGGCATTATAATATTGGTAACGATTAAGCAAATTGAATTGATTTTGCAAAGGATTGTCCAAAAAACCATCATGATTATTGTCCATTTTGGAATTTCGCATATTACCATGGACCAATATTCCGGTAGCCCATTTATCAGAAAGTTTTTGATTAACATTGGCATTCAGCTCAAAACGGGAATCTGTAGAACCGTAAAGATTTAATAAAAAAGGAACTTCAGACATGGGTTTTATCAATTCGGTATTGATTTGCCCCGATATACTTTCGAAGCCATTGACAACACTCCCAGCCCCTTTTGAAATCTGAATACTCTCTACCCAAGGTCCCGGCGTAAAAGAAAGTCCGTAAACCTGCGAAGCCCCACGAACAGAAGGAACATTTTCCTGTGTCATCATTAGGTAAGGACTCGTAAGTCCCAGCATTTTAATTTGCTTGGTTCCGGTCAACGCATCCGAAAAATTGACATCGATGGAAGGGTTGGTTTCAAAACTTTCTGCGAGATTACAACAGGCGGCTTTGAGCAATTCTTTTTTGGTTACCAAAGTTGTATTACCGGTAACTGTATATGTTTTTTGTAAGCTCTTGCGTTTGGATTGTACTTTTATTTCCTTCAAAGTATCTTGCGAATAGGAATTAAAAGCAGCAAACAAGAGAAACAAAACGATTGTGATTTTTGTTTTCATGATTTTTATTATAATGATTTAAAATGTCAAACCACAACAAATTGGTTCAACCTAAATTAAACATTATAACTTATCGTAAAGGAGGTATTGGCTGTACAGCTTGAAAAGTGGCGGTGCATTTGCATCGCAATAGTAAGCTAGAGTTAAATTGTTTTTGAAATTTGGCACAGCTTCAAAAACAATAGGATGAAATTCTGGAATTAAAAAAACAGAATCAAACTGAAAAGAAAAAGACTTTACAATTCCATTGTCTGTTTTTTTCTGAAAGACGATTTTTTTGTCTTTACAACAGCTGTCTTTTTTAGTGGTTACTTTTTTTTCACAACAACCTTTTTCAGTTTGAAGCGAAGGTAAAGTTGAATTCAAAGAAACCGAAGCTATTTTTCCGCCACAATAATGTACATCAAAAGCCAACCCTACGTTGGAAACCAACAATAGAATCGCTAAAAAAATACTTATTTGTCTTTTGAATCTCATATTACAAAATTAGCATTATTATCAGCCAAAAAAACCAAATTTCTGTTAATTTTTCAAAAGAAAAGCAAGATTACAATTCAAACTCCTGTCCTATCCACGGAATAACGCACTCAAAACCGTATTCCTCCTTAATCTTTATTCTGAGTTCATCGGCTGCTTCATTTTCCCCATGAACCAAAAAAACTTTCTTTGGCTTTTCTTCCAATTCCGAAAGCCAATTCATTAAATCTTTTTGATCTCCGTGAGCTGATAAGGTTTCAATTTCAACCACCTTGGACTTCAACTCATAATATTTTCCTCTTATTTTTATATCCTTTGCGCCATCAAGCATTTTTCGCCCCCGAGTGCCTTCGCCTTGATACCCAATAATAACAACAGTGGTTTCCGGCAATCCTACATATCGCTCCAAATAACTTAAAACTCTACCTCCAGTAACCATTCCGCTGGCAACAATCACCACTTTGGGTTGTTTATTATAAATGACTTCTATTGTCTCTTTATAATCCGAAACCATAGTAAACATTTTGCACATGGAAGTAAATTCTTCTTGCGGCAAACGATGCCATTTTTTATGATTGATAAAAAGTTCCAACATACTTATTCCCATCGGAGTATCAACAATATAAGGAATGTCAGGGATTCTTTTTTCTTCTTTCAATTGCCAAAGCAAATACATAACACTTTGTGCTCTTTCTACAGCAAAACTCGGAATTATTACAGTTCCTTGATTTTGAATAGCATCGTTAATATACTTTTCTAATTCTGTTTTTGGGTCTGTATCCGGATGCAGTCTATTCCCGTACGTACTTTCAAGGAAAACATAATCGGCTTTTTTGGGTTTTGTGGGCGAAAACATAAGCAAATCATTATCCCTGCCAATATCTCCCGAAAAAACGACAACTTTATTTTCAAGCCGAAGTTCTATACTGCACGCTCCCAAAATATGCCCGGCGTTGGTAAAAACAGCTTCAATCCCTTCTTCCAAAACGACATTTTCATTCGGTTGTATTATCTGAAAATGAGAAAAAACTTTTTCGGCCTGCTCTACTGTATATAGAGGTTCTGCTATTTCGTGTTTTGAATATTTGCCTTCATTTGCCATTTTTGCATCTTCTTCCTGAATCTTGGCACTATCCAAAAGAATAAGTTTACTGACAGCCGCTGTTGGAGCCGAACAATATATTTTACCCGAAAACCCCTGATTGATTAATCTTGGCAACCAACCGCAATGATCCAAATGCCCATGTGTCAACAACACAAAATCGATAGTAGATGGCAAAATTGGAAGCGGTTCCCAATTGAGCTCCCGTAATTGTTTCAAACCCTGAAATTGTCCACAATCAATCAAAATTCGGAGTCCATTACTTTCTACCAAAGTCTTGGATCCTGTAACTGTTCCTACTCCGCCAATGCATGTAATTTTCATTTTTATTTCTTTTTAAGTTACTAAGATGTCGAGACGCTAAGTTTTTAAGATTAAAACACTTTAGCTCTTTTGAATAACAAGAAAAAAACTTAGCTTCTTAGCCTCTCAGCATCTTAGTTTCTTTCAAAAAAACTTGCACAACTCAGACGCTTCTTTAAACACATTCTTTATCCTGTTAGGACTCAAACCTATTTGTTCCAACGCAGCTCTATTATTTATAACTTCTAAAACCAAGATGACATCCAAGAGCAAAAGTTTCTCTTTTTCGGAGAGTGTCAGCGTTGTCAAACAGGTTATGGGATATAAATGATGGCTGTCTATTTTTGTCTTTAAATTACTGATTTCGGGATAATCCCAACTCAACAAATTAATCCCTGAACATTTTGCAAAATCAACCGCATCGGCAGTAAAACGATTATTGGTAACAATAAAACATTTTGAAATAAAATCTTTTCTAGAAAATATCTCATGCTCCTTATCTCTTATATCATTGAACCGAGATAAAATATACATTGGTACTTTCACATCTGTAGCCACATCCTGCCCCGTATGAAACTTACATTCGACCATCGAAATAACATTAGCGTTTTTGACCAGAACATCGATTTCATGCGAAACACATTTGCCTTGCAAAATCATCCCCACCTTGGTTTCATAATGCTCGGAGGCAAAAAGTCGGGCAATAAATTTTTCAAAAAAGAAACCTGCAGGCCCTAACAATCGAATGGATTCTCTTAAATTATATCGGGCTGCGTGCGAATTGGATGCTTTTTTGAGGAGACCAAAAGCCATTTTATAAATATGTTTGGTAGAAATGCCTTCGTATGCTTCTTTTTCTATAGTCTGCAAAATATCGTCAGCAATATCTGGAGAAGCGCCCGATTTCAACAGTGACTCTTTCAGTTTTGAGTGATTAAAATCAACAATAGCCTTTGAATGTTTTACTACTTTCATCTTTAATAAAATTTGTCGATCCGTAAATTCAAAACTTCCTTAAAGATAAGAAAAAGACACGTCAATTCTTTAACTTTTGATAATAAAAAGCTGGTACAAAAAGAATTAGAAACAAAGGCTGAATTAAAAATCGTCTTAAATAAAACAGTAATAGATTTTCGCGATTCTCAAAAAAATGAAGAACACAAAAGAAAGAAACAATTAACGCAACAAACAAAAAGAAGAACAAAATAGAAATAAAAACAAGCATTTCCCTATCTCTGAAAAGTAAATAAAGAACTCCCAGAGAAAGTAAGGTGTTCAATAAAAAACGAAAAAATAATCCCAAAAAAAGTTTGAAACTATCATATTCTGGCAAAGGCATTTTCATGTAATCCCCTTCAAAATAGACCAAAAAAGGATCATAAAATAATTGTTTTTCAAACATCCGGACAAGCGCCAATAGAACGACAAATACAATCACTACCAAAGAAGTAGTTTTATTCTGAAGTAGTTTATTTAACATAGCCCGAGAATTTATTAACCCAAATTACCCATAAAACAAAAACCACCCCATAAATAATCAGCGGAAAAAGTACACCATGTAATAAATGAGTATACTCGGGAAAACGGTAAAGTAAACCGGTCAAAACTGCAATTCGGAACACATTTAAAACATAAATTATTAGGCTTCCGCCAAAGATAAAAAGCAACGTATTTTTCAGGCTTCCCGAAAATGCCACAACAAAAGAAACAAACAAAATAATCACACTAATTCCGTTGCAACCTTCTACAATCCGAATAACACTTTGGTTAAATAAATACACTACAAACGAAGGCTCATAATTTACCTCTTCAAAGCGCACCGATTTACAAAACCAAGAAAGCACATTTTCTGTATTTCCGGAAACGAAACGCGTTATAGCATCCACCTCGTTTTCTCCAAAACCATTCAAAAAAACCTGATACAAAAAGGTAAGCAATATATATGTACCAAAAAAACTAGCCAGAAAAAGCAAAAAAGGTCTGTATTGGACAAAATATTTTTTCATTTAATTTATTTTGGGAATAATTGAAAAGCAAGGCAAATCATTTGCCTACATTCTTAAATTGAAGCGATTTAATAATTTATTTTTTTAAACCCATTGGGTGAAAATCAGTTTAAATAAAAAATGAAACACATAGATACATAGATTTAATATCAAATCATTAAAGATTGAATAGAAATATAACTATTTTTCACATAGATTGCTATGTGAGAAGTAAAATGACTATTATATCCTTTTTAAACACAATAAATTCTATGTTTCTATGTGTTTAAAAACAATTACATCCAGCAAGTTTTTTTTAACAAATTTATACAATTTTTAAAATTGGCTTTAAATACTTTTGCAAAAAACAATTAACTATGACTTTTCAAGAACTACAGCCCAAAGTAACCGAAATAACTACAAGTACAAGTCTAACAAGAGACGAAAAACTTTTGGCTATTTGCCAACTTTTAAGCGATTCTATCTCCTACTACAACTGGGTAGGTTTTTATTTTGCCAATCACGAAGCCCAAACATTACATCTTGGCCCTTATGTTGGTGCCGAAACTGATCATACAGTAATCCCTTTTGGGAAAGGTATTTGCGGGCAGGTGGCGGTTTCCAACGCTAATTTTGTTGTTCCTGACGTTAGCGCACAAGACAATTATATCGCCTGCAGTTTTACCGTTAAATCCGAAATTGTGGTTCCGCTTTTTGTAAATGGCACAAACATTGGGCAAATAGACATCGACAGCCATGTTCTTGATCCTTTTACAGAAAAAGATGAACGCTTTTTGGAATTTGTGAATGGCGAGATTGCGAAGTTGTATTAAAATTAATACATTCGCTTTCTGACCAAAAAGTTATTCAATGAAAACCTCTTTATTAACCTTCATCCTTTTATTATCAATTGCTTCCTACTCGCAGATTATTCAGCCAACGCGATACAACCTTGATTCCTTACACGTCATAACATACAAACCGGATTTTAAATACATCCGAATAGTCGAAAATTACGACAATCAGCCCAACTTATTTATTTTCACTGAATTTACCCGAGAAGAAAAAATGATCATGAGGGCCATTTCAACAAAAAAAGAGGAGCTAAAGATTAATGGACCTCGCATCGATTATTACGAAAATGGAAACGAAAAAAGAGAATCCAACTATGTTGACAATAATTTAAGCGGAAAACAAATTGATTGGTACGAAAACAAAGAAGAAAAATCAGAAAAAGAAATAACCTGGGATCCCATAAAGAAAATTTCCAAAGTTAAAATAGTACAGTTTTGGAATAAAGACAAAAAGCAAACGGTAATCGATGGAAATGGTTTTTATGAAGACGCTGACGATGATCTCTATGAAAAAGGAGAAATTAAAAATGGAGAAAAACAAGGTGTTTGGGAAGGAAAACACCTAAAGAAAAAATACAGCTTCACAGAAAACTATAATGAAGGAAAATTTATTTCTGGCATAAGCACCGATGAAAACAACAATCAAATCCCATATGGAGAAGAATGCTCAAAACCTCATCCAGCAAAGGGAATGGAGGATTTTTACAGACATATTGGAAGGAATTTCAACACTCCTAAAATAGAAGGACTACAAGGAAAAATATATTTATCTTTTGTAGTAGATGAAAATGGGAATCTTACCAATTTTAGAGTATTAAGAGACATTGGCTATGGCACCGGATTAGAAGGCATCAAAACTGTAAGTAGTTACGGAAAATGGGTTCCTGGAACTATGAGAGGAATTCCGGTAAAAGTAATGTATTCTTTACCAATTACTATTAAAGCTACACAAGCGTCCTTGAATGCGCGTCAAATATATAATGAACAACTTCAAAGAAGCAATGATCCTTTTCAAACGAACAATAACACATTTAGATAAACAAATAATTCACAATTCATAATTGCTTCGCCGATTCAAAAAATAAAAATATTTTTTTTCGGGTCATAATTCATAATTATTTTTTACTTTTGCACCCATCTTGCAACAGATGTAAGAATACATAATAATCATTTAAAAAATATTGGAATGTACTTAACTAAAGAAGTTAAAGAAGAAATCTTCGCTAAACACGGAGGAAAAGCAGAAAACACTGGATCTGCAGAAGGACAAATCGCGTTATTTACTCACAGAATCACGCACCTTACTGAGCACTTGAAAAAAAATCGTCACGATTACAACACAGAGCGTTCATTGGTACTATTAGTAGGTAAAAGAAGATCTTTGTTGGATTACTTGAAAAAGAAAGAGATCAACAGATATCGTGAGATTATCAAAGTATTGAATATCAGAAAATAATCAATATAATAAAGAGGTGCGAGAGTGCCTCTTTTTTATTTTGAACTTTAACCGATTTTTTTAGATTCTTCAATTTGAAATTAATTTAAAAAAATTGATATTTACATAAAAAAGTTTGGTTTTTCATTGGGTTTTAGGCATTAACTACGCAACAACTACAACTAACAACACAACTAAAACCCATTGTATAATCAAAAGGAAAAAAATTATGATTCCAATAGTTTCAAAAGAAATTATCGATTTGGGAGATGGAAGAAGCATCTCGATCGAAACAGGTAAATTAGCAAAACAAGCCGACGGTTCTGTTGTTGTACGTTTAGGAGATTGTATGTTGCTCGCAACTGCTGTATCTGCAAGAACATCAAATCCTGGTGTTGACTTTTTGCCATTAACCGTAGATTACCGTGAAAAATTTGCCGCTGCAGGACGTTTCCCTGGTGGATTTTTCAAAAGAGAAGCAAGACCAAGCGACAGCGAAGTTTTAACAATGAGATTAGTAGATCGTGTTTTGCGTCCTCTTTTCCCAGATGATTACCACGCAGAAACGCAGGTAATGATTCAATTAATGTCACATGACGAAAACGTTATGCCGGATGCACTTGCTGGATTAGCAGCATCTGCAGCATTGGCTGTTTCTGACATTCCATTTTACAACTTAATTTCTGAAGTTCGTGTAGCACGTATCGACGGGAAATTGGTTATCAACCCAAGCAGAGCAGAATTAGAAAAATCAGACATCGACATGATGATTGGAGCTTCTATGGATTCTGTTGCCATGGTTGAAGGTGAGATGAAAGAAATATCAGAAGCCGAAATGGTTGAAGCTATTAAATTTGCTCACGAAGCCATCAAAGTTCAAATTATCGCACAACAACGTCTAAGAGCCGCTGTAGGATCTCCTGAATACAGAACTTACGAAGGTGAAGTTGAAGACGAAGCTGTTTATGCCAAAGTAAAAGCTGCCGCTTATGACAAATGTTATGCAATTGCTCAAGAAGCGTCTGGAAAAAGTGAAAGAAGCGAAAAATTTGCTGCTGTAAAAGAAGAAGCAAAAGCGTTGTTTACTGAAGAAGAATATGCCGAAAATTCGGATTTGTCTGGATTAGTTGGGAAATATTTCTACAAAACCAATAAAGAAGCTGTTCGTAATGTAATCCTTGAGAAAGGTATTCGTCTAGACGGAAGAAAAACAACCGAAATCAGACCAATCTGGTGTGAAACAGATTATTTACCATCCGTACACGGTTCCTCTTTGTTTACTCGTGGAGAAACTCAAGCTTTGGCAACTGTAACTTTGGGAACTTCTAGAGAAGCAAACCAAATCGATTCACCATCAGAACAAGGAGAAGAAAAATTCTACTTACACTATAACTTCCCTCCTTTCTCGACTGGTGAAGCAAAACCATTAAGAGGAACATCAAGAAGAGAAGTAGGACATGGTAACTTGGCGCAACGTGCCTTAAAAAATATGATTCCTGCCGATTGTCCTTATACAATTCGTGTTGTTTCTGAAGTATTGGAATCTAACGGTTCTTCCTCTATGGCAACAGTTTGTGCCGGAACAATGGCGCTTATGGATGCGGGAGTTCAAATGGTGAAACCTGTTTCTGGAATCGCTATGGGATTAATTACTGACGGAGCAAAATTCGCTGTATTGTCAGACATCTTAGGAGACGAAGATCACTTAGGAGACATGGACTTTAAAGTAACCGGAACTGCTGACGGTATTACTGCTTGTCAAATGGATATCAAAATTGACGGATTGCGCTATGATATTATGGAGCAAGCTCTAGGTCAGGCTCGTGACGGACGTATGCATATTTTAGGAAAATTGACTGAAACGATTGCAACTCCAAGACCAGACGTTAAAGCTCATGCACCAAAAATCATTACTAGAACAATTCCTGGCAACTTTATTGGAGCGCTGATTGGACCTGGTGGAAAAGTAATTCAAGAATTGCAAAAAGCTACTGGAACTACTATCGTTATCAATGAAGTGGATGAACAAGGAGTTATCGAAATTCTAGGTACTAATCCAGATGGAATCAAAGCTGTATTGGCTAAAATTGACTCTATTACTTTCAAACCACAAGTTGGAGAAGCATACGAAGTAAAAGTAATCAAAATGCTTGATTTTGGAGCAGTCGTAGAATATACAGCAGCACCAGGAAATGAAGTATTGCTTCACGTATCAGAACTAGCTTGGGAACGTACAGAAAACGTTTCTGACGTAGTGAAAATGGGAGATGTTTTCCAAGTGAAATACTTTGGTCTTGATCCAAAAACCAAAAAAGAGAAGGTATCAAGAAAAGCACTTATCCCAAGACCTCCGCGTGAGGAGAAAAAAGAGTAATCCAATCTTAGTTTACTAAAGGTTTATTTTATAGAAAAAACCCCGTTTCATTATAGTGAAACGGGGTTTTCGATTTTATAAGCATCATCAATGTACTTTATTTCAACATTATTCCATTTATACCATTTGGAATTATATAATAGTTTTTAGTTTACCCTCCCCTCTCCCGTAATTACCTACCATCTGGACACAACTAAAAATAGAACACAGATGACACAGATTTAACGGATTTAAACAGATGAAATTTGATAATCTATTTCCAATAATAAGAAATTATTTATTTTTACTTCTCTCTTTTTGGTATCATGCAAAAAAAATCAGTGAGAATCTGTCTAATCTGTTAAATCTGTGTTCTATTTTAAGCGTAATATATTTGTGCCCAGACGGTAGGTAGGCAATGGAGCTTGGATTGGATTGGATTATTTTATATTTCTAAATCATATTCCGCTCTTAAAGCAAATTCCTAATGAAATCATCAATTTAGAAGAAATAGAACAAATTAAGACAAACCTCTACAAAACATTGATTATCAATCAAAACATATCACTTAACTGGTAAAAATCAGCTAGTTTCACCTAATTTATATCTTTTAAAATCAGGTATTATTATTTTAATTCAAAAAAAGAATTCATCTTTTGTAACTTTTTTGAAACTCCATACGTATAACTACTTGTACACTTAAAAAAATTGAGGAGACAAAAAACATGAGACAACTTAAAATCACCAAGCAGGTAACCAATCGTGAAACCGCTTCATTAGACAAATATTTACAAGAAATTGGAAAAGTTGACCTTATCACCGCTGACGAAGAGGTAGAATTAGCACAAAGAATCAAAGCCGGAGATCAAAGAGCTCTTGAAAAATTGACAAAAGCTAATTTGCGTTTCGTAGTTTCGGTAGCCAAACAATACCAAAACCAAGGTCTTACCCTTCCTGACTTAATTAATGAAGGAAATCTTGGTTTGATAAAAGCAGCACAACGTTTTGACGAAACCCGTGGTTTTAAATTCATTTCTTACGCCGTATGGTGGATTCGTCAATCGATTCTTCAGGCTTTGGCAGAGCAATCCCGTATTGTTCGTTTGCCTTTAAACAAAATTGGTTCTATCAATAAAATCAACAAAATGTACGCTTTATTAGAACAGTCTAATGAGCGCCCACCTTCTGCTGAAGAAATTGCAAAAGAACTTGACATGACTGTAAATGATGTAAAAGAGTCCATGAAAAACTCTGGTCGTCACTTATCAATGGATGCTCCTCTTGTAGAAGGAGAAGACTCTAACCTTTACGACGTATTACGTTCTGGTGAATCTCCAAATCCTGACAGAGAATTAATTCACGAATCATTGCGTACTGAAATAGAGCGTTCATTAGAAACATTAACTCCTAGAGAAGCTGATGTTGTACGATTATATTTTGGACTTGGAGACCAACATCCAATGACACTTGAAGAAATTGGAGAAACTTTTGACCTGACTCGTGAGCGTGTTCGTCAAATTAAGGAAAAAGCAATCCGTAGATTGAAACATACTTCCAGAAGTAAAATCCTGAAAACTTATTTAGGATAAATAATATAATTTTCAATATTTTTAAATCCCAAATTCCAATATAACAATTGGAATTTGGATTTTTAAATTTGGGATTTTAAAGCAAACAACAGTCTGATTAACTGTTCGTTTTTTGATTGATGATTGAAACTCCGGCTGATTACCGGAGTTTTATTTTTTTAATAAAATACAGTCACTTAATCTCTTAATGGTTCAAAAAATGAATTCTAATTTCATTTTAAAGAAACTAAAATCTACATTTGCAAAAAATAATACACACAAATACACACAATGAAATCGCTTTTGCGATTCACGAATACAAAAAAATATAAACAATGAGTAAAAATACAATTATTGCTCCATCAGTATTGGCGGCTGACTTTGCTAATTTGCAACGGGATATTGAAATGATTAACAGCAGCGAGGCTGACTGGTTTCACATTGACATCATGGATGGTGTTTTTGTTCCAAATATATCCTTTGGAATGCCTGTTCTTGAAGCAATCACTAGACACACCAAAAAAACTGTCGATGTGCATTTGATGATTGTCAATCCTGATCAATATATTAAAACATTCAAAGATTTAGGTGCCGATATTTTGACTGTACATTACGAAGCCTGTACACATTTACACAGAACCCTTCAAGCTATCAAAGCACAAGGAATGAAAGCAGGTGTAGCATTAAATCCTCACACAAATGTGGATTTACTGGAAGATATAATCAATGATATTGATATGGTTTGTATTATGAGCGTGAATCCTGGTTTTGGAGGACAATCTTTTATCGAAAACACCTATTCGAAAGTAAAAAAACTAAAAGATTTAATTACTAGAAAAGAAGCTTCAACACTTATCGAAATTGACGGTGGTGTAACCAATAAAAATGCCTTGCAATTGATTGAAGCCGGAGCAGACGTACTTGTGGCGGGAAGTTTTGTATTTAATGCAAAAGACCCAATTCAAACCGTAGCCGATTTAAAAAAATTGACAACAGTATAAAAATAAAAAGTCCCAATACTTAAAATGAGCATTGGGACTTTCATCAGTAAGCACTCAATTTTTATATTGTTCTAATAAATACTTTATCAAATCTGTAGTGGTTACAATCCCGACCAACAGATGGCCTTCACAAACTGGCAAAGCATGAAAGTCTTTCTTTGCCAATATTTCTGCTGCTTCTTTAATAGTAGTGTCCGGAGTTATTGTTGTTAATTTTTTTGCCATTACCTGCTCAACAGTAAACATATTGTAAACTGTGGTATCCACAACCTCTTCATCATCATCTATAGCATCTGCAAAAGAAATGCGCAACAAATCAGTATAACTTAACATTCCGATAATTGTCGCACCACTTACAACAGGTATATGCCTAATTTTATAATGCTTAAAAAGAGATTCTGCTTTGGTTAAATCATCAGAAATAGTAAGTTTGATGATATCTTTGGTCATGATTGTTGATATGGGAACATTCTTTTTCATAGGGCCTCTTCTTTAAATTATATTCAAATTTAGAATAGAAAATCAGCCAAAAACATGATGTTTATCAGGTGTTAATCAAAACAATTTTAAGATATTAATGACTCATATTCAACATCTGACTCACTTTATCATATAAATCAGGGAAACGGATTTTAAACTCCAAAGGGGTTTCAAAATAATGCTCTAATACCACCGCAAGGAATTCAAATTGATTCGTAAAGGCATAAAGTCTGAAATAATTGGACTGTACTAATTCTTTCCTGAATGCCGCATCATTCATTTCTTCATTAATTAAAGTGTACATCCTTGAAAAAAGAACACAACTAACATTATTGCTTTCTAATCCCTGATAATGTAAAACATGAGCAAATTCATGAATTCCGAGATTCAAATTATCAGAAGAAATATCAAATCCCTTTTGAAAATCTTCCCACGAGAAAACCACAGCTTTCGTATTTGGATTAAATTCCCCTTTGTGGTATTGTTGGGTAATTCTTGAAAAATAGACTGAAGGATAAATGATTATTTTATCAAAAACTTCACATAGATATTCCCTCATACCAAATGACAACATTACTAACGTGGCTGCTACATGGACTTTCACCTCCTCCGTAATTATGAAATTCTCACGTCCTACAAATTCGTATTTATTCATAAAACAGGCTACTCTGTGCTCAAAATATGCTTTTTCTTTGTCTGTTAAACCAACGTAAAAAGGGAATTTGTTATTCAAAAACTGGATTGAATCAATGCTTATTTTTTTTGGAAAAGGATAAAAATGAACAAATACAGGTTTACCAAAAGCCAAACCAAAAAAATATTCGAAGAATCTAAAAAACATAAAAAGAAAAAAAATCAGAAATACAACGACAACAAAAAAAAGAAAGACAAGAGTAATAGCCACCGATATATTGTTATCCATAAAAATATTTTCTGTTTATTATTTCTATAAAAATAAAAAGCAAAATCATAAAAATTCATTTACAATTTTGCTTTTAAAGTGACCACGGAGGGGTTCGAACCCCCAACCCTCAGAGCCGAAATCTGATATTCTATCCAGTTGAACTACGTGGTCAGTTAATTTTAGATTTTAGATTGTTGATCAACGATTTGAGATTTAAAAACATTGATCAACAATCTAATTTTATTTTAAGCCAATAATTTCTTTACAATGGCAGAGATAGTTTTTCCTTCGGCTGTTCCTCCCAATTGAGCGGTAGCCAATCCCATTACTTTTCCCATTGATGCAATTCCAGATGCACCTGTTTCGGCAATGATTTTTGCAATCACAGCTTCAACTTCAGCCTCGCTTAATTGGGCAGGCAGAAACTTTTCGATTACTGCAACTTGTGCCAATTCTGGTTCAGCCAAATCAAGACGGTTTTGTTCTGTAAAAATTCTTGCACTTTCTTTACGTGTTTTAACCAACCTTTGAAGCAATTTAATCTCATCATCGGCAGAAATTTCTTCTTTGGAACCCGAAGCTGTTTGAGCCAACAAAAGCTCTGATTTTATTGCTCTTAAAGCTTCTAATGCTACTGTATCTTTGGCTCTCATGGCGTTTTTGATTTCGTCCATGATTTGAATTGATAAACTCATATTATATTTTGATTTTAGATTCTTGAACTTAGATTTTAGATTTTCAATCACAAATCTTAAATCTGCAATCATAAATCTACAATCTCAAATCACCTGCCCCAGATGGAAATGAAAAGCCTTTTTGCGAGAAACTATATTTTTTCTTGAACCAGAAAAGCGACTGAAAGAAGCTCTTTCTTGTTCTTAGAAAAAAATAGTTACGACAAAAAGCTTGTAATGTACAGCTGGATGAGGCCCGACAAATTTAGAAAATTTTACTGGTATTAACAACAAGTTGTTTGAAGCATTATAGTCAAAAAAAAGCCCGAAAACTAAAAAAGAATCTTCGGGCTATTTTCAAAAATGGCTAGGTTTAGTTAGTCTACATTGTCGTGCAAATACGAATTATTGGAACGTAACTGTAAATCATTATTACTATCTGTCCCAACAGATATTCTTGAAGTTGAATTGTTTTTGTTTATACTGCCAAGATCTATTCCAAATCTTTTGTAAGCCGGTTCTCTTTCCAGTTCATCAACTCTTGACACACTATCATGAAACTTGTAATTAAAATCTTTAAGTTTTTTTCTTCTTTCTTCGGCTCTAAATCTCAAAGTTTCTTCGATTGTCATTTCAACAGGTGAATTGTTACTCAAAACAGGGGCTTCTACTGCTGACTCAATCACTTGTTTCATTGTGATGTTCAATTCTGCCGGAACTACTTCCTCTATTTTGGCTACAGGTTTACTTTCCAATAAGTCATTTTCTGTTTCCATATACTCTTCAAGAGAGTACTTTATTATCCCATTATCAGATAATTCGGTTACAGGAACAAACTGAACAGGCTCAACAACTTTTATATCACGAGTCTCATTTGACAATTCAAATAAGAAGTTATTTACTTCCTCTTTTGCCTGAACTGGCTCTGGTTTGCTTAATGGCAAATCAAAAGAAAATGCAGCTTGTTCTTGTTTTTCTTCAAAACGAATTGGCTCAGGCTTCACTTCTCTAACTTGTTCGGCTACAGGACTTGTTACCAAAAAATCAATTTCTTTCATTGGAGAAACAATTTCGAATGTCACATCGAGATTTTTGATAAATTCTGTCATCCCTATTAATTCGTCTTCATTAATAGAAGCAACGATAGGCGTTTCAATTATCGGTTCTGGTGTAACCTCGTCTTCGATTAAATCAAAAACTATTCTTTCCTCTGTGTTTGAAACTGGTACTTCAGTATTCAAATTAAAACTTGCAACTGTATTTTTTGTTAAATCAAATACTCCTCTTTGCTCTTCTTCAAGAGTATGGATTATTTTCTTAGGCTCAACATTTACGATTTCATTTTGTTGCTCAACTGCAAAACCAGTAGCAATAATGGTCACTGCAATGGAATCACCAAGTGATTCGTCTTCACCAACTCCCATGATGATATTGGCATTCGAACCTGCTTCGTATTGAATATGCTCGTTGATTTCGGCGATTTCGTCAATCGTGATTTCATTAGTTCCAGAAACGATAAGCAACAATACGTTTTTGGCTCCTGTTATTTTATTATCGTTTAAAAGCGGAGAATCCAAAGCAGCAACAATTCCTTCTTTGGCTCTATTTTCTCCAGAAGAAACTGAAGATCCCATGATAGCTGTTCCACTGTTATACAAAACAGTTTTGGCATCACGTAAATCGATATTTTGAGTATAGTGATGTGTAATTACTTCGGCGATACCTCTTGAGGCTGTTGCCAAAACTTCATCGGCTTTTGAAAACCCGGCTTTGAAACCAAGATTCCCATATACTTCTCTTAATTTATTATTATTGATTACAATCAATGAGTCAACTTGCTTACGTAATTTCTCAATTCCGATAAGCGCTTGTTCCTGACGCACTTTTCCTTCAAACAAAAATGGCAAAGTAACGATTCCTACAGTAAGTATATCTCTTTCTTTGGCTAGCTGAGCAATCACAGGAGCTGCTCCTGTACCGGTTCCTCCACCCATTCCCGCTGTAATGAATACCATTTTGGTATTAACATCCAATACTTTTTCAATATCAGATATACTTTCTATAGCAGATTGATGTCCGATATCTGGATTTGCTCCAGCACCAAGTCCCTCAGTCAAATTCACACCTAACTGAATTTTATTGGGCACAGCACTGTTTTCCAATGCTTGAGAATCGGTATTACAAACGATGAAATCTACACCTTTAATACCTTGTCTGAACATGTGGTTGATAGCGTTACTACCGCCACCACCAACTCCAATTACTTTGATTACATTTGATTGATTTTTTGGCAAATCAAATGAAATACTTCCAAATTCTGTGTTGCTTGGCATAATATGGGGTTTTAAATTTTTTATTAACTTTTCTCTAACTACTCTAGCTCGGGACAAAAAGGAGTTTGATATTTTTATATTTATTCTTTAATCAATTTATTCTGCGTTATCCAAAAAATCTTTAATCTTGTCGACATATTTATCAAAAAACGACCTTCTTATTTTATTTTCGGTAGATTCCCTTACAGGCTCTACTTGCAGTACTCTTTCTGGCTGAACATAAACCTCTTCTTTCACTTCAACTTTTTCTTCAACAATGGGTTCCCTGTAATAAGTTACTTTTTCGCTTACGACTGGTTTCATTTTTACAGCACTCTGTGTTTTATTTTCGATGCTGTTCATTACCAAACCAACCGCTGTTGCGTATAAAGGACTTGAAATTTCCTCATCTGAGTTTCCTGCCAAATGCTCATTTGGATAACCAATCCTTGTATCCATTCCGGTAATGTACTCCACTAATTGTTTGATGTGTTTCAATTGTGCACCACCACCTGTAAGAACGATACCAGCGATCAATTTTTTGCGAGGATCTTCATGCCCATAAGCTCTTACCTCGGTAAAAACCTGTTCAATAATCTCAACAACTCTGGCATTAATTATTTTTGAAAGATTTTTTAGTGAAATTTCTTTAGGCTCTCTTCCTCTTAATCCTGGAATCGAAACAATTTCATTGTCTTTGTTTTCTCCCGGCCAGGCCGAACCAAATTTAACTTTTAGCAATTCGGCTTGTTTTTCAATAATCGAACATCCTTCTTTGATGTCATCTGTAATAACATTTCCTCCAAAAGGTATAACTGCTGTGTGACGAATAATTCCATCTTTAAAAATAGCCAAATCTGTTGTTCCTCCACCAATATCGATAAGTGCAACTCCGGCTTCTTTTTCTTCCTGACTCAAAACAGCATCCGATGAAGCCAGTGGTTCCAAAGTAAGTCCTGACAATTCAATCCCTGAACTCTGAATACATCTACCAACATTTCTAATTGATGAAGCCTGTCCTACAACAACGTGAAAACTGCTCTCCAATCTTCCGCCATACATTCCAATAGGTTCTTTAATATCTGATTGCCCATCAATTTTGAATTCCTGTGGCAAAACGTGGATAATTTCTTCACCTGGCAACATTGCCAATTTATGAACCTGATTGATTAATAAATCAATATCATTTCCTCCTATTACCTCTTCTGGATTATTTCTGCTGATGTAATCGCTATGCTGAATGCTTCTTATGTGCTGTCCTGCGATACCTACTACAACATCTTTAATTTTATATCCTGAATTATTCTCTGCCTCAAGAATTGCTTGTTGAATAGACTGGATTGTTTGTGTAATATTATTCACAACCCCTCTGGCCACACCTAAACTTTTAGATTTCCCAACCCCCAAAATTTCCAACTTGCCATACCCATTCTTTTTGCCTATCATGGCAACAATTTTCGTCGTCCCAATATCTAGACCTACTGCAATATTCTCTTTTTCCATTTTCTATTATTTTGTACAGACTACCTGTTCCGTAAATCTGAGATCTATTATTTTATATTTATCCAAAGAACCATCCAAACTTACTTTTTGAAAAAAAGCTTTATAGTTTTGAAATTTTCGTTCCATGTTTACCAAACCACCAAAATCGATTCGATAATTATAATTTCTATTCTGCATTAATAAGCTACCATTAGGCATAATTTGTATCCCAATGATGTTTTTTCTCAAAAACACATCATCATAAATTATCTTAAATAATTTAAATAAATCTTCACTGTTTTTCTTGTTAATCTCCCCAGAAACAAGTGGAACTCTAGCTGTAAAATTTTCCGACAAAGGCATTGTATCACCCTCACTGTCAATATAGAAAGAACCTTCATCATTAAAGACCCTAGCGATAGGAGTCTTCTGTTTCACAACTGCTTTCAGAACACCATCAATACTCACACATACATCCGCCTTAGCGATCATTTTTTGAGTATTTAACACTTGCTCCAATTTATTCAAATCTAGCCTATCTTTCCTTATGGTTACTGCATTCGAATTATTTTCTATTAACAATTTATTAACCGTTTCTCTTTTTAAAAAAAGAGCGTTTTCACCTACAAAAACAACCTCTGTTTTGGTTAATTTCCTTTTCGAATTTCGTTTGGATGTAAACGAAAAAAGAAAAACAACCAAAATAAACATGAGCAATAATCTTATATTATTCCAATTAAAGACTTTCATACAATGCTTTTTTAATTGTAGGCACCATTTCTCCCAAATCACCAGCTCCAATAGTAACAATCACACTGGCATCATTTGCCAAAATTGAAGGAATCAGTTCTTCTTTACTAACAATTTTTTTATGATCATTTGTCATTTTATCCAATAACCATTGTGAATTAATGCCTTCCATTGGCAATTCACGGGCAGGGTAAATTTCCATCAGAAAAACTTCGTCAAAAGCGGATAAACTTTTAGCAAAATTATCTGCAAAATCCCTTGTTCTGCTAAACAAATGTGGTTGAAAAACAGCTAAAACTTTTTGTCCCGGATACAATTCCCGAACAGCCTGATGAACCGCATTAATTTCAGTAGGGTGATGAGCATAATCATCAATATAAACTAAGTTTTCTTCTTTTATCTGATAAGAAAAACGTCTTCTGATTCCCATAAAAGACGCCAAAGCTCTGGCGATAACATCGGTTGGGGTTCCGTATGTTATTGCCATTGCTGACGCCATTAATGCATTCATTAAATTATGTTTCCCCGGTAACCCGAAACGCAAATCCTTAATATTTCCGTTTGGCGTTTTAACATCAAAAACATAACTGCTATTTTCTATTCTTACGTTGAAAGCCTCAAAAACAGCTTCTTCATTAACTGCACAAATCACTCCTTCAATAGGCAATTCATTGGTTATAAAAAGATTGTTTTTATCCTCAACTTTATTTGCAAATTCCACAAATGAAGCTTCAATCGCAGTACTGGTACCGTAAATATCCAAATGATCGGCATCCATAGACGTAACACAGGCAATATCTGGATGCAGGTGTAAAAAGGAACGATCAAATTCATCAGCTTCAACAACAGTGACTGTTTTTCCGGTTCCTATTAAATTAGAATCATAATTCTCAACAATTCCGCCTATAAAAGCGGTTACATCTGCCCCACTTTCATACAAAATATGTCCCAAAATACTAGAAGTAGTAGTTTTTCCATGCGTTCCTGCAACAGCAAAACAAAAAGTATCTTTAGTAATAATACCTAAAACTTCTGCGCGTTTTTTAACCTGATAGCCTCTCTCTAGAAAATAATTCCACTCGGAATGTTTTACAGGCACGGCAGGAGTAATAATCACCAACGTATTTTCGACATAATAATCAGTTGAAATTAGACTAATATTATCTTCAAAATGAATATCAATACCACTTTCTATCAATTCACCGGTAAGAATAGAAGGGGTTTTGTCATATCCTGAAACCTGTTTTCCGATAGCTTTGAAATAACGCGCCAAAGCACTCATCCCAATACCTCCGATTCCAATGAAATAGACGTTTTTTATTTGATTTAAATTCATATTCATTAAGTCTTAATGTCAAAAAGTTTCAATGTCATAAAGTCGCTTGACTTTACAACTTTCGGCTTTGGACTAATTTGATTATTTCGTCAACAATTTGTTCAGTTGCTTTTGGCTTTGCCAATAATTTAATATTTTCACTTAGTTGATCTTGCTTCCCCTGATCTTTTATCAACGATTCGAAAACCAAACTAAAATCTTCATCCAATTGTGATTCTTTGAGCAAAATGGCTCCTTTTTTATTTACAATAGCTTCGGCATTTTTGGTTTGATGATCTTCGGCCACATTTGGTGACGGAATAAAAATCACTGGTTTTCCAACAATGCACAATTCAGAAACTGAAGAAGCTCCAGCCCTTGAAATAATCACATCTGCGGCGGCATAAACCAAATCCATACGCTCAATAAAAGCCGTTACCTGAACATTATGGCGGTTTTGATTTTTATAATCTTCCAAATAGAACTTGCCACATTGCCATATCACTTGCACTTTTAGCGAAAGCAGATTAGTCAATTCTTTTTCGATCAATTGATTAATTCTTCTCGCACCAAGACTTCCTCCTAGAACTAAGAGCGTTTTTTTGGATGGATCCAAATTGAAATATTCAATGGCTTCTTTTCTTTTTTCCTGAATATCCAATAAATCCTGACGAACCGGATTTCCAGTCAAAATCATTTTATCAGCAGGAAAAAAGCGTTCCAAATTATCATAAGCAACACAAATACTATTTGCTTTTTTGCTCAACAGTTTATTGGTAATTCCCGGATATGAATTTTGCTCCTGGATTACAGTTGGGATATTCATGCTGTTGGCCATTTGCAACAAAGGTCCGCTGGCAAAACCTCCCGTACCAATCACTACATCTGGCTTAAATTTTTTAATTATTTTTCTTGATTTCCATAAACTGCTCAACAATTTAAACGGAAACATTGCGTTTTGTAATGTTAATTTTCTTTGCAGTCCGGCAATCCAAAGTCCTTCAATTTTATAGCCTGCCTGAGGAACTTTTTGCATTTCCATTTTGTCTTTGGCACCAACAAACAAAATTTCGGCATCTGGAAAACGGGACTCCAATTCATTTGCAATTGCAATTGCAGGATAAATATGCCCTCCAGTACCTCCTCCGCTTAAGATGAATTTATGTTTTGCCATTTTGAAAAATTCTAAAATCGTTTTTATTTCAACACTGCGTTCATTGGGTTCTTTGAATTATCCGTAATTGAATAATTGCCTGAATCAAAATCCTCATTACTATTATTCAAATCAGCTTCCTCAAGATCTGCTTCTAATTCCCTATCTATAAGTTTTTGAAGAATTTCTTCTCTTTTTTCTTTTTCCAATTTTTCCTGTGCAATTTCTTCTTCTTTTTTGGTAACACTCAAAATGATTCCCAACCCAAAACAAGTCATCCATATTGAACTTCCCCCGCTACTTATCAAAGGCAATGTTTGTCCAGTAACCGGCAATAATTCGACTGCGACAGCCATATTAATCATCGCCTGAAAAATCATTGGAAAACCCAAACCGACGACCACCAATTTTCCAAAAAGTGTATTGGCTTTATGTGAAGCAATTACAAAACGGAATAACAAAAGCAAATACAAAAGCAAAACCGTCAATCCTCCTACAAGTCCATATTCTTCAACAATAATGGCATAAATAAAATCGGAAGAAGACTGAGGCAAGAAATTTTTCTGAACGCTTTTCCCTGGCCCCAAACCATAAAGCTGACCGGAAGCAATAGCAATTTTGGCCTTTTCGATTTGATAATCATCTTCGTCAGAACCCTTACTTGTAAAATTTTCTATTCGGCTTTCCCATGTTCCTACCCTGCTGAAAAATTTAGAATTAGGAAATGCTTTACCAATTATCACAAAGAAAACCAACAACACAACTCCTGAACTTATTATAAAAAAGATGTATTTTAAAGGATATCTGCCAATAAAAACAAGCATAATCACCATAGAAAATATCAAAGCCGTCGTAGAAAAATTGGCTGGTAGAATGAACATCAACGTAATAAAAACAGGAGTCCACAATTCCCACAAAGACGATTTAAAAGTGATTGGAGTTTCTCTGGTTTTAGATAAATAACGAGCAACAAAAACAAATAACATTATGGCCGCCACGGTCGAAGGCTGAAAAGACAACCCAATAAACGGAATCTGAATCCATCTACTGGCATTTGCGCCAGCGATAACAGTTCCTTTTACCAAAGTATATGCCAATATCACCCAAACTATCGGCAATCCTGCCTTGGAAATAGCCCTAAAATAATGATATGGTATTTTGTGAACCCAATAAATTATTAAAAATCCTATACAGATATGGGCAAAATGTTTCACCAGATACCCCAAAGTATTCCCGGTACCATGTCCCAAATAAGCCAAATTACTGCTCGCACTAAAAACAGGCATAAAAGAAAACAAGCCCAATAAGGCCACGAATGACCAAATGCCTTTGTCCCCTTTTAACTTGTTAATTAGCTCTTTCATTACATTTATTATTTACAGTTAATTTCCATTTTTCAAATTAACTAATTGTCTAATTTTCCTATTATCTAATTACAAATTCTTCACCGCTTGTTTGAATTGTCTTCCTCTATCTTCATAGTTTTCAAACAAATCAAAACTGGCACAGGCCGGAGACAACAATACTGTATCTCCTTTTTCGGATAAACGTTGAGCCATTCGGACTGCTTCGGTCATGCTACCTACTTCTACCATAATATCCACGACATTACCGAAAGTATCTATGATTTTTTTGTTATCAACTCCCAAACAAATAATGGCTTTTACTTTTTCTCGCACTAATGACATTAACTCGTGGTAATCATTCCCTTTATCAACACCGCCCACTATCCAAACGGTAGGTGTATTCATACTATCTAAAGCAAAAAATACCGAATTCACGTTTGTAGCCTTGGAATCATTGATATACTGCACGTTTTGAATCTTCAGTACTTTTTCTAAACGGTGTTCAACACCTTGAAAATTTGACAAACTCTCACGAATCGTTTCTTTTCTTATCTGCAAAATCTTTGCAACAGAAGTAGCCGCCATAGCATTCTTTAAATTATGTTTTCCTTCCAATGCAATGTACTCTGTTTCCATTGTAAACTCGTCCTGATTGATTTTTACTTCCATTTTATTGTTTTTTAAATAAGCTCCTTCGTTGAATTCATCTGTTAACGAAAAAGGAATTAATTTGGCTTTTACTTTATTTTTACTCAACCATTCGGAAATGGCTTCATCATTTGCATCATAAATCAGGAAATCATCCTCTGTTTGATTCATAGTGATACGAAATTTCGACTCTATATAATTTTGAAATTTGTATTCATATCGATCCAAATGATCCGGGCTAATGTTTGTTATTATTGCTATATCGGGTCTGAATTTCACAATTCCGTCCAGTTGAAAACTACTCAACTCAATCACATAATAATCGTAACTATTATCGGCGACCTGCCAAGCAAAGCTTTTACCAACATTTCCGGCCAAACCCACATTCAATCCGGCTGATTTCAGCAAGTGATACGTCAACATTGTTGTGGTTGTTTTCCCGTTACTTCCCGTTATTCCGATAGTTTGGGCGTTTGTAAAAGGTGCTGCAAATTCAATTTCGGAAATTACAGGAATCCCTTTAGCCTTTAATTGCTTCACGATTGGCGATTTATCCGGTATTCCCGGACTTTTCATGACCACATCAGCATTCAAAACCAGATCTTCAGTATGTTTTCCTTCTTCCCATTCGATGCCATTAATAATCAACACCTCTTTGTAACTGTCTTTTATCTTTCCAAAATCGGAAACAAAAACTTCGTAACCCTTTTTCTTACCGAGAATAGCAGTTCCTACCCCACTTTCTCCTCCACCTAAAATTACTAGCCTCATATATTATCTCAATTTCAGTGTAACAATTGACAAAATGGCCAGCATTATGGCTACAACCCAAAATCGCGTCACTATCTTACTTTCATGATACCCTTTTTTTTGATAGTGGTGATGAAGCGGTGACATTAGAAAAATTCTTCGGCCTTCGCCAAAGCGCTTTTTGGTATATTTAAAATAGCTTACTTGTAAAACAACAGAGAAATTTTCGACCAAAAAGATTCCGCACAATAAAGGAATAAGCAATTCTTTTCGGACCGCAATTGCCAATACTGCAATAATTCCCCCGATGGTTAAACTTCCTGTATCACCCATAAAGACAGATGCCGGATAAGAGTTGTACCAAAGAAAACCAATCAAAGCTCCGAGGAATGCAGCTATAAAGACGGTCATTTCTCCTGAATGCGGGATGTACATTATATTCAGATAATTTGAGAAAATTATATTTCCGGAAACGAATGTAAAAATCCCCAATGCAAAGACCGAAACAGCCGAAGTTCCCGCTGCCAAGCCGTCAATACCATCAGTAAGATTGGCTCCATTTGAAACTGCAGTAATAATAAAAATCACAACCGGGATAAAAACCAGCCAAGCCCATTTTTCGTAGTCAGGACCAATCCATTCTAAAATTTTAGCATAATCGAATTCGTTATTTTTAACAAAAGGAATTGTGGTTACTGTAGATTTTTCTTCCATTGAAGCAGATCTTACAACCGTTTGGCTAGTTTGCTGAAAAATTTTGCTGCTTGCAGTATCTGTTTTAACCGTTACAACTGGGCTAAAATACAAGACAGAACCTACGATTACACCTAATCCTACTTGTCCAAATACCTTAAAAATACCTTTAAGCCCTTGTTTGTCTTTTTTGAATATTTTGATATAATCGTCAATAAAACCGATAGTCCCCATCCATAAGGTAGTAACAATCAACAGGACTATATATATATTGTGTAACCTAGCAAAAAGAACAACAGGAACCAACGTCGCAAAAATGATAATAATACCCCCCATTGTAGGAGTACCTGCTTTTTCATTTTGCCCAGCCAATCCAAGTTCACGAACTGTTTCCCCAACTTGTTGTCTGCTTAAAAAGGCAATTATACGTTTCCCATAAATAGTAGACAACAACAATGATAACAATAATGCTAATGAAGATCTAAAAGTGATATATTGAAAAACACCTGTACCAGGTACATCCATTACTTTGTCTAAATATTGAAATAAGTAGTATAGCATATTGTTTTATTTTAACAGTTGTTCTAAAATTTCTTTTACAATTTTCATGTCATCAAAATCGTGACGTATCCCTTTGATTTCCTGGTAAGTTTCGTGGCCTTTACCAGCAATCAATATAATATCATTTGGCTGCGCCAATTGGCAAGCTGTTTTTATAGCCTGCAACCTATCTGTAATCGACAATGCTTTTTTGAAATTTTGAGGCTGAATGCCTTTTTCCATTTCTTGAATTATAGCCTCCGGCTCTTCGTTTCTAGGATTATCGGAAGTTATGATTACTTTATCGCTTAATTCTGTTGCTATGTTGGCCATTACAGGACGCTTTGCCGTATCTCTGTTTCCACCGCACCCCACAACAGTTATCAATTGCTCATTATTGGTTCGGACATCGTTAATGGTATTCAAAACATTTTCGAGTGCATCTGGCGTATGTGCATAATCCACAATAGCCGTTATGCTCGTATTGGAAACAACATATTGGAATCGCCCAGATACACTTTCCAATTCCGACATCAATCGAAGCACTTCCAGACTATCAATTCCTAATTCTACAGATACTCCATATATTGCCAACAAATTGTAAGCATTAAAAGTTCCAATTAATTTTACCCAAACTTCATTACCATTTACTTTTAGCAACAACCCTGATAATTGATTTTCCAGAATTTGCGCTTTATAATCAGCATACGATTTTAGGGCATACGTCAGTTTTTTTGCTCTTGTATTTTGCAGCATTACCTGACCATTTTTGTCATCAATGTTTGTAAGTGCAAAAGCATCTACCGACAAATGATCGAAAAAGGATTTTTTTACATCTCTATATTCAGCGAAAGTAGGATGGTAATCCAAATGATCGTGCGATAAATTCGTGAATATCCCACCTCTAAAATGCAAGGCTTCAGTACGTTTTTGATGGATTCCGTGTGAACTTACTTCCATGAAACAATATTCTACTCCAGCGTCAACCATTTCATTCAAATAATGATTAATGGTAATTGAATCTGGAGTTGTATGGGTTGCTTTGTATTCTAATTCATCAACTAAAATTTTTACTGTCGAAAGCAAGCCTACTTTAAAACCGGCTTTTTTAAACAATTGATACAATAAAGAGGCAATCGTTGTTTTACCATTGGTTCCGGTAATACCAACCAATTGTAATTTTTTAGACGGATTACCAAAAAAATTGGCTGCCATAAAAGCCAAAGCCGAATTGGTATCTTTCACACATACATAAGTCACTCCATTTACAAGAGTATCCGGAAGTGTATCACAAATAACTGTCGAAGCTCCCAGACCAATCGCTTTTTCAATAAAATCATGACCATCTGCAATTGTGCCACGGATTGCGATAAAAACATCATTTTTTTCGACTTTTCTGGAATCAAAATGCAGTTGATTTATCTCAATTTCGGTGGAACCCGTTACAGATTCTATTGCTACTTTATATAATATGTCCTTTAATACACTCATGATAATTCCAATAGAATTGTTGAATTTTTTACAATATTCTGACCTGCCTGAATGGATTGTTTTTTTACTTTCCCAACCCCGACAGCCTTAACCTTTAACCCTAAATTTTCTAGTAACGCAACTGCATCCATTCCAGCCATTCCTTTCACATTTGGCACAGCATTTTGCTTATTTTCCATTTTCACGTAATAGGAATTATAACTCTTATCCTGTTGAGGATTAGGATCATCTAATTTTTTAATCACATTGGTCGAAGGAGTGTCGGTAAATATTTTTTGGGCAATTCTTTTAAAAACCGGCCCGGCAACATCTGCCCCGTAATAATTATTATTCTTTGTGTTAGGTTTATGAACCACCACAATACAGGAATACTTAGGCTTATCAGCAGGGAAATACCCAACAAATGAAGACGCATAATGTTTCTCTGTTCCTCCTTTTACAGCATAATTCACTTGAGCTGTTCCTGTTTTTCCCGCCATAGAAAAATCTTTGGAATATAACTTGGCACCTGTTCCCTTTTTTACAACATTCGCCAAAACGGCTTTAATTTTTTTCAATGTTTCTGGAGAACAAACTCTGGGGTTCATCACTTCGGTATTAAATTTTTTGATGGTGTTATTCCATTCTTTAATCTCCGAAACCAATTGTGGTTTTACCATCACTCCATTATTTGCTACTGCATTATAAAAAGTCAATGTTTGTAATGGTGTCACAGATACCCCGTATCCAAAAGCCATCCAGGGAAGTGAAATATTAGACCAATTTTTATCCGTAGGATGCGGAATAAATGGTTTTCCTTCACCTTTGAAAGTCAGACCCAATTTTTTATTCAAACCCCAGGAATCAATATGATTCACAAACTTTGTAGGGTTGTTTTTGTAATTATCATAAACCGCCTGAACCATTACTGTATTTGAAGAAACTTCAAAACCGCGGGCTAACGATATTTTGCCATAACCTCCATCATGAGAATCCCTTACTTTGCGCCCGGAATAAGTGATTATTCCACCATGACTGTCATAAACCGTACTTGTGTCTGCCACTTTATCTTCCAGAATTGCCATCAAATCGACCAACTTAAAAGTCGATCCTGGCTCGTGAGATTCGGCATAAGCATAATTGGTCGTTTCATAATAGCTGCCATCCTCGGCTCTTCCTAAATTTGAAATGGCTTTGATCTGACCCGTTTTGGTTTCCATAACTACAGCACAACCGTGATCTGCTTCGTATTCTTCCAACTGCTTCAACAAAGCATGATGCGCAATATCCTGAATATAAACATCTATAGTCGAAATTACATCGTAACCATCTTGTGGCTCTACTTCGTTTACGTCACGAATAGGTTTCCATTGACCTTTGGCAATTTTTTGTTTTAAAATTTTACCGTCTTTACCGTTAAGATATTCTCTATAAGCCCATTCAATCCCTTTTCCATCCGAATAACCTTCTGGCATTTTTCTTTCGTAACCAATACTACGCTCTGCAATCTGCCCAATTGGATGTTTTCTAACCGTTTTTTGCTCAATTATAATTCCGCCTTTATATGGGCCCAATTTAAACAATGGAAAACCTTTTATTTTTGCGTACTCTGTATAACTCAAATTTTGCGCAACAAGATAATATCTGCTTTTATTTACTCTCGCTTTTCGTAATTCATTTTCGATTTTGCTGCTTGATTTTTTAAGAATCAACCCCAATGAATCCGATAACAGTTTTACATTTTTTTCAAAAGTTTCTGTTTTTGGAGCGACAGCATCAAAACGTATTGCATAACTAGGAATTGAAGTCGCTAGAAGACTTCCGTCTGCAGAATAAATATTCCCTTTATTGGCAGGAATTACAAAATTCCTAACGGTTCTTTCTTTTGCTAATTCTCTATAATGATCTCCATCAACCCACTGAATATTGGTCAACTTTACAGCAATGGCAATCGCCATCATAAAGATGAAAAAGGCAACCAGATAGGTTCTATAGGATATATATTTATCGTCTACTGCCATATTCTTTCTAGGAAACTTTTTTCTTTGGGTGCTGCAACTTCAATTTTTACGGGAGGAACTGTGGATGGAAAGATTTTGTTCTCTTCCATTTTGGCCGAAACCGTAGATTCCATTTTGAGTTTCATCAACTCAGAACGTCTATCAACAAACTCGGAGCGTAACTCTTTTACCTGATTAGTCAATTCAACAATTCTGAATACTTTTTGTTCGTATCGTTGGGTATTTCCAATCATTATTATAGCCAGAAAAATCGCAAAAACGATAAAACGCCAATTTTTAACAGCGTTATCGTCTATAAGAAACTGTGCTTTTAATAACTTATAAATTCCCCCTTTCATTAGTAAATTATGAATTATGAATTATGAGTTACAAACTCTAGAATTCAAATTATCTTTAGACTATTAAACTATTCTAACCTTTTTTCTCTGCAATTCTCAACTTTGCACTTCTGGCTCTGTTATTCAATTTGATTTCTTCGTTATCCGGAACAATTAATTTCCCAACAGTTGCAAAAGGAACCGAAAAATTCCCGTAAAAATCACGCTCAGGCTCCCCTTCAAACATTCCGTTTTTCACAAATCGTTTCACCAATCTGTCTTCCAGAGAATGATACGAAATCACACTAAGTCTTCCGCCCGGTTTCAAAATTTCAAGGGATTGTTCCAAAAATTCTTTTAAAACATCCATTTCCTGATTTACCTCAATACGAATCGCTTGATAGATTTGAGCCAAAACTTTGTTTCTAACTTTTTCAGGCAAATATTTTTTCAAAACTTCTTTCAACTCATCAGTAGTTTTGATTGATTGATGCGTTCTAGCTTCAATGATTGTACGTGACAAAGCCGGAGCGTTTTTCAATTCTCCATAATCCAAAAAGACTCTTCTTAGATTAGCATCATCGTATTCATTTACCACTTTATAAGCATTCAAATCACTTTTTTGACTCATTCGCATATCCAGTTCCGCATCAAATCGGGTCGAAAAACCTCTTTCAGGAACATCAAACTGGTGAGAAGAAACTCCCAAATCACCAAGAATACCATCAACTTGTTTTATACCATAAAAGCGCAAAAACCTTTTTATGAATCTGAAATTTTCATTAATTAATGTAAATCTTTCATCTGGAATTGCATTTGCCAAAGCATCTTCATCCTGATCAAAAGCAAACAATTTTCCGTTTGGCCCCAGTCTTCTCAAAATTTCTTTTGAATGACCTCCTCCACCAAAAGTTACATCCACATAAACCCCATCAGGATTTATATTCAAACCATCTACAGAAGCGTGCAGCAATACTGGATTATGATACTCCATCGTCATCGTCATTTAAATTACCCATTACTTCTTCGGCTAAATCTGCAAAATCAACATCCGAACCATCAATTGATTTCTCATACAAATCCTTATCCCAAATCTCCACAATGTTTACTGCTGAAGAAAAAACCACATCTTTATCAATGCTGGCAATACGCACCAAATCTTTAGGAATCAACATTCTACCCAGCGCATCGATTTCTATCTCTTTTACACCGGCAGTGAAACGACGAATAAAATCATTGTTCTTTTTTACAAATCGATTAAGTTTGCCAATTTTTTTCATCATCAAATTCCACTCTTCCATAGGATACAACTCCAGACAGGGCTGAAATACAGAACGCTTCAAAACGAAACCGTCCTGAAGCGAGGAAGCCAATTGCTTTTTTAACGGAGCAGGTAATAAAACCCGTCCTTTAGCATCAACTTTACACTCATATGTCCCTATAATTGCGCCCAAGTGAATAGTGTTATTTGTATGAAGCAAAAATATATAAAATTTTACCACATTTTACCACTATATACCACTTTGTTAATAAGTTTACCCTTTTTGAGACAAAAGCATCTACTTTGTAGACAATCAGAAAGTTAGATGTCATGATAATTATTTGTAAGAAAGATTGCTTTTTGTTAAAAAGCCTGCATTTTTAATAATTAAAACAGCTTCTTAAAAGCTTAAAATATCTATTATTCATTAGTTAAAAAATTATTAAAAAATTACCAAATCAGCCTAATTCAACCAAAGAGAATAAAAGGTTAAAAATCATCTCCTAAAATTCATTTTAATTTTATAAACCCTATATTTGTGAAAAATTGAAAATTATTGTTTAAAAGATGGAAAAATATTACAAAAAAGAAGGCAAATACGGATATTATGAAGCAGGTGAAGGAATCCCGATTGTCATCTTACATGGATTAATGGGTGGACTTAGCAACTTTGATGCTGTAGCCAACTATTTTTCTAATAAAGGATATAAAATTATCATTCCTGATTTACCAATTTATACCCAAAACATATTAAAAACAAACGTAAAGAGTTTTGCTATTTATGTAAAAAACTTTATCAATTTCAAAAAATTAGACAGAGTAATTCTCTTAGGAAATTCATTGGGCGGCCATATCGCCTTATACCACACAAAATTGTTCCCCGAAAAAGTTTCTGGACTAGTAATTACAGGAAGTTCAGGTCTATACGAAAGTGCAATGGGAGACAGTTATCCCAAGAGAGGTGACTACGAATACATCAGAAAAAAAGCTGAAGATGTTTTTTATGATCCAAAAATAGCAACACCAGAATTGGTTGATGAAGTCTATGCAACAGTAAATGATCGTTTGAAATTGATAAAAACCCTGACTATTGCCAAAAGTGCAATCCGTCATAATATGGCTAAAGATTTACCAAAAATGCATGTACAAACCTGCATTATTTGGGGGAAAAACGACACTGTAACTCCTCCAGATGTAGCCGATGAATTCCATAAATTATTACCTAATTCCACTCTATACTGGATTGACAAATGTGGTCATGCCGCCATGATGGAACAGCCAGAAGAATTCAATGCACATCTTGAAGACTGGCTTACACACACGCATCTAGCAGAACATTAATAGAGGAATTTTACACTCAAGACAATGAAAATTAATACCGCCGAATTCGTAATAAGCAACTCAGACGTAAGCAAATGTCCAAAGGATTTTTTGCCTGAATATGCTTTTATTGGTCGTTCCAATGTTGGAAAATCCTCTTTGATCAACATGTTGACCAATCATAAAAATTTGGCAAAAACTTCGGGAAAACCAGGTAAAACCCAACTGATTAATCATTTTTTAATAAACAACAACTGGTTTCTTGTTGATTTACCAGGATACGGTTATGCCAAAGTTTCAAAAAAAACAAAGTCTATCTTTCAGCAGTTTATCACTGATTATTTTGAAAAAAGAGAACAGTTGGCTTGCGCTTTTGTTCTAATAGACATTCGTCACGAAGCACAAAAAATCGATATTGAATTCATGACTTATATGGGAGAAAGCGAAATTCCGTTTTGTATTATTTTTACGAAAGCCGATAAAATCAGTAAAGTAAAAATAAGCTCTCATATCGCGGCTTACAAAAAACAAATGTTTGCCAACAACTGGGCCGAAATGCCACCTTACTTTGTCACTTCATCGACAGAAGCTTTAGGGAAAGAAGAATTATTAAGTTATATAGAAGAAGTAAACCAAGAGATTTTTAAAGGAGGAAATTAATCTTGTTCTGGATTATTTAATTATATTTGGGTACAAACCTAAAATACAGATTCTTATGACTCCAAAAAAAGCATTAATCTTTCTTTTTTTACTAATAATAAATTTGTCTTACAGCCAAGAAAAGGAAACTTCTAAAATCATTAAAAAAGATATTAAAACCAATAGTGGAAAAGATATTATTGACTTAAATGATTCATCTGTACAATCGGCATTAGCAACTAAAAATTACGGCAAAAAAAATTTTGTTTACTACAACGGTAAATTTTTCCCAGCCGACACAATAAATAAAATTGAAAACCTAAAATCTTTCACTATAGAAATCATAAAAATCCCGAATACCATTACAAAAGATATCCAAACAATTATATACCTAAAAAAAGCGGCCATTTGACCGCTTTTCTTTATTGTTTCAAATCTAATTTCTCGGCAAAATAATCACAGAAGTCCAACATCGTATCCGACATTTTTTCATCATTTGTGGCTCTTCTAAAAGTTTCGGCCATAGACACTAATGTTTGGTGAAAGAAAATTTTCATTTCATCAACAGGCATATCTTTTGTCCACAAATCGATACGCATGCTTTCCTTGGCTTTGCTGTCCCAAACATTAAGCATAATCGCTTTAGTTTCGGATTGTTGCACTCCGCCGTCTTGTGCTGTCCAAAAAAGTTTTTCCGGCACACGGTTTTCGTCTAATTCGACTAAAAATTTTATTTCTGAAGTATTGTTATCTGACATTATTTCTTGGGTTTGTATTTTGATTTTTCGAATATTTCTTTGGCATCCATCTTTAACATTTGATCTACCTTGGTGTCATTATTTTCCATATAGGATCTAACAATTTGCCAGCCAATCCATGAGCCAACTTGCCCAGGCGACTCATTGTCTATTTCTAAATAAAATTTTGAAAAGGGAGCTACATCAATAAAACGCGAATTTAACTTTTGCTCGTCACTAAAAAGCAATTCTTTTTCAATAAAGTAACGCCAAATATAACTTTCGTTTTCCTGACACCAAACAATTTGTTCCGGAGTATATCCCATTTTTTCGGCATCTGAATATTCCGGCAGTAAAAGATCTTTTAGGTAAAGTTCTTTCCCGAAATAAATCATTTGTGACAACAAATTCTTATCTGTTGGTGGAGCAATTTCCCTAAATGCAAAACTCTTTACAACATCTGGCATCATTTGTCTTAGTTCAAAATTCTGCTTCAAATATTTTGGAAAAGTATAAAACTTATGTTCTTTTCCTAAATATAATTCTAATGAAATCAAAACCAATGAATCGGCATAAATTGCTTTATTATTATAATCCATATCCGAAATCAAAGTAATCACTTTCGGCGTTTTGGTCTTTGGAAAATAATATTTCATGTGCTGAACCAAGGTTTCAACCTCGCTTTGAATTCCTTCAGTGTTCGGATATTTTTTTTGAACTTCGGCATACACTTCTCTCCAAATTGGAGCTTCCATTTTGTTAGTCCAAACCGTATCATCGATTTTTGGCGAGAAAAAATAAGGATATTTCTTTTTTAATTTTGACAAATCCTTCGGAGATGTTTCAAAGAATTCTTTATCAAATCGCTCCACCTTCACCGCATCAACCGGTGTTTCTTCGATAGCTTTTTCAACTTTGCTTTTTTTATCACAGGACATAAAAAGCAAACTGCCAACCATCGATAACAAAAATAATTTTACACTTATTTTATTCATTTATCAATTTTTCAATTCATTTTGAGAATAATTCACAAATCTACATAGGTCATTTGAACCTAAATCACGCATCCTTTATACAGTTGTTTTATTTTCTTTAAATTTGTTTTAAAGAAATCACAAAAAGGCTGCATTTATTTTTTTGCAAATATACATTCCTGCTTTTTAAAACCTGAACTATTATGACTAAAAAAAGAACCCTGCAAATTGAAAAGGTAAATACCCATATCGTAGAATGGCTAAAAAGCTATGCTACGAATTCAAAAGTTAACGGATTTGTAATTGGAATATCCGGTGGAGTTGACTCTGCAGTAACCTCAACACTCTGTGCCCAAACAGGTTTACAAGTTTTATGCGTCGAAATGCCAATACACCAGGCACCAAGCCAGGTTTCAAGAGGCAGAGAACACATCGAGCAATTAAAAAATAGATTCCCGAACGTAACCAGTGCTGTTGCCGACTTAACTACTGTTTTTGAAACATTCAAAAAAGAAGTCCCTACAACCGATAACGAACACGCCTTGCATTTATCCCTTGCCAATACGCGCGCGCGTTTACGTATGACAACTCTTTACTATTTTGCCGGAATCCATGGCTTATTAGTTGCAGGAACTGGAAATAAAGTAGAAGATTTTGGAGTAGGTTTTTATACAAAATATGGTGATGGTGGTGTTGATTTGAGTCCAATTGCCGATTTGATGAAATCTGAAGTGTATCAATTAGGCGAATATCTCAATATTCCTAAATCTATCCTGACAGCCGCTCCAACTGATGGGTTATTTGGCGACAGCCGAACTGATGAAGACCAAATCGGAGCAAGTTATGACGAATTAGAATGGGCAATGCTCCTAACCGACGAAGAAATAGCGAATACAACTTTTACCGAACGTGAAAAAGAAGTTATAATAATTTTCAAAAGACTCAATTCAAACAACCAGCACAAGATGAATCCGATCCCTGTTTGCATAATAAACTGTTAAAAAAAATAATTTTGTCCGAAAAATTAGACTTATATAAAAATATTTTTATAATTTTATAGCTTCAAAAACAATCCTAAAACTAAATACCATGATTAAAGTTTGTTTAGCAGATAACTATCCCGTCGTACATTTCGGAATAAAATCGTACTTCAAAGACCATTCAGACATCTCCATCGTTGCCAACGTTGGTAATTTTGCAATGGTAAAAGACATCCTTCTTACAAAAGAAATAGATGTTCTTGTATTAGACCTTGAACTTGAAGGTTTGTCAAGTATTTTTGAAATCAAATCGGTTTTGAAAAATTTTCCAAAAACAAAAATCGTTTTTTACAGCGGTCTTTCAGAACAAATTTACGCTCCAAATGCCATCAAAGCGGGAGTTTCTGGATTTGTTCACAAAACTGAAAAACTAGAAACTTTGGGGCAATCTATCATCAAAGTAAATCAAGGCAAAATAATCATGAACGAAACGGTTATGAAAAACATTGCTTTGATTGCAAAACAAAGTAAAAGCGAACGTTTATACAGAAAACTTTCCAATCGTGAAGTTGAAGTGTTGCGTTACTTAAGTGATGGAAAGAAAAACCACGAAATCGCTGAGATTTTATCTCTCAACGAAAAAACAATCAGCACTTACAAATTGAGATTGTTAACAAAATTAAACGTTACAAATCTAGTAGACTTAGTAAACAAAGCTAAAACGCTGGAAATCGTTTAACTGTAGCGAGACATCACTCTTCCTAATTTTTTCGAAAATGAATTAATTAGTTTATAGTAGTCCATCGCCAAAGACATAGACTCTGTATTATCTGAACCCGGTTCATTTGATACAGAGTTTTTTAATTCTTCTATAATTCTATCCACCAAGTACCAACGCATTGTCAAAATAGTTTCGGAGACATATTGCGCAATAGTTTCGGTTTTGGTTTTGGGAAAAATATTTTGACCTTCCCAATTATGGAGTATCAATCGTTCATCTTCCATTAAAATATCGGTCACTTCCTGAGCAAAATCAGAATTTAGATGCATTAGATATTTTTCAAATTCTAAATTTTCATTTTGAAGATAATACTGAATCAAATCACTAAAAATATCTCGAAATAAAGGATTGGCAAGTTCTACCTCATCTTCCTGCAAACTCAGATAAATCCTTTGATAAACCTTATATTCTTTCTTTTCGGTTACCGTTTCAATTTCGCCCGAATCATTTGTTCTTAGGTAAACATCTTCAAATTCTTCTGTCTTATTTCCATACAACAAAAGAATTTCAATTATTTTTCGCTCCAAACGATAAAGCACATCCACTTTGGCAACTTCGGCAGGGTTTTCATTTTTTACAACCTCAAAAGCTTTTTGTTCTTGTTTGACTTTTTTACCTACTTCGGTAATGTCTTTTTGAACCAACTGCGCCAAAGTGCTAGTCAAAACCTGCTCGGAAATATCCATTATTCGGGAACATTCCTGAATGTAAATTTCACGCTGAATCCTGTCCGGAATTTTCGAAATACTTGCCACCATATCCCGAATCAAATCGGCTTTTTTAATCGGATCATTTTTGGCTTCATTCATCAAAAGCGATGCCTTGAACTGAATAAAATCCTTAGCATTATTTTCTAAATAAGCCACTAAATCTTCGTAGGAAGTTTTTCGTGCAAAACTATCTGGATCTTCCCCATCAGGAAACGCACAAACCCTAACGTTCATGCCTTCTTCAAGAATCAAATCGATACCGCGAATCGAGGCTCGAAGACCAGCTGCATCACCATCAAAAAGAACTGTAATATTTCTGGTCAATCGATTAATCAAACGTATTTGATCTGGCGTAAGTGCTGTTCCTGAAGAAGCCACCACATTCTCAATTCCCGCCTGATTGAACTGAATAACATCTGTATAACCTTCAACCAGGAAACAGTTATTTAATTTTGCTATTGATTGTTTGGCCTGATAAATACCATACAGCACCTTGCTTTTATGGTAAATCTCACTCTCTGGCGAGTTCAAATATTTGGCAGCTTTTTTATCGTTTGTCAAGATTCGTCCACCAAAACCAAGCACCCTCCCAGACATACTTTGAATAGGAAACATCACTCTCCCTTTGAATCGGTCAAAAGGGCGGTCTTCCCTTGCAATGGTCAATCCGGTACTTTCCAGAAATTCCATTTTGTAACCTTTCCCAAGTGCTTCTTTTGTAAAAGCATCCCAAGTTTCGGGCGAATAACCCAAAGCAAATTTCTTGATCGTTTCATTGGTAAAACCACGTTCTTTAAAATACGAAAGACCAATTGCTTTTCCTTCTTCTGAATTTACAAGAACATCGCTAAAATATTTTTTAGCAAATTCGGAAACCAAATACATACTTTCGCGAACATCCGTGTTTAATTTTTCCTGATCCGTTTGTTCGGTTTCTTCAATCTCAATGTTGTATTTTTTGGCCAAATAACGAATGGCTTCCGGATAGGTAAAATGCGAATGCTCCATCAAAAAAGCAACAGAATTTCCGCCTTTTCCAGAACTGAAATCTTTCCAAATCCCTTTTGCCGGCGAAACCATAAAAGAAGGAGAACGCTCATCCGAAAACGGACTAAGCCCCTTAAAGTTACTTCCTGCTCTTTTTAACTGTACAAAATCTCCAATAACTTCCTCTACTCGAGCAGTTTCAAAAACAGTGTCTATGGTTGCTTGTGATATCAATTTATTTTTAAGTTGCTAAGTTTCTAAGTCGCTAAGTTACTAAGTTTTTGAAAATATTAACCCTTCAGAGTTTGAAACTCTGAAGGGTTTTGAAAAATTTTCTAAGTTTTTTTTTGAAACATTATTTCAGTTGTTCCTCCAATATTTTCTTCAAAGTTTCATTTGCATTATGTTCCAAGTTTGGGTTTACAATTTCATTCTTTTTATTTACAAGCACATAATGTGGAATTCCTGAAATATTAAACTTCTGAGTTAAAAAGTTCCATTCATCTTGAGAAACCCTATAATGTTCTCCTTTTATATTTGGGATGATATTATTCCAAGTTTTTTCGGGAGAAGTTTGGTCTGTTATATACAAAAAAACCACATCCTCATTTTTCATTTCTTCTTTTAAAGACGCAATATTTTTTATTCCCAACATACAAGGACCGCACCATGTAGCCCAAAAATCGACATAGATCACTTTTCCTTTAAACTTGGAAATCATTGATTCAAAAATTTCATCACCTTCTGTTTCCTTGACTGCATTAACTGTAAAACCAGATTGTTTTTTATTGGCAGCTATCTTTGATATAACCCTATTGTTTTCGGAAACAATATAATTGGATAAAAAAGGATGCTTAATTTTTCCTTGAACCCATTTTAATCGATTGTCGGTATAAGGAGCAAAATTTTTTTCTATCCCCCCTGCGTTGTCTTGCAATGTAATAACATCATATACAAATGCTTCATTTATACCAAAAACTTCCTTTAGTTTACTGTTTAGCTCATTAAAATTTCTTTCATCTTCAAATTCTTGAATATTTGTATTGTACTTTTCATAATATGGCTCTTGCTTTTTACCATATTTATCAGTAAAATGTTTTTGAAGTTGCAACTCTACTTTTATCAATTCGGCCAATTTATAACTTGCTAGCAATTCCTTTTCTTCAGTAGTTAAAACAATACCTTGAGCCATTAATTCGCTTGCCAAATCGCCAACAACGGTCACCTCATTTTCCAACTTTTCTTTGTACAACTTATCATAAACCTCTTTGTGGTTTTTCTTGAAATCTTGAATTTTACTGTTATTCGCTTTAAGAAAATCATATGTTTTACGGTTTATTTCCTGTAATTCTCTAACATCCCCGGGACTAAACGGATTACCTTTAAAAATACTATTGGCACGGCTTAATCTATTTATAAAAAGATCATAATCTCTTGCTAGTACATCAGTTTCATCGTTTAAGATTGATTGGGTGATAAAATCATAGTAAGACTTATCCAATTTAAAAACTTGTTCTGATCGATTTTTGTTTTGGCTGACTTTTGAAGATTCATTTCTTTGAGCATCTTCTCGATTCATTTCATAGCTCAATATTTCCGTCAAAGCTCTAAATTCAATATCCAACTTTTTTATCTGAAATGCTTTCTGGCTTATCAATTGTTTTTGGACTAAGACTTTCAAAGCTTCTGTTTGTTTGTTTTTTATTGCCAAACAAGCTTCTTTAAAGTCTTTAGGACTCGTTTCTAAAATATTTTCTGTCAGTTTTCTGTAATCTTCGTAAGATTGTATTTTTTCCAATGCTTTTAAATCTGTGTTTACTCTGACACAATCGCCCATAAACAGCCCATTTTCATTATCTATAAGTTGGAAAATTTTTTTTCCAGGTTCAACAAAAACTGAAGTATAGGTTCCTGCATAATTCAATAATACAGATTGAGGATGGTTTATTGGGAACTTTACAGAAAAGCTACCATCATCTGCAATTTTGACCAAATAAGAATCTTGATTTCCTGTAAAAACGTTATTTACATATATTGTTCCTGTTTTTCTTCCTACTCTTGGTGTATATCCTTTGATTACTCCTGAATAGGTAGCCATGTCTGATTTAAAAATAGCACCTGATACATATGGTTTGTCATTGGCTAATTTATAGTTTGGGTTTTCAATTTTTGTTGTGCTGTAGCTCTGCATTTTAAGTTTATTGAAACCAAAGTTTGTCTGACCTTTTTTGACTATTTGAGCATACAAAGTTTTTTGGATTCCGTTACGCTCGAGAACTATTGTATATTCATTTTTGTCTTTTTTGACCGTTTTGTAATTCCAAATTGCTTTATCTACAATAGCATTTGAGGCATAAAACCCGTAATCCCATTGGTTGCTTCCATTAGTTTGAAACCAATTGCCACGCAATTCTTTTGGCATAAGAAATTCTCCTTCTTGTTCATTTATCACAATATCATAGACTGACCAACTCGCGCCTTCATTTGCCTCGCCAAAATCTATTTTGTTTATGGAACTGCCTAATTTTGGGAAGTACAATTGATAGTTGACCTCCCCGCTCTCTGGAATAATGTATTTTTCGCCCAATGGAATACCTTCGGTTTTAGAGACAAATTTTTTTTCACCGCCATTCACATCCTGGATATACGATTCTTTAGGAACCGAAATCCATTGCCCCGGTTGGTATTGAATATGGAAATGAAGTATAGTGGATTCTGCCGTGAATTCAATTTTAGTTAAACTCCCCGGAATAGTACTCAAACCATAATCTGGATTCTCTATTGATTTTTGTGAAAACACGCTATATGCTACTAATATCAGTAAGAGTAAAAAAAATGGTTGTTTCATGGTTGTTGGTTGTTAGAGTATAGCGGCTTTTCATTTATTAGTTAACTGATATTTTTACTCCTGTCTTTTTTCATTTAATTTGCTCGTCAATCAAAAGATCCATATTCCCATCCGAAAAACTATCTGATACAATATTTCCTTCTTTACCTATAATTATTTTTGTTGGGATTCCTTTAATTTGATATTTCTTACTCACTTCTTTTTCAAAATCGAATAACACATTGAAATCGTATTTCTTTTCAGTTATGAATTTAGAGGCAATTTGTACCGTTTCTGTAGGGATTGAGTTTTCTCCGGTATTAATGAACAGAAACTCAACAGGCTTACCTTTGTATTTTTCGACCATTTTTTGCATGTATGGAAAAGACACGCGACAAGGTCCGCACCAGGTTGCCCAAAAATCCAAAACAACAACTTTCCCTTTCAATTCCGACAATTGTACTTTTTTGCCTTCTAAATTAGTCAATGCAAAATCAATTCCTTTGAAATCTCCGTATTTTTTAGTGAAATCAATTTTTGATTTTTCTGATACTAATTTTACAGCTTCCCTTTTTATCTTAACAAATTCATTTTCGGGAATATTTAGTTTTTTATAAATTTCCTCTAATTGTTTCATCATCACTTTAGAGCCGAGCCCTGCTATCAATTCTTTTTCGAGATAATTTTTAGCAACTTCAGAACCTTGTGACTTTTCCAAGTAAACAGCATATTTTTCTTTTTCTGCTGGATACAAATCTCTTTTTTCTGCAATTTGATTCATCAAATCGACAGCTTCGTTATTTTTTCCAAGTTTAAATTTTATCTGAGCGTAGGTTGCTAAATTATTGGTTTTGTAATTATCAAAATCACTTTCGAGTTCGCCATACTTCAAGTTTTTAATTCTTTCATTGATAATGTCAATTGATTTCCTAGACAAATAAGTAGCATAATCAAGATTTTTAGATTCACTTGACAATTCTTTCCCAACCAAATTGCGAGCCACATTGTTATAAAAATTTGACAATTCGGCTTTGTTTGTATGCAACTTGCTATATGCTTCAAGTTTTGTGGTGTCGCTAACTCGTGCATAATGGTTTAAGATTTGAACGTAAGCGGAGTTCAACATTCTTTCGTCCAAATCCTTATTCGCTTCATTGGTATAATTTTTCTTGTAATCCTCTACAAATTTTATTAGTGCTTCTACTCCGAAACCTTCTTTTTCCCATTTTTCCGAAAAGGCATCACCAAATTTCTCTTTTGCATGCATTCCTTTCGGGTACTTAACTATAGCAAGCTCTTTTGTTTCTTTATATTTCTCTTTCATTTTAAGGCGACTGTATATTGAAATTGCATCTTCAAAACTACTTTCATCTCCTTTTTTGATTAATTTTTCGACACATTCCAATAGTAAAGGTTCTGCTTTTTTTGGATCACTATTATGGAGCAAAAACAAATAACGGGTATAGGTCTCATTGCTTTTTAGCTTTGGATTCAAATTAAAAAATGCTTCATAATCCGAAATCATTTTTTCGGCAGGAATATCCATTTTTAGCAGTTGTGCACTTTTGGACACCAATCCTAATCTTGAAAGTTCTATTTCCTGCTTGTTTTTTGACGACTTGCTTTTCAAGAAAACAGTATAGGCTTTGTTGTTGTTATTGTCAACCAATTTCATTTTTTTATCCAAAACAGAAGCCATAAAAAAAGCTGTCGAATCTGGTAATTTCATATTGAATTCATACTTATCTCCCACTTTATCCATTATAAATTTCATGTTTTTTGATGGAACATACGCGATCTGCACTATCACTTTTTCAGGAACAAGCAACTCTTTAGGAGGTTCGTAAACATAGGTGTTTTCTCGTCCTGATTTGAATTTTGAGTTTTTTAAATACAGTTTTCCGTCTTGCGAAAAAACAAAAGAACAGGTCAAAACACCAATGAGAAATAGTAAGATTTTTTTCATAATTACAATTTTATTGATTTTTAAAATGATAGCATTCTTTTTAAGTATATTCTATTCTCAACTTTAATTAAAATCAAAACGAAGTCCTAGCGAAACATTGTTTTGTTTCACCACATTGTCTTTGAACAACGGATTCAAATCGTATTTCAAATACAAACCAGTCGCTTTGTAACTTACATAAGTACTTAATCCATAAATAAAATCATTTACATTAAAAGAACCTTTCGTTATTTGTCTCACATCATTCCTCCCACTAACATCATCAAAACAAAGCTTTTGTTTCGACTTCACGTTAAAACCAAAATACCCTCCTACTCCCAATCTAAAGCTGTTATGCGATTTAAAATAAGTTTTATCATTTTTGATTTTTGGCTTTGTAAAATCAAACTCCAAATGCAATGGTGCTACAAAATTTACATTTCTAAAACGGGATTCTTCTAAATCAATTGGACTAACCACTAGATCCGTTTGATCACCATTTACTTCAAAAACACGATTATCCGTTGGTCGTAAATTATTATACATTAATGATAATCCATACTTAAAATGCAATAAGTTATAATTAGAAATAATTCTACTATTAAATGTAAGACCCCATTCGTAAAAGTGAGATTGCCAATATTTAAAATCTGAATTGGCGACTGCACCATCTGTTATAACATTATTAACACCTAAAGCAAATACCAACTGAGAAGAAGTCCTTCTGTTTTCCTTTCTATCTTTATCTTTTTGCCCATGATAGGCTTTCATTGCAGGGAAATCAATATTCGTTCTTGGGTCAATATCTCCAGTTTTAGTTTTTTGAGATATGTTATTCCCAAATAATGTCAAACTTAATCCATCATTCTCATATGGATTAGGCAAGAGGTTATCAATGTCATCCTGAACCAATTTATTCAAAGCTTCTTTTCTAACTTTTACTTTTTCTTCAATAGCTTTTGCTCTAGCATTTGCTAACTTCTGCTTCTGTTCTTCGGCTTGCGCTTTTGTAATTACACCTTCCATTAATTGCTTATCCACAGCTTCAATTTCAATTTTTAACGAATCTTTTTCCTCACGGACATCACTTTTAATTCCAATCGAAATTTGAGTCGCCCTATCTACAAAACTTTTTGCCCACAACTCAGGAAATTTCTTTCTTAATTCTTTTATATTTTCATTATCTCTCTCTTTTATATTTGCTATCTTCTTCTTTTCCAAAACTATTTTCTGCTCTTTGAATTCTTGCTTAAAAATAATCCCTTCTCTACGTTGAATTTTTAACTTATTTATTCCTTCCGCAAATGTTTTTTCTTCCTCTAGCCTTATTTGATGGTATTTAGCAGAATATTTTGCTGAAGCTTGATCAAAGGTTTCTTGCGCAGTTATTCTATTCACAAAAAGACATAGCAATAGCACTAAGTAAACAGTAAAGTTTCTCATAATTATTTGTTTTAAAATGTAATTGATGATTTTATTCTTTGTTTTTATTAACAACTGCTTCTTTTACAGCCTTAAAATTATCCACTATTTTAGTAAATACTTTTTGACGGAAAGTCGGCTCCAAATCGTTATCAACTTGCAATAACAAATAATTCGCATCGACGTGCACTTCTGAATCTGAATAAGACTTATTGTCTATCCTTGCCGATTTATCCAATCTGGCGAACAGTTCATCAACAGTAACGGTGTTGGTTTCTGATTGAATTGATTCTGATTTTTCTATTTGATTATTGACTGAAACTACTTCTTGATTTTGACTCGAACTATCTTTAGCTATTATTATTTCTTTTTCTAATTCTGGTACACCATAGGCTTTTCCTGTATTTTTTGAGGCAAAGACAGCTGTTGCATTTTCTATATTGTTTGAATTTGTAATTAAAGGTTCTTCATTGTTTTTTTTCTCAATTCTTTTTTGAATGACCACTTCATTTTTCTCTATTACAATTGCATTCTCTTTTTGATTGAAATAAATAGTTCCAATCAATAAAAATCCAATCAAACTTGCCGCGATATACATCCAATGAAATTTAGTTTTTGGTTTTTCGGATACAGTAAGCATTGCATCCAATTTTGTCCAAGAGTTTTCAGATGGACTAATTTCCCGTGAATTCAGCTGTTCTTTGAATTCCTTTTCCCATTTATTCAGTTCCATTATTGTAAATTTTTAACTTATTAATCTGCTCTTGCAACATTTTTCGAGCATGCGACAATTGCGATTTCGATGTCCCTTCACTTATCCCTAGCATCGTTGCTATTTCTTGATGCTTATATCCTTCGATTGCATATAAATTGAAAATCAATCGATAACCATCTGGCAAGCTGTCAATCAAAAATTGAATATCTTCTAAAGAAAATTGACTTTCACTATTATTGAAACTTTCTTCAAAATAGGTTTCATCCTCGATATACTTTAATTTTTTTTCGACTCGAATAAAAGAGATGCATTCATTGACCATAATCCTTCGAATCCAACCTTCAAAACTACCCTTGTGTTCAAATTTTTTTAAATTAACAAACACTTTCATAAAAGCAGTAATCATTACATCTTCGGCCAGGTGAATGTCTTTTATATATTGTCGACAAACACTTAGCATTTTTGGAGAGAACTGATTGAATAGTTTTTGCTGCGCCTGCCTATCGTTTTTGACAGCCAAACTAATAAGTTCGATTTCTCTTTGATTTAAATTGATTACTTTCAAATTTTTAAAGTGTTTCTATTATCATAGACGATTCTTGAGGTAAAAAGGTTGCCTTAACTTTAAAAAATAATCAAAATTTATAGTTCGGAAACTGGGAAGTCAATAAAATCAAGTGGTAAGAAAAGATAATAATTTTAAAAAAAATTACTTCTTTCTTTCGATAACGTAGTTCACCATCAAAATAAGCGCCGCTTTATAGTCGGATTCTGGGTAATGGTTCAGTAATTGAAGTGCTTCTTGCTGAAATTCCACCATTTTATTTTCGGCGTAAGCCAATCCATTATTGTTTTTTACAAAAGCAATAACCTCTTTGACTCTTTTTTTGTCTTTATTATGGTTTTTTATCGAATTGATGAGCCAGCTTTTTTCTTTGTCGGTACAATTATTAAGGACATGAATTAAAGGCAAAGTCATTTTTTGTTCTTTGATATCGATTCCGGTAGGTTTTCCAATTGCTTCTTCGGAATAATCGAATAAATCGTCTTTAATCTGAAAAGCCATCCCGATGAGTTCACCAAATTTTCTCATCTTTTCTACCTCTACTTCGTCTTCCACAACCGATCTTGCACCAAGGGCACAACAAGCGGCGATAAGAGTAGCGGTCTTTTTTCGGATAATATCATAATAAACATCCTCCGTAATGTCGAGTCTTCGGGCTTTTTCTATTTGGAGTAATTCCCCTTCGCTCATTTCTCTAACTGCTACCGAAATGATTTTTAACAAATCAAAATCACCATGATCAATAGATAGCAACAAACCTTTGGACAACAAATAATCTCCTACCAAAACGGCGATTTTGTTTTTCCAAAGCGCATTAATCGAGAAAAAACCTCTACGGCGATTACTGTCGTCCACCACGTCGTCATGAACCAATGTTGCAGTATGAATTAATTCAATAACGCAGGCACCTCTATACGTTCTTTCGTTTACTTCACCTTTAGACACCATTTTTGCCATCAGAAAAACAAACATCGGTCTCATTTGTTTGCCTTTTCTATTGACGATATAATAGGTGATACGGTTTAAAAGCGCCACTTTGGAAGACATAGATTCGTAGAACTTTTTTTCAAAAAGTTCCATCTCGTAAACTATTGGCTGCTTTATTTGTGTAGTAATGTTCATTTAGATGCCAAATATACTATTTTAAATAAAAATACGTTTATCAATATATGCAACTATGATTAAATTACCGTAAAATTTTAAAAAACGGCAATTTGTATCTTTAATTCTTTTATGCAATATAAACATTCTTATAAAAAGATTCTAAGTATGATTATAACTTTATAAAAATAGTGTTTTACAGTTTACTCCCTAACTAAAACGCAAACATTTCGAGTCAATATGTTTAAAGGCTTGATTTGAAATTATCAAGATTACCCCTTTGTTGCCCCCTGTAGTTTTTAAATAATTTTTTTAATAAATATCCATTTTAAAAGTAACCCTAAAACCTATCAAATTATGAAAACAAAGTTTTTTTTGATTGCTTCTTTCATTGTGATTCTCTTTTTTATCAGTTGTAATTCTACAGACAATACTACTACTGATACAGCAGCTCTTACTACAGCAAACAGCCAGATACTTGCCGACTCCAGAATTGATGCTTCTATTAATGACGTTTCTAATATTGCTGAAGACCAATTTTCATTAAAACAAACCAGTACTGCCAGAGGAACCGAAGCCACTCACAGTAGCTTTTTGCCTGCCTGTGCCGTTACTGCTTGGACCTACACCAACGGAACCTTTACCGGTTCAATTGATTTTGGTACTGAAGGATGTACACTTCAAAACGGAAATGTGCTGAAAGGAAAAATCACTCTTTCCTTTTCTGGTAATTTCATGACACCCGAAAAAACAATCACCTATAGCTTTGATAATTTTTATCATAACGGAATCAAAATCCAAGGTAGTAAAACAATTATCAAAACCATTAAAACTACTGATTTGTACACCCCAATACATCCTGTATTTACACAAAGTATTGATTTGACCATAACTTTTGAAAACGGAACCGTTTACACCAGAACAGGAACCCAAACAAAAGAAATGATAAGCGGTGACACCAATCATGACGGTGATGACGATGACGATTGGGAAGGCAGAGTTTTCCTTGTAACAGGAAATCATACCACAACTCTTTCTACCGGTGGCTCTTGGTCTTGCACTATTAAAACTCCGTTGCGCTATGAAATGGCGTGCAAAAGAGCAATCCCTGTTTCCGGTACTGTTTTAAAAGTCAATAACGGCGTCGAAACATTAATCGATTATGGAACTGGCCAATGCGACAATCTTGCAACTGTAACAACTAATGGCGTTACGACAACAATAGAATTAAAAAAATAAAATATTTCTCTCTTAAACCATTAAGATATTAAGCTTCATTAAGGCTAAAAAAAACTTAATTTTCTTAATATCTTAATGGTAAAAAAAATTCTTTTTTTTAGTTACTGATCAAGCCTCTTTATTGGCCAATTGTCCGCAGGCGGCATCAATGTCTTTACCTCGACTTCTTCGTACCTTCACTACAATTCCAGTATTTTCAAGCGCTTTTATATAAGCATTTATCGATTCTTCCGAAGCTTGTTGAAACTCTCCGTCGTCTATTGGGTTATATTCAATCAGATTTACTTTGCAGGGAACATATTTGCAAAATTTAACCAGCGCATCTATCGATGCCTTATCATCATTAATTCCTTTCCAGACTACATATTCGTAGGAAACTTTGCTTTTTGTTTTTCGGTACCAATATTCCAACGCTTCGCGCAATTCGACCAAAGGAAAATTTTGACTGAAAGGCATTATACGAGAACGAATACTGTCTATTGCAGAATGTAAAGAAACCGCCAGTTTGAATTTCACTTCATCATCAGCCATTTTTTTTATCATCTTTGGGATTCCCGAAGTCGAAACCGTAATGCGTTTTGGAGACATCCCCAAACCTTCATCAGAAGTTATCATTCCGATGGCTTTCATCACATTATTATAATTCATGAGTGGCTCACCCATTCCCATAAAAACAATGTTAGACAAAGGATGGTTATAATACAATCGACTTTCCTTATCAATAGAAATAACCTGATCATAAATTTCTGCAGGTTCCAAGTTACGCATTCGCTTCAAACGAGCAGTTGCGCAAAAATTACAGTCCAAACTACATCCCACCTGACTCGAAACACAAGCGGTTGTACGGGTTTGGGTAGGAATCAAGACACTCTCGACCACCAATCCATCATGAAGCCTAACCGCATTCTTTACGGTTCCGTCTTCACTTCGCTGCATAGTATCAACTTTGATATGATTAATCACAAAATGATCTTCCAGCATGGCGCGAGTATTTTTGGCAACATTAGTCATATCATCAAAACTGTGCGCCCCTTTACTCCATAACCATTCATAAACCTGATTACCACGGAAAGCTTTATCTCCGTTGTTTATAAAAAAGTCCCTCAATTGGTCTTTGGATAATGCCCGTATGTCTTTTTTCTCAATTTGCATGGGGCAAATTTAATGACAATTTGTCGAATTGTACTTTGTATAAGAAAATTTTAAACAAATGAAATACAAAAACGACTTCATTTCTATCTTTTCCCTGGTTTGCACTAAATCATAAAGTACCCCAAAGTTTTATTCTGAAAACTTCGCTTTGTTATCCAAAAATAGTCACGGGAGGAATCAACAATGTTAAAATTACACACATCCTGATTAGCCAAGAAAACTTTGGAAGAAATTTAATACACGCAAAAGTTAAAATTAAAAAAAAAGTTAAAAAAAAATACCAAATTATTTTTTTAACAAAAGACATTTTTGTCTTTTATATTAACAACCAAAAAAATACTCAAAGTCTCACATAATCAGATAAATAAAAAATTCAACCTCTTAAACCTCTTTTTGCAACCAGCTTAAAGAAAACGATATAGTTAAAAACCAAACCCTTTTTTTGATTAAACTACAATTTTCACGCTTCATTATACATGATTTTTATCATATTCCTATTTTGATTTCCATTCTAATTTTGTCTCAGTTAAGATTAGTAAAAGGCTTTAACCAAAAATTAACAAAATCATTTTACCAAGATTAACATCGAAACAAAAATTAATTTTTTAAAAAAAAGTTATGAAATCAAAAATTAAAACAATTATCGCCTTATTGGTATTAGTAGTATCAGTATCAGTAAATGCACAGAAGGCATACAATTTAGACGACAAAACGAGCTTCAGTGTAAATGGCACATCGACAATGCACGACTGGGAAATGAAATCGGCTTCAAAAACTGGTACCGCAAACTTAACAGTAACCAATTCAAAATTGGTAGACATCAACAGTATCGATATCACTCTTCCTGCAGAAAGCATCAAAAGCGAGAAAAAAAGCATGGACAAAGTAGCATACGAAACTTTGAAAACAGACAAATTCAAAAACATAAAATATGTTTTAAAAGATGCTGAAAAAGTAAATGAAACAACTTGGAATCTTACAGGAACTTATACAATCGCAGGTGTTTCAAAAGTATTCAAAACACAAGTTAAATCTACAGTAGCCGCAAACGGAACTGTAACATTACAAGGATCAAACAAAATAACCTTTACTGAATTTGGCATGAAATCACCAACTGCCATGTTTGGAGCCATCAAAACTGGCGAAGACTTAACCATCAAATTCAATTTGAATTTTAATTAAACACCAAAATAAATTTAATATTTAACCAATTTAATACAATAAAAATGAGAAGAATATATCTCTTAGCAGCCGGGCTATTATCAATGGCCGCTGCAAATGCACAAGTAACATTTGGAAACATGCAAAATCAAATTTCCAGAGGTAAAGACGGAATCAACGTTTTTGACGTACAAAAAGATGATAAAGAATTCAAGGGACTTAGCGTTGAAGTAGGTGGCGCATTCGCAATGCAATTTCAGGCATTCAACTCTTTCAATGATCAGGCAAGTTCTGGAACAGTAGGTGGTAAAGCATATTCTGGTTATAGATTAACCAATTTGGAAAACCAATTCAATCTACCTGCAGCAAACATGGTTATCGGTGCTCAGTTGGCTGATGGGGTTCGAGTAAACCTAGACTTATATCTTGCTGCAAGACACCACAATGAAACATGGGTTAAAGGTGGATACTTACAAATCGACAAGTTAGACTTCATCAAAAAAGACTTCTTGGCTGATGTAATGAAATATACTACCATCAAAATTGGTCAAATGGAGAACAACTATGGTGATGCTCACTTCAGAAGAACTGATAACGGACAAGCGTTATTAAATCCTTTCATTGAAGGTAACATCATGGACTCTTTCCAAACTGATATGGGAATGGAAGTATACTATAACAGAAACGGATGGGTTAGCATGTTAGGAGTTACTAACGGTAAATTGAACCAATCTGTACAGGAAACAGACCCTAACGTTTCTCCAACTATCTTGGCTAAATTTGGATATGACAAACAACTAAACAAAGATTTGAGAGTTAGACTTACAGGATCATACAATCACAATGCCAACATGAGTTCAAACCCTTGGTCTTCTGACAGAGGTGGTTCTCGTTACTATGGTGTAATGGCTCACAATGCATATACATTTGGTGGACAACCAGTAGCTGGAAATGCGTTAGTAGCAGGAACTCAAGGTGAATCAACTTTTACTACAGGAAGATACCAACCTGGTTATTCTCAATATTACACAGCTTTTATGTTTAACCCATTTGTAAAATACAAAGGATTGGAATTCTTTGGTACTATTGAAACAACTACAGGTGGAGCAAGCAAAACAGACCGTTCGCAATCTAAAAGCGTTAACCAATTCGTAGGAGATGTAGTTTACAGATTCGGACAAACTGAGCAATTCTATTTAGGAGCTCGTTACGGAACTGTTACTGGAGAATTAGAAACTAAAGATGTTAACGCAAGCATCAACAGATTGGAAACTTCTGCTGGTTGGTTTATGACTAAAAACATTTTGGCAAAACTTGCTTATGTTGACCAAACATACAAAGACTTCTCTCAAGTATCTGCTGGAGTATTAAATGATAACTACGGAGGACAATTCAAAGGATTAATGTTTGAAGCTGTAATTGCTTTCTAATATAAATGAATCAAAGATTTTCTTTAATGATTTTGGGTTTAGTACTTCTCTTTACATTGGGAAGTGCTAAACCCATTTCTTCATTAATTGACCCAAACACCATCATCATTGACAAACTTGAAATCGAAATTTTAGGAAATTCAACAATTGGCAAATACAGTTGTTCCAATTCCCTTGCTTATAGAGACACTATTTATTTAAATTCAAACGTAAAAAATAGTTTGAAATCGGAAATTTCAATGAGCAATTTTGATTGTGGTAACAGAATTATGGACAAAGACCTTAAAACAACAGTTAAGGCAACAAAATTCCCAAAAAGCACGGTAACCATTACCAATATCAAACCTTTTGGGACAAATTACAAATGCAGTTTAAACTTTAGAATAACAGATAAAACGCTGTCCTATCAAAATATGGTTCTAAAGAACAATAAAGAATCTCTTGAAGGAAGCGTGGCAGTCACTTTTTCTGAAATAGCATTAGAACCACCAACCAAGATGGGAGGCATCATAAAGGTAAAAGATGATTTCGTAATTCATTTCACCCTTCATAAGCAATAAATTTACCTTGTTTATAAATTTCTTCAATACTTAATTAAGGCCAAATGGGTTTTGATTAAGTTTTTTTTTGCATATCACTGTAAAAGCTTCTTCCTTTAAACTCAGAATCCGTATTAGACACAAACTAAATCCTTTTCTTTGAGGGATGCTTACAGCTTGACAATATTGGATTAAATTCAAAAATCCATTCCGCTTTCTACAATCAAAAAATAAAATTTTACGCTTTTAATTATTCTTTTTTAAAAGAAAAAAAACATTAAAGAAACCCTAACAATAACACAACCTTTTCTTTAAAAAAGCCTCCATAAAAAACACATTTTTGTTAAAACAATAGAAAACAAGCAACTAAATTAACCGAATGCTTTTTTTTTTAAAATTTGTTTTACTAAATTTGTTTTAACACAAGCCCGAAAACATAGTTCCAGAATCGATTAAACACAATGAAATCTGATTACAAAAAAGAATTTTAATTTTTTTTTCAAAAAAAAGAACTAAGTAAGATTATGTCGCGAAGCCCCAAAAATCAAGCATAATTAAGTTTTAATACACAATAAACAATTTACGGCACTATTATTTTTATTTTATTTTTAAATAAGTAAAATATTATTTTCAATAAAAAATCGTTAAAGCTGATATTCAGACAAAAAAAGATTATTAAAAAATATTTTTGTTGTTTTAACAAGATTTTTATTATATTTACAATAATCATCAGTTCATACATTATTGCCCCAAGCTAATTTTAAGTTTTAAAGACCAATCGATTAAAAAAATAAAACTCTTATTTCGAGCAGAATTACTAACTAATCTATACAAAAAAGTCATGAAAACAATTATCAAAAAAATTACCACAGCATTGGCGTTATTCGCACTTGTACTATCAGCAAATGCGCAAAAAGACTACACATTAGACGCTAAATCAAATTTTTCGGTGGCAGGCACTTCAACACTGCATGATTGGACAATGAAATCAGCGTCTGGTACCGGTAAAGCAAATTTGACGGTTGCTAATGGAAAGTTGACAGAAATTACCAGTATTGATATTACCCTTCCCGCTGAAACAATAAAAAGCGAGAAAAAAAACATGGACAAAGTTGCTTATGAAGCTTTGAAAACAAAAGAAAACAAAAACATCAAATATGTTTTAAAATCTGCAGAAAAAGTGAATGAAACGACTTGGAACTTAACTGGTACTTTTACTATCGCCGGCGCATCAAAAGTATTGAAAACACAGGTAAAAACAGCTGTTGCCAATAACGTTGTCAATCTGCAGGGATCAAATAAAATAACATTCAAAGAGTTTGGTATGAAATCCCCAACTGCAATGTTGGGCACAATAAAAACAGGAGAAGATTTAACAGTAAAATTCAACATTAACTTTAAATAAAAGCCATGAAAAAATCGATTTTTATAATAGCCGGAATCCTTTCTCTAACATACGCTGATGCTCAGGTATCTTTTGGAAAGATGCAAAACATGATTCCAAGAAGCAAAGAAGGATTAAATGTCTTTGACGTTAAAAAAGATGATGTGCCATTTGATGGATTAAGTGTCGATGTAGGAGGTGCTTTTGCCATGCAATTTCAAGGATTAAATTCTTTTAATGACCAAAAAGAAGGTGCATATACCCTACCTAATGGAGCAACTATCTACGGAGCCGCCGGAACAACTGGATACAGACTAAACAATCTGGGAAATAATTTCAACTTACCAGCTGCCAACTTTACATTAGGCGCGCAGTTGGCTGATGGAGTACGCGTTAATTTGGATATTTATCTTTCTTCAAGACACCATAATGAAACATGGGTAAAAGGAGGTTATTTGCAAATTGACAAATTAGACTTCATCAAAAAAGGTTTCATGGAAGACATCATGAAATACACCACCATCAAAATTGGACAGATGGAGAACAACTATGGTGACTCACACTTTAGAAGAACCGACAATGGTAATGCACTTTTGAATCCATTCATCGAAGCCAACATCATGGATTCTTTTGAAACAGAAATGGGAATGGAAGTGTATTATAACAGAGATGGTTTGGTTAGTATGGTTGGTATCACCAATGGAAAACTAAACCAAGGAGTAGCTGAATTCGTACCATCTGCTGCAACTCCAACGGCTCCGGATCCAAACACAACAGTGAGTCCAACTATTTTGGCTAAATTGGGTTATGACAAGCAATTAAATCAAGATTTAAGGGTGAGAATCACTGGGTCATACAACCACAACGCCAACATGAGTGCAAACCCATGGGGCTCGGATAGAGCGGGTAGCCGCTATTTTGGTGTAATGTCACACCAAGCTTACACCTATGATTCCAACGGAAATGCTCCTGGCGGTGACAATGTTCAAGCAAACAACTTTGACCCAGCTGCAAACGCAACCACAGGTAGATTCAGTCCAGGATACGCCAACTGGTACACCGCATTTATGATTAATCCTTTTATCAAATACAAAGGACTTGAATTCTTTGGAACCTTAGAATTCACAAGCGGTGGGGATAAAAAAGGTACTGATGACTCTCGAAGCGTAGATCAATATGCTGCTGATTTAGTTTACAGATTTGGTCCTACTAATCAATTCTATGTGGGAGCAAGATACAATATCGTTTCGGGCGAACTTTCTGGAGCACCACAAAAAGTTGACGTAGAACGTTTCGAAACTAGTGCAGGTTGGTTCATGACCAAAAACATTATTGCTAAATTAGCCTATACAAACCAAAACTATTCCAAATACAGCCAATTTAGCGGAAATAGTTTAAATGACTTATATGGCGGTAGTTTCAACGGACTTATGTTTGAGGCAGCCATCACTTTCTAATTTATGAAACAAAAAGTAGCACTTATAGTTATGGGCTTGGCATTTTCCTTTTTACTGGGAAATGCTAAGCCCATTTCAACAATAATAAACCCCAATACTATCATTATTGACCGACTGGAAATCGAAATTCTTGGAAATTCAACCGTCGGAAAATACAATTGCGCAAACTCCCTCTCGTACAGGGATACTATTTTTTTGGATTCAAATACCAGAAACAGTTTGAAATCAGAAATTTCGATGACTAATTTTGAGTGTGGAAACAGAATCATGAACAAAGACCTTAAAACAACAGTTAAGGCAACAAAATTCCCAAAAAGCACAGTAACCATCAGTAATATAAAACCTTTTGGAACCAATTATAAATGCAGCTTGAATTTTCGCATAACCGACAAAACGCTATCCTATCAAAATCTAACGCTGAAAAACAATAAAGAATCGCTAGACGGAACTGTAGCAGTAAAATTTTCGGATATTGCGCTTGAACCACCAACAAAAATGGGAGGTATCATAAAAGTAAAAGATGAATTTGTGATTCATTTCGTGCTATTCAAATTATAAATATGTCCTTGGCCCGATTCCCTAATTTTAATTTTAAATAAAGTCTGTCAGTATTCAGTGCTAACATAAATCAAACAATACTTCCTTTTTTTTAAAAGTTAAATGAATAACTTTGTGGCAAATTTTAAGAAGTCACAAATGCATTTCATTTCCCAAGATTTAGAAGATTATATTGAACAACATTCTGAAAAAGAACCAGAATTACTAGCGGCATTAAACAAGGAAACCTATCAAAAAATTTTGTTACCAAGAATGCTCAGCGGTCATTTTCAGGGACGTGTTTTGAGTATGTTGTCCAAATTGATACGCCCTGTAAATATTTTAGAAATTGGGACTTATACAGGCTATTCAGCTTTGTGTTTGTGCGAAGGAATGCAGGAAAACGGACAATTGCACACCATTGACATCAAGGAAGAATTGGTAGATTTTCAGCGCAAATATTTTGATAAATCACCATGGGGCAAACAAATTGTGCAACATCTTGGAGAAGCCATTGACATTATTCCTAATCTTGAATTAAAATTTGATTTGGTTTTCATAGATGCTGATAAAGAAAATTATTTGAATTATTTCGAAATTATTCTTCCCAAAATGAATAAAGGTGGCATTATTTTATCCGATAATGTACTTTGGAGTGGCAAGGTACTCGAACCTATAAACCCTAAAGACATTAGCACCCAAATTTTGGTAGAATACAACAAGCTTCTTAAAAACGACCCAAGAGTAGAAACGGTTTTACTCCCCATTCGCGATGGTTTGACTGTAAGTAGGGTTCTTTAAGATTTTAGATTGAGGATTAACGATTTTTGATTTCAGATTTGATGTTACGAAATATTAGATTGTCTATTTTACGATGTTTATTACATCTGAAATCAAAAATCGTTAATCAAAAATCGTTAATCAAAAATCAGCAATCTTTTCTTAAATCTTTCCTGTTTTTTTCGCCCACTGATACCCTTTGTACACAAAAAATCCCATCATAAATCCGAAAAAATACCCACAAAGAATGTCTAATGGATAATGCAAGCCTAAATAAATTCGGCTATAAGCAAAAATTAGAGGCCAAAGAAACAGTAATCCTAAATATTTGAACTGTCTTTTAAAAATAAGGTACAAGAAAGTAGCTACTGCCATAGTATTGGCAGCATGCCCAGAGAAAAAACTAAATGAATTTCGAACTTGAACAACCCTGATAATAGAGTTGATTTCTGGATTATTACAAGGCCTAACCCTTTGCACGGTATATTTAAAAACATTGGTGATTTGATCTGTTGTCAACACCAAAAAAGCAACAAAAAGCAACAAATAACCCGTTTGTTTAATCCCTATTTTTTTATAAATAAAATATAATAACAATAAAAAAAACGGAATCCAATTAACTTGTTTGGTTACAATAAGCCAAAAACCATCATAGGTGTCTGAACCTAAACCATTAAGATAAATAAATAGCTGAGTATCTAGAGATAGTAACTTTTCTAGCATTACATTTGTCTCTTAATAGGTCCGGAAATATCATCTAAAACGCTAGTCCCATCGGGATTTGTAGTACCGCTTAAGACGCTGTCTTTTGTTTTATTAACTTCAGTATTGAACGTATCGGTAATTCCATTTAATGTACCAGAAGTGTCTCCCAAAAGATTATTCTTTACCTTGTCGATTTCAGAATTAATACCACCTGTTAAATCATCCAAAGTTTTTTGATCAAAACCATTTGCTTCTGCTCCTTTCTGTATTTCGCTTTTGATATCGTTGGTTGCGTTTTTAAGCTGTGCCATCGCTTTACCCATAGTTCTTGCAATTTCTGGTACTTTATCAGATCCGAAAAGCATCAATACGATAAACATGATAAAAACTAATTCACCGCCTCCTATTCCAAACATAATTTCTGTGATTTAATGGGCAAAGATATTAAAATTAAAAACTTTGTGATTAAAAAAAAGTCATAAAAAAAGATGCTGAACAACTAAGACTCAAAGGCTTTTTTCTCCCTTTAAAATCTTAGCAACTCAGCATCTTAATAACTTAGCACCTTTTGGTTAATCAAACTTTGATTTCGTTTCTACTTTTGGCCAAGTATTGTTAGTTACATCAATATCTGCGGTTTCAAGTTTTGGATCGATTTGAATTTGCTTAATGGCTTTTGTAGTAGCGTATACTTTCTTTGCCGTTTCATTATTTTGTCTCCAAATTTGAGCTGGATATTTATAATTATCCATTGTTCCGTCTTCATACGTAATCTGAACAATTATAGGCATTGGCATTCCACCCGGTTTATTGAATTCTACTTCATAAAAGTATTTTGGTTTTTTCAAGGAAGCCTTATCTTCTGCAGTAAGCTTTAAGTTTACATATTCCGAAAGTGAACTCACTTCTTCAATTTGTAACGGTTTTTTCGAAGCAGGATTCAATTCTGGATTATCTCCAGCAACTAAATATACAAAAGGTCCTTTTTCTACTCCAAAACGTCCTTTTTTTACTTTAGCATCTTTTAGTGCTGCGGTTGGATTTTCAGTTACAAAATATTGTTTTACATCATTAATACCAATATCCACAAAGTCTGTAGAGTAAAACCAACCTCTAAAAAACCAATCCAAATCGACTGCTGAAGCATCCTCCATCGTTCTGAAAAAATCTTCAGGAGTAGGGTGCTTGAATTTCCATCTATCAGCATAAATTTTGAAGGCATAATCAAACAACTCACGCCCCATAATTGTTTCTCTAAGAATATTAAGACCTGTAGCTGGTTTTCCATAAGCATTATTTCCAAACTGAATTATATTTTCGGAATTGGACATAATTGGTTCCAAAAATTTTTGGTCACCACTCATATACGGAACGATATTCTTTGCAGGACCTCGCCTAGAAGGAAAGTTTGGACTTAACTCCTGCTCTGCCATATATTCCATAAACGAATTTAATCCTTCGTCCATCCAAGTCCATTGTCGCTCATCAGAATTCACAATCATCGGAAAAAAGTTATGTCCAACCTCGTGAATCACCACTCCTATCATTCCGTTTTTAATTTGTTCGCTTGTTACTCCATTCTCATCGGGACGACCAAAATTCCAGCAAATCATAGGATACTCCATTCCCTGATCTTCAGCTGAAACAGAAACCGCTTTTGGATAAGGATAATCAAAAGTGTGCGAAGAATAACTTTTTATCGTGTGAGCAACAGTCTTTGTTGATGTTTCTCCCCAAAGCGGATTGGCCTCTTTTGGATAAACCGATTCTGCCATGACAACTTTCCCAGCCAATTGAACCGCCATAGCATCATAAATAAATTTTCTCGAAGTGGCTATTCCAAAATCTCTAACATTCTTAGCACTGAATTTCCATGTTTTCTTTTTATCAGAAAATCCTTTTTCGGCAGCTTCTGCTTCAGACTGAGTTACGATAACTACCGGTTTATCAAATGATTTTTGAGCCAATTGATATCTTTTTACTTGTTCTGGGGTAAACACTTCGGCTCTGTTCATCAATTCACCTGTAGCATCCACAACGTGATCTGCAGGAACCGTGATATTTACATCAAAATTCCCAAACGGTAATGCAAATTCTCCACCACCCCAAAATTGCATGTTTTGCCAGCCTTCGACATCATTATAAACCGCCATTCTTGGATAAAACTGAGCAATAACATACAACTTGTTTCCGTCTTTTTCGAATAATTCATAACCGGAACGACCTCCATCCTGCTGATAATTATTGATATTATACCACCATTTTATTGAAAAAGACATAGTGGTTCCGGGCTTCATTGGCGTAGCCAAATTAATTCGCATCATCGTTTGATTGATGGTATAAGACAACGGATTTCCTTTTACATCTTTTACATATTCAATTTTAAAACCACGATCCAATCCCGCTTTCAAATACTCATTTGCAAATTTATTCACAGACAAAACAGTCTCTATTTTTTCATTTTCTGCCAATGGTGTCTGAGAGTTTTTGGCAGCTTGGTTTTGGTCCAACTGCACCCATAAATACTCTAAATTATCTGGTGAATTGTTATAATACGTAATCGTTTCAGAACCGCTTAATTTTGCATTTTTATCATCCAGTTCCACATCAATTTTATAGTCTGCCTGTTGCTGATAGTATGCAGGACCTGGAGCTCCAGCCGCTGTACGAAACATATTGGGAGTTGCCAATAAATCATACATTTGGCTAAATTTATTGGTATCATATTTCCCTGGTTGCTTTACAGTTGGGGTAACTGCTTTTTCTTGTGCCAATAAAATGGTTGGAATAATAAATAAGAGTAACGTTTTTCTCATGAATAAGTGTTCAAAATTATTTTAGGCGGTGAAAATAACAATTTTAAACATAATTGTTCTTTTCCGTCAATATTTTAACACTTCTCTCATTGAAGTCTCTGTAAAAAGCAAACTTTTTTTAGTTCCAAATACTGTTACATGAACAATATTTTGCTGTTCACTAAAACAATCTATCAAAACAGAATTAGAAATTTCAAGGGAATTAATTTTGGAAATATCCTTCACATTCGAATAACATATCAATACATCAGCATCCATTTCTTTGCTTAAGAAATTCATAGTTTTTGATTGTCCGTTTACTTTAATGGAGAAATTTTCTACGAGGTATTTTTTTAAAAGCTCGACTGATCCTAATGTTTCTTTATCTGAACCAATAAAAAACTTTTTGTTGTATTTTTTTTCTAATGCTTTATTGAGATCATCAACAAATATTCGTGAAGTAACCTGAAGCATCTTTTTTTCGGGCGAATAATTAATCTGGTAAATACCCATATAAAATTTATGCACACCAAAACTGCTCAATGAAACCGAAAGAAACAATAAAAGAGCAAAAACTAATCTTTTTTTCATTTTTCAAAAGTAGCAATATTTCTGAACTCATTATTTTTTGTAATCAAAAAATCCATGATTTCAAATTCCTGACTTGAAGTATTTACAAAGGTTTTAGATTTTGGGTCGTTTTCACAAAATAACAAAAAGAGCCCAACCTGATCATCTTTCAACTTTAATTTATCGGTAAAAAAAGAATAATTGAGATGATTCATAGCAACTGTAGTAAAGCCAACATCCGAAACCAAATCTGCTTTATCTGGATTGTTTTTAAGTAAATTTTTGAAAACCATATTAAACACACGAATACAATCCATATTGTTGGGATCGCCTGTGCCTGTCGGCATCATTAAAATATTATCTGGAGAAGACTGTAAATCATCATAATATTGAGTGTCAACAATTCTTTGAGTATTCCCAAATTCAGGATGAGGACCATGTTTGGCATACACCAACACTGACAACAACTGATTGGCCACAGCATCCAATTTCAATCTAAAAAAAGAAGAATTAACATCCGTTTGCGAAAGCACTATTTTTTTGGTCTTAAATCCTAAACTGGAAAAAACCAAAGTATCATTTACCTTAGCCAAAATACTAAAATACCCTTTGTTACTTATAAGAGCTCCCGTTTTTGCATTTATATTGAAAACCAAACCATTTTCTACAGCTGTTGAATCATTCACAACTATTCCGTGCAATGCTTTTCGCACCAAGACCTGACCGAAGCTAAGCTGGCAGCCCAAAAACAAAATCAAAATTCCTGTTATTATTTTCATTTTGTATTCAAATAAAGATTATCATTTTTAAAAAACATTTCGGTTTCCATGGAACACCAAAATTGTCTATTAAATTTACAACTTTATTTCTATCCTAATGATAAATCTTGATGTTATTTTTGTTATAATTTTCATTAAAAAAACTGATTTACAATATATTGAAGAAAAAACAATACTTCAATCACCTTTATTCGGAAGAATCTTCAAAATGTAGTTTTAACACAACCGAATAATGGATTTTATTCTTCGCCCAATCGCTTTTGATTATATGTTGTGGCTAAATTTGTCATCAAAAACATGGTTGTTGTTTTATTCTTTAAACCCAAAGACTCAACAAACTCATTGTCTTCTACACAATAATATTGAAATCCTTTAATGAGTTCTTCAGGGATTTTCAGAGTATTGGTATAATATTTATTCCCAAAAAGATATTCGAGTTTTTTTAGCAATAACTCTTTCTTTTCGACTTCGAGATTCATTTTGAGTAAACTTCTTTCGCCAGAAAGTATGCTATACGTTCCATCAACAATTCCTTTACTGGAATACAATCTTCGTTCCTGTGGTGTAAGTTTGATTTGTCCCTTTGGAATTATTCCAAGGCTTTCGGCATTAATGCTTCCATATTTATTGATAACCACCTCATCCAATTCCACTGCTTTAGCTGTCATGTTTACCTCCATTACACCAGAATTGTATTCAAATTTGTACACATATTTTCGGAGGTATTTATAATCAATCCCTGAGAAATCCAATATATCACCGGATTTTGCCTGAATCGAAAAACAGCCATTTTTATCAGTAACAGCAATCATTTTATTGGAACAATTAACAACACTAATTCCTTCCAATTGTGCTATATCGGATAGTACTGTTCCCGTTATGATTTTTTCTACATTTGTTTGTGCGGTCATTAATTGACTTTGTCCCAACAAAACAAACAGTACTAATAAACTATTTTTCACAAGAAATAAAATTTATAAGATTTTAGAATTAAGACTAATTGAGATTACTTTCCCTGTTTTTATTAAAACTGTCTGCCATACCAACAATTAAAAACATACTCATCGTTTTATTCTTTTCGTTCAACGACCTAACGAAATCCTGATCTTCTATACAATAATATTGGAATCCCTTGATGAAATCCTCGGGTATTTTCAGTGTTTCGATATAATATTTGTCTTCAAATAAGCCTTCTAGTTTAGCCATCAAGAATTCTTTTTTCTCGACACTCAATTCTTTTTTGAGCATTTTGGTTCTACCGTTTATGGCATTCAAAACGGGATCGAAAGGCATTCCGCCAACCAAAATTTTAAATAAATCTTTTAGTTTAAAATCGCCCGCCGTATAAAGCCGTCTTTCAGCTGGCGTTAATTTTACTTTAGATGTTGGAATCCCAAGACTCTCGGCACTGATTCCATGGTAATCTTTAATGACTACCTCATCCAACTGAATACTTTTTGGTGTTAAATCAACAATAACAGTCCCCATCCTGAATTCTTGAACTTTCACATATTTTCTTAAATCCTCATAATCTACCGCTGAAAAATTCAAGATATCACCCTCTTTCGCAAGAATCGAAAAAGAACCGTAGGAATCAGACACGGCTGATGCTTTGGTTGAAGTGTTCATAATATTGATTCCTTCAACGGGAATTCCATTCGAACTCACCTGACCTTTTATCCATTTTTCGGTTCCTGATTGTGCAACAACCAACTGTGTTAAAAAAAAGAAAAGAAATAATAAAGTAAAATTCTTCCTCACACTCAATTTTTTAATTAATTAAAATGACAATCCGTTAATAATACCAATCCAAAATTTAGTTTGATTCTTAAAAAACAAAAGTTTTTTTCTCTTATAACCATTAAGAGATTAAGATTCATTAAGACTAAAACTTAATTTTCTTAATCTCTTAATGGTAAAAAAACACAATCCTTTTTTTGTTAGATTAGCATACTGTACCATTTATAAAATGTAAAAGTATCCCAATACCATCCAAATTAATTACTAATTAGTTGGTAAAACTTTGTTAATTAAAACCTTTGTTCGACCCGTTAAAAAATTTTCATTTTATACCTTTACGCCGAATTTTACACAAAACAAAAATGAAAAACTGCATTATAGCCAGTACTTCGACTTTGCACGAAGGTGAATATCTGGAATATTTATTGCCCGAATTGCAATTGCATTTTAAGGATTGTAAAACCATTTTATTTATTCCTTTTGCAAGACCAAGCGGCATTTCTCACGACGAATACACCTCCAAAGTTGCTACGGCTTTCGCCAAAATAAACATAAGCGTAAAAGGGGTTCACGAATTTGAAAATCCAAAAGAAGCCGTACAAAAAGCCGAAGGTATTTTTACCGGCGGAGGCAACACCTTTTTGCTCGTTACTCAATTGTACAAAAAAGACTTGATGACCATTCTTGCCAATGTTGTAAAAAATGGAACTCCATATCTTGGAACCAGCGCAGGAAGCAACATTTGCGGATTGACCATGCAAACGACCAACGATATGCCTATTATTTACCCTCCGAGCTTTCAAACTTTAGGGTTGATACCGTTTAATTTGAATCCGCATTATCTCGATCCGGATTTACAATCCAAACACATGGGAGAAACTAGAGAAACGAGAATTAAAGAATTTCACGCCTTTAATTCGTTGCCAGTTTTAGGATTACGAGAAGGAAGCTGGCTGGATGTAAAAGGAGAAAAAATTACACTCAAAGGAAATCTTCAGGCGCGCCTTTTTAGACAAAATCAATTGCCGGAAGAACTCGAAACCGGAAGCGATTTGAGTTTTTTGAATTAGATTCTAAGTTTATTATGATAGTAGAGACGTTGCACTGCAACGTCTCTACGCACATTACATTTATTTTACAACAACGAATGACTTGTCATAGCTGCTGGTTGCTCAATTCCCATCAAAGCAAGAATTGTTGGAGCGATATCTCCCAGAACACCATTGTTAATGTTTTTCAACTCTTTGTCCACCAAAATAATTGGCACAGGATTCGTTGTGTGAGCCGTGTTTGGAGAACCATCAGGATTAATCATAGTTTCGCAGTTACCGTGATCTGCAATAATGATTGTTGTGTAATCATTTGCAAGAGCGGCTTCGACAACTTCTTTTACGCAAGCATCAACAGCCTCACAGGCTTTTATCGCCGCACTCATAACTCCTGTATGCCCAACCATGTCTCCGTTGGCAAAATTTAAACAAACAAAATCAACTTCACCTTTGTTTAATTCTGGCACCAAAGCATCTTTCAATTCATAAGCGCTCATTTCTGGCTGTAAATCGTAAGTAGCTACTTTTGGAGAGTTTCTCAAAATTCTGGTTTCGCCTTCAAATGGAGTTTCCTGCCCACCTGAGAAGAAAAAGGTTACGTGAGGATATTTTTCTGTTTCGGCGATACGAATTTGTTTTTTATTGGCTTTTGCCAAAACTTCACCCAATGTTTCAGTGATGTTGTCTTTGTTGTACACCACTTTTACATTTTCGTAAGTTTCATCATAATTGGTAAGCGTCACATAGTACAATTTTAATTTGTGCATGTTTTGCTCGTGGAAATCCTTTTGCGAAAGCGCTTCGGTCAATTCACGACCTCTATCAGTTCTAAAGTTGAAGAAAATAACCACATCGTCTTCTTCAATTTTGGCAAGAGGTTGATTTTTGTCATCCACCATTATAATTGGTTTGATGAACTCATCGGTTACGTCGTTTTTGTAACTTTCTTTGATACTGGCTTCAGCATTTGTAGAGTGAATTCCTTCTCCATGAACCACTGCATCGTAGGCCAATTTCACTCTTTCCCAACGTTTATCTCTGTCCATAGCATAATAACGACCAGTTATCGATGCCAATTTTACGGTAGTTGAATAAATATAGTTTTCTAAATCCAGAATGTATTTTTTTCCAGATTTTGGATCTACATCACGACCATCGGTAAAAGCATGTACGAATACGTTTTGAAGGCCATATTCTTGAGTAGCATCAATTAATCCGCGTAAGTGAGACGTATGCGAGTGAACCCCACCATCTGAAAGAAGACCTAAAAAGTGTACTTTTTTATTGGTTTTTTTTGCATATTCAAAAGCTTCGATAAGCACTGGCTCTTTTGCCAACGTTTTGTGTTCTACGGCAAGATTAATTTTGGCTAAATCTTGATAAACAATTCTTCCAGCTCCTAGGTTCATGTGTCCTACTTCGCTGTTTCCCATTTGTCCATCAGGAAGTCCAACATTCAACCCGTCTGTTCGAAGTTGTGCGCTAGGATATTTTGTATAAAGACTATTTATAAACGGAACATTTGCATTATCAATTGCAGAAACTTTCGGGTCAGGTGATTTTCCCCAACCGTCTAAAATCATTAAAATTACTTTTTTGTTCATGGTATGAAATTTTTTGCAAAGATAACGCATTCCAAAAAAATATAAGTTCGTCAAAACTACTATTGTACATAAAAAAGAGAAGTACAACAAATACTTAAAATTGTGTTGCAAAAAGCGATTTTTTGTAAAAAAAACGCAAAAAAATTCCTCAAAAATCGAGTATAAAAACCTTGATTTTTAAGGAGAATTTTGTCTTATAAAAAGATTTTTCTTTGGGAAATGATATTTATTTACATCCCAACTAAATCAAAATTTATTTTTAACCACATTATAGTCGATATAATAACGAATGCTAAGCGATATAATATTGGTCAAATTACTATTGAACACATCTGAAAAATTGTTCGAAAGGCTTTTCTCGATTTGATTGGTTTCTTCCAAAGCATAATTTCGGTACAACAAAATCATTTCGCTTCCTGGGGCAAACCACCACGAATAGGACAAATCCAAATTCCAGGAATTAAAATTCCTGTTTTTGTTTAAGTTGTAACCAGGATTTGGAGTCAGATAACCATCGTCCTGCAACGTAAAAAACTCATGGTTATCGGCATACGACCAGTAGTATCTCACATCGAGATTTAAAGACATTCTATTTGAGATAGCAAATTTTCCGACAAGCGTATTCTGCAGTATTTCTCTATTTCTTTCGGCAAATACAATCCCTAAATCATCAGAATCAACACGGCCTCTGTCGTTTTTTTTCACAGAATAATCTAAGGCGTATTCTAATGAAAATTGATTGCTAAATCGGTATTTTGGGTTAATAAAAACACCATAATTCAATCTATTTTCCTCATCATATTTTACAAAAAAAGATTGCAGGCCTACCGTGAATGCATGATTCTTGTTTAATTCAAAAGTAAAAAGAGAAGAAATTCTTTTTGGAACATATACATAGCGACCAACTTCTCTGGGCTCATAAAAATCGAAAGTTCCTTTTGGAGTGAGAACTAACGAGAATTCATAGTAATTATTTTTAAAAGTAGAAGCTCCTATAGTAGTCTTCAGATAATCCTCTTGAATTTTCCCTGTTGTGTTTTGAATTTCCAAATTAGCTTCTTGCAGAATTTTAAACGTATTAAAAACAGAAGTTGGATTCAAGATTCTGTAGCTCACATTGGCGTAAGGGTTGTAATAATTAGTATAATAAATCAATCCCAAATCATTGACATCATAGTTTTCCGAAATATATTTTCCCGAAAGTTCATAACGGATTTTTCCGCTTGTTTTTTCAAAATTCAGAGCGGTTTTAAAACCGTCATAATCATCAACCGTATTTACTTTACTGTATTTAAAATCCCCGTTCAGGCTATAAGCATTTTCCTTAGTATTCAAATCAAATAAAAGTCCTGAAACATTTGCATCTCTAAAACTCCCGTTCCTGATTGTGTTTGTATTGATAAAAGTCACCGACGAATTTTGATTAAACCTTTGGTCCAAAACAAATATATTATAATTGGCAAGTGGTTCAATAACTTCTTTCCTCTCAGCATTTGTTACAGTATCTTTTATGGTGGCGTATGTTTTTTCGGTAACGGCATTTAGAAAACCTATTCCCAAACCTTTTTTGGTACGCCCCGAAATTTTGATTGCATTAAGTAAATCGACAGTACTTGGGAAATCTGTAATTTTTTCGTTTTCCTTCAATGCAGGATCAGAACTCGGATAACCTCCTATCCTTCTGGAGTAAAACAAATTTCCTTTTGAAAACAACTCGGTTCCTTCGGTAAAAAAAGGTCTATTTTCATCTAATTTTTGTTCGAATGGTTCGAGATTTAAAATGGCATTATCAAATTTTGTCTGACCAAAATCGGGCACTAAAATCGCATCCAGCGTAAAAGCGTCATTAATCCCATATTTGATATCCACACCTCCTTTGAACGTTTTATCCGACTGGAATTGGTCTTTTTGATAATAAAATGAAGCATACGGAATAAAGAACAATCGGGTTGGTGTCTTGATATTTTCAATTCCTTCCAACAGCCCATTTTGTGTCAGTTCGGCACCAATTTTGGTATCAATCCGATTCCATGAATACACCTGCACATCTCTTTGTATATTTCTAAGAAAATTAATCCCCCATACTTGTTTGTCAGAATTTGAGAATCGTATTGCAGCGTAGGGAATTTTCATTTCGACTATCCAGCCATCATTGGTTATTACAGCTTTACTGTCCCAAATGGCGTCCCAGGAAAAATCCTTAGTGTCTTCAGTAGCAATACAATCCAGCTGAACTCCCGCTGCAGTTACATAAAATCTGAAATCTTGTTGTCCATCATTAAAACCATTAATAAAAACTGCAAAATAATCACTCACCCCAAAAACATCTCTATTGGTGATTTCCTTTTTTATTTGACTGGGATTTTCATCAAATAATTTGGCTGCAATGTAAACAGCATCATTATCATAAATTACTTTAACCTCTGATTTTTTATTTACACTGATTGGTTTACCATTATCAGGTTGATACATAACAAAATCAGCAGCAGTTTCTGCTGAATCCCATTCGCCTTCCAAAATTTTCCCATCTATCGATATTCTAGAAGTTATCGATTTTGCATTAAGAATCTTTTTCTGGCCATACAATAGACTTGTGCCTATAATTATAAAAAAAGCAATACTGTTTATAATTTTGGTCATAAAAAACTTTCTATTTGGGGCTAAGATAAAGCAAAAATTAAAAAAAATACTGACACCTATACTCATTTTGTAAAAAAAAGTCGATAAAAAACCCAAAATAATCGTTAAAATGCGCTTATTATTTTGCTAAGCAATATTTGTTTGTATATTTGCCTCCCCTCAATATTTTAGCAACTAAATGGATTTCAATGTTTTATAAGTTTTTTATCGCAATACCGTTTTTATTAGCTTCTTTGTCTTTTACAGGCAAAACAGAAGTTTCTACTACAATAAAATCCAAAAAATTGGCTGTTTCAAAAACAATTTCTGATATTGACAGTAAAATTCAGTCGACTTACAACTCATTACAAACCAATCAATTTCAGCTGCCCAATAAAGAATGCTTTTGCGAAGCTTTGAAAGGTTTTTATGCTTTTAAAGCAAATGGATTAATCAAAAAAGACATTTTAACTTTAATTGATTTTAGTTTGTCATCCAATTCAAAACGCCTTTGGATTATTGATTTAACGACCAATGAGATACTTATCCAGACTTTGGTTGCACACGGAAAAAACACCGGAGATGAATTTGCCAATAATTTTTCGAACATCCCTGAGTCCTTCAAAAGCAGTTTGGGCTTCTACGCTACTGGAGAAGAATATTATGGAAAACACGGCAATTCGTTAAAATTAGATGGTTTAGAAAAAGGTATAAACGATTCTGCTCGCGAAAGAGCCATCGTGATTCATGGTGCCGATTATGTTTCGGAGTCGTTCATAAAGAGGCACAACCGTTTGGGCAGAAGTCAAGGATGCCCAGCGGTTCCGGTAGAATTGGCAACAGAAATCATATCAATGATAAAAGATCAATCCTGTTTATTTATCTATCATCCTTCATTAAATGAATCCTAATTGCCAAGACTAATTTCGTAATTGAGAATACAAATCGGCATCAAGATTATAGATGTCGTCTCTGAAAACCAATTCACCGTCTTCACTCCAAGCGGTCCAATACCATTGATACAAAGCATAACGCTTGATTAAACGAACAAAAAGCGTTTTCTTGGTCTCAATAATGGAGTCCATTTTTTCCTTAGTATATTTCTTCTGATCGGCCAGTAAAAGTTCAACCAATTCCAAAGGTTTCTCAACACGTATGCAACCCGAGCTCAATGACCGAAAATTGCGATCAAACAAATCGCGATGATCGGTGTCATGCATATAAACACTGTATCGGTTTGGAAAATTGATTTTGACAACGCCCAACGCATTATTATATCCGGGTTTTTGAACATATCGATATCCTCTCGGCTTTTTTTCATTCCATTTATAAGGATCCACTTCGTTGCTGTCTGAATCATATATTCCAATCCCTTTTTTTCTTAGATAATTTCGATCTTTGATTAATTCGGGAATAATATCCTCTTTCAAAATAGTTGGAGGAACTGTCCATGTTGGGTTGAAAACTACTGTCTGCAAAACAGACGTCAATACCGGTGTTCTTCTTTTATTTTTTCCTACAACAATTCGCTTGCTCATCGTTACATTTTGGTCTTCGACAACATTCAGGCTGTAATCAGGAATATTAATCAGCACGTACTTTGGTGCAAATGGTCTAGAATACCAGCGCCAACGCTCCAGATTGGCAATGATTTGGTGCTTTCTTTCTTCTTTGGTAAAATTAAGTGCCTTTATGGTTCCTTTACCAATAACACCATCTGAATATAAACCATGTCTGGTTTGAAATTTTTTTACCGCCTCAAATGTCTTATCATCATAAAAAGAGGAAAGTCTCACACTGTCCAGATCATTCCAGTAAATCAGTTTCTTTTTGACTGTGATTATTGCTTTATCAGTATGATTGTGTCGCATCACATAAGCAGTATCAATAATATCTGTAGTATCTTCTGGAAATTTATTGATGATTTCTAGTGCTGCAATTAATTTTTTATATGTTAATGCCTGAGGCTGGCATTTTACTATTTCTCCGGCAAGAGAATCTTTTTCCAAAGCAGTATTCAAAACCGCTGGAGTATCAAATTCATCCATATGCAAATCCCAATTGAAATATACGTTTTTGGGATTCAATTTTCCCTGATGAAGATGCTTCAAATATTTTTCAAAATTATACGAAAGCAATAAATCGTAATTGACCTGTTCATTGTCATTTAGATCAGTGAAGTTTTTTTCAATACTTTCTAATTTTGAAATGTTATAATCCAACGGATTCAATCCTTCGTCTTCGCATTTCTTAATAGTTACAAGAATTATTTTTCTGTTTTTTTCAGAATGCCATACCGTCTTAAACCCTCTGGATTTATAAAATTCCATGAGTGATTTACTTTTAAAAGCTGCAATCAATAGCGTATCAATTTCCAGGCTCTCCCCTTCCCTGTCATTTTTGAACATATTTTCAGTTAATGCAAAAGAATCTGGATTTATGACTAACTCTTTTTTGCAACTTAATAAAAGTGCAAAAACAATAAAAACCCAAAATTTATTTATTTTCATTTTTTTTAAATTAAGAAATGTTCGCCTCATATTTAATAAAAGCATCACCAACACTGGCGTAACATAATTTTTGCATAAAAACCACCTGCAACGATTCTAAAATTGAACAAAATTAAATCGACAGGTTGTATTAATTTTCTTCCGGATAACGGCATATCTTACAAATTAGTCTCCTTAACCCATATTTTTTTTTGTTTATCACACAATTAAAATACAAAATAAAAGCATAACATTTTAGTTTTAAAATGATTGCAAAACAAAAAGAGAAATGCCGAATTATTTTTCAAAAAAAAATTTGCAAATAACTTTTTTTATTATTTATCTTTGCACCTCACAAACGAGTTCGTCGAACTCCTTTTAAAACAAGAGTTTTGTGAGATAAATGCGGAAGTAGCTCAGTTGGTAGAGCTCCAGCCTTCCAAGCTGGTTGTCGCGAGTTCGAGCCTCGTCTTCCGCTCTAAAGTCAATCTTTTTGATTGTAAAGGGTAAATTTTAATGATTAATGCGGAAGTAGCTCAGTTGGTAGAGCTCCAGCCTTCCAAGCTGGTTGTCGCGAGTTCGAGCCTCGTCTTCCGCTCCAAAAACCTCAAATGAAAATTTGAGGTTTTTTTTATTCCAAAATTTACAACACAAAATTCTGCAAAACACATTCTACCCCATAAATCAAAAGCCCTACCAAACCTCCTACCAGCGTCCCGTTAATGCGTATGTACTGAAGATCACTTCCTATTTCTAGTTCGAGTTTCTTCGAAACCTCATCAGTATCCCAACTTTTAACGGTAGAAGATATCAAATCACCAATCATTTTTTTATTATTAATAAGCACTGACAACATATCATTTTTGATAAAATAATTAATCTTCTCCACCATCAACGAATCAGCTTGGATTCCTTTGCCAAAACTCTGAATCATACTGGCAATACTTTTTTTAATTGATGATTCTTCTTTTTGAGCCAAATCAGCAGCAATCGCCGTTTTGATTTCGAGCCAAATCCCGTTGATATAATCCTGTACTTCTTTTTTATTGGCAAAAGCCAAAACCAATTCGTTTACTTTCTGTTGCATTTCTGTTGAAGCTTTCAATTCCTCAATAAACTGCATTAAATACTCATTTATTTTTTTGCGAATAGCACTATCTTTATAACTGGCTTGTTCCAAAAAATCATACAAACCATTAAAAACACCTTCAGTTATTTTTTTATCGGCCAAGCCAAAAGAAAAAAACGGAGTAGAACTCTTTACTTTTTCTTCAATCAGATGCTTATGATTGTGTAGTTCGACAATCAATGTTTTCAGAACATTGGTAACCAATTGTTCCTGCTTTTCGCTTTTTGCAAGCGATTCCAAACCAAGAGCAATCCATTCGGCAAAATTCAATTTCCCAAGTTTGTCACTAAATTGCGCTTGCACAAAATGTTTTACTTCATCGTCATCAATGGTTTTCAAAACACCCGGAATCACATTCTCTACGATTAAATTAGCTACAAGATTTGCGTTTTTTTCATCTAGTAGCCAGTCCGAAGCTTTCATTGCCACATTAAATTGTTCAATTTTAACTTCCAGTTTTTCTCTTGTCAAAAACTCATCCGAAACAAAATTCCCGAGATTCTCCCCAATTTTATCTTTATTATTCGGAATCAAAGCCGTGTGCGGTATCGGAATTCCCAACGGATGTCGGAACAGCGCCACAACCGCAAACCAATCAGCAATTCCACCAACCATCGCCGCTTCACTGAAAGCTTTGAGCCAATTCATATTATAAACATTGGCAACCACAAAAAGAACCACCGCAAACCCCAAAAGAACAAATGCATTCCTTTTCATTTTATCCAAATCCTTTTCCTTTTGGCTTTTTTGCTCATTTAAAGTTGCACTCATAATCTAACAGATTGATTATTGCTAATTTACGACTAAAGTCTAGAATTAACCGCAAAGTTCACAAAGAATTACGCAAAGTTCGCTAAGCTTTTCGGACATTGCGCCTCCCCAGCGTTCTTTGCGGTTAAGAAAAAATTAAAACAAACCCAACGCATAAAGAAATAATTTTAAAATTGTACTTTTGCAAACTGAAAATTTGAAAATATGATTATTCAAAAAACCCGTGAGGAAATAGAGTTAATGCGTGAAAGTGCGTTAATCGTATCAAAAACATTAGGAATGATTGCTTCTGAAATAAAAGAAGGAGTTACAACATTATATCTAGACAAAAGAGCCGAAGAATTTATAAGGGATCATGGAGCTGTACCAAGTTTCCTAGGACTTTATGGTTTCCCGAATTCATTGTGCATGAGTCCAAATTCCCAAGTGGTACACGGAATCCCAAACAACAAACCTCTTGAAAGCGGTGATGTCATTTCGGTTGATTGTGGTGCTTTCAAAAACGGATTTCACGGAGATCATGCTTATTCTTTTGAAATTGGCGAGGTTGCTCCAGAAACCAAAAAATTACTTCAGGTCACCAAAGAATCTCTATATGTCGGAATCCGTGAATTACGTGCTGGAAACCGAGTAGAAGACGTTGGGAACGCCATTCAAAAATACACCGAAGCACATGGTTATGGCGTGGTTCGAGAGCTGGTTGGTCACGGTGTAGGACAAAAAATGCACGAAGATCCAGAGATGCCAAACTATGGAAAAAGAGGTCGCGGAAAGCTTTTAATCGAAGGAATGGTTGTCGCAATCGAACCGATGATTAATATGGGTACCAAAAACATCAAACAACACAAAGACGGTTGGACAATCACCACCGCTGATGGTAAACCTAGCGCCCACTTCGAACACGATGTTGCCATCATAGACGGAAAACCCGAGATTTTATCGACTTTCTATTACATCTACAAAGCTTTAGGAATTGTGAGTAATGAAGAAGATGAGTTTAGAAAAGTACCTTTGGTTGTTTAACAAACAGGCAAAACTTAAATGAACTTAATTGCCTTATATGGTTAAATAATTTATCAAACCATATAAGGCATTTAAGGACAGATAAGAAAAAATGCCTTTTATGAATCTCTGCGTAATAACCCTATGAAAAAACTCTTTAAACTTATACTCAACACAATTCCTCGTCCTTTATTAATCAGGATGAGTTATCTAGCGCAACCAATTATCGCTTTTTCACTAAAAGGAGACACCTATACAGACCCGATTGACGGAAAAAGTTTCAAATCATTCCTGCCTTATGGGTACGAAACACAGCGCAACAACGTACTTTCACCAAGTACGCTTTCACTAGAAAGACACCGTTTGCTTTGGTTATACTTAAATGGACAAACCGATTTTTTTACAGCTCCTAAAAAAGTATTGCATTTTGCTCCGGAACAGGCTTTTTACAAATTGTTCCGCAAGCAAAAGAACCTCGATTATACCACAACCGATTTATTTTCGCCTTTGGCGGATGTAAAAGCAGACATTTGCAATTTGCCTTTTGAGGATAATCAATATGACGTAATTCTATGTAATCACGTATTGGAGCATATTCCAGATGACACAAAAGCCATGCAGGAATTGTATCGCGTCTTGAAACCAGGCGGAATGGCTATTCTTCAAATCCCACAAGATTTGAACAGAGCTACAACATTTGCAGACGACACAATTACCGACCAAAAAGAACGCGCCAAAATATTTGGCCAATACGACCACGTGCGCATTTATGGGCGTGATTATTTTGACAAATTAAGAAGCATCGGTTTTACCGTTGTCGAGGAAGATTACACCAATAAAATAGCACCCGAATTGGTCGAAAAATATTGTTTGGCAAAAGGAGAAATCATTCCGGTTTGCTTTAAATAAATTTTAACCACAAATTACATAAATTAATTAGTGCTAATTTGTGTAATTTGTGGCTAAAAAAAAGCCAATCTATATAAACAATTAAATTTGAAAATTGCCCCCTCCTTTCTGTTCTGTTTTGACATTAGTTTTGAAAAAAGACTCAATTGTTATATCCCAACGGCATACATCATCGAACAGACGGAGGAAATAACCTATTTAAACAAAAAAGCAAGCCCCGAAGTTTTAGAAAGTTTCGGTGTTGTTTTTGACAATCTGGATGGTAGTACCAAAAAACTACTGACTATTTGCGAAGATTTAAAACCCGAAAAGGTTTTTAAGAAATTCAGCAAGAACAGCAAATCTGCCAAAACCATTGATGATTTACTCAAAGATTCAAAACTCGAATTTGGTATTCGACAGTTCAAGAAAACGAATCTTGACCAATTTTATGTTGGAGTAAAACAAGAGAACTTTCCGTTGTCGATGAATTTGGGAATCGAGAAAGACTTTAGAAAAAGTAAGATTGCAACCAATAATGATTACTTAGAAACGCAACTCCATTTTGACAAACACGAAAGCGGAATTACTTACACACTCGCTTTAAAAGACAAGCAAACAGTTTTTTACCCATCAGATGTTGCGATTGAAATACTTTTAGACGAGCCGGGCTGGATTATCGTTGACCGAAAGCTTTTTCATTTGCAACACATCAATTCCAAAAAAATCACTCCTTTTTTGACGAAAAAATCTGTTGAGATTCCGTCGAAATTGGTGCCGGACTATTTTGAAAAATTCATCAAAGATATTGCCCGAAAAGCAGCCATCACAGCAACAGGTTTTGAAATTGAAACAAGGAACAAAATCGTTTCCTGCGGAATTCAACCTGTATTGGATTTTTTCAAAAACAGTTATCATCTCAACTTAACGTTCCATTATAACGGATATTCATTTGAAGCGACTTCAACCAAAAAAACACATTCGAATATTGATTTAAGCGATTTAAACAATATCAGACTCATTCAACACAAACGTTTGGAAAGTGAATCTTCATTTGCAGATAAATTAGTAGAATTAGGTTTATCGAAAACCGAAAATGGTTTGTTTGGGCTTTCGCCAAAAACAGAAAAACAAGATCCTTACGCAACCATTCAATGGGTAATAGAAAATCAGGAAATTCTTGAATCATGTGTTTTTTCGGTTGCAGATTTAAAAATCGACAGCAAGAAAATTGACACTAAAAAAGTCAGAATTCAATTTTCTAATGATGTCAAAAGCGATTGGTTTGACATTAAAATGACCGTGGTTTGTGAAGCATTTGAATTTAGTTTCAGCGAAATCATTCCGAACATAAAAAACCGAAATCGTCTTTTCCTTTTACCAAACGGTAACTATTTTTTAATCCCCGTCGAATGGATGACGCTTTATGGCCCGATGGCAAAATTGGCAAAAATCCAAAATGGAAATCTTACTTTGCCAAAAAGCAATTTTGCCGTTTTGGAAGATATTCCCCAACTAAAAAGCTCAATTAATTCACAAGAAACAATCGAATACCAACCTTCACCTTTGGTAAAAGCTACTTTGAGACCATATCAAATAGACGGAATTAAATGGCTCTTGGAACATTACAACAATGGATTGGGCGCTTGTCTTGCCGATGATATGGGATTGGGAAAAACATTGCAAACTTTATCCACATTGGTTGCAGTGCAGGAACAATTGGATTTTGAAAAGGCCGAAAACGTTCAGCTTGATTTATTCGGAAACGAAATTCCTGTACCAAAAGAATACCTAAAAGCATTGATTGTCCTGCCTTCGTCTTTGGTTTTTAACTGGTACAACGAAGCCCGAAAATTCACTCCGCATTTTCGGAGAGTGCAATACATTGGCAACGACCGAAAAATGCTTTCGAAAAAACTAGAAAAATACGATTTGATTTTCACTAGTTACGCTGTAGTTTCCAGAGATATTTCGATTTTGGAAAAATACAATTTTAGATATTTGATTTTGGACGAAAGTCAATACATCAAAAACAAAAACTCCAAAATTTTCAAGGCAATCAATCAGATAAAAGCCAGCCATAAAATATCATTGAGCGGCACCCCGATAGAAAACTCCCTCGATGATTTATGGTCGCAAATGCAATTTATCAATCCAAATATCTTGGGAAGCTATTCTTTTTTTGTCGAAAATTACAAATTCCCAATCGAGAAAAAACAGGACGAAAACAGTTTATTAGAATTAAAAAATCTCATCGCACCTTTTATTTTACGACGAACCAAAGAACAAGTTTTAAAAGATTTACCGGAACTCTCCGAGCAAATCTTTTATTGCGAAATGGAACCCGAACAGGAAAAACTATACGAAGAAGAAAAATCCAAAGCACGCAATTCTCTATTAAAAGCTGAAGGAGATAAAGTTGACAAAATCAGCATCATCAACACTTTGATACGTTTGCGCCAATTGAGCAATCACCCAAAAATGATTGATTCAAAATCCGAAATGGATTCTGGAAAATATATTGCCGCAACCCAATATTTGGAAACTTTGGTACAATCAAACCAGAAAACAATTGTATTCAGTTCGTTTACATCCAATTTGGATTTTTATAAAAAGTGGTGCAAAGAAAACAAAATCGATTTTTGTGAGCTCACGGGAGAAACCTCTTTAAACGAAAGAGAATATCAAGTGAATCGTTTTCAGCAACAGGAAAAACCACTATTGTTTTTCATCTCCTTGAAAGCTGGCGGTGTTGGGCTCAACATTACCAAAGCCTCTTATGTAGTTTTCCTGGATCCGTGGTGGAATCCTTTTTCAGAAAAACAGGGAATTGGCCGCGCGCACCGAATTGGCCAAATGAACAAAGTCAACGTGATTCGATTTATCACCAAAAATACCGTCGAAGAAAAAATCATCCGCTTGCAGGAAAGTAAAAAATTATTATCTGATTCTCTTTTGGACGAAAACTTCATTGGCGCCGAGATTGAAAGCAATTTGAGTTTTATTTTAGAATAAAAGAAGGTTTACCATATAAGGCATATAAGTTCATTTAAGTTGTTATTTAAATCCTAGCTTATATGTCCTTACATTCCTTATATGGTTAAATTTAACTTTGATTGTTTTTAAACTCATCGGTAAGCTCAAATTAATTTCCGTTAATTTGTATATTTACAGTTCATGAACATTCATCACAAATGAAAACAGCCTACGCAGTATTACTTTCGTTTTTTTATTTTACAGTTACAGCACAAACACAAATTGAAGTTGCACCTCCTTATAACATCAAAACAGCAGCTTTTACCCAAAACAATCAAAACGTAGTTCCGATTTTCCGGTTAGGAGATCAATTTAATTTTGAATTTGATGATTTGTTTGGTAACGAAGCCGACTATTATTATGAAATCACACACTGCGATTACAATTGGGTTCCAACAGACATTCCAAAAAGCGAATATCTTTCTGGTTTTGATGGTCAAAAAATTCAGGAAACTATAAACTCTTTCAATACATTACAGATTTTTACGCATTACAAATTATCGCTTCCAAATAATTACACGAATAGATTACTCCTTAGCGGTAATTATGTACTTACCATTTTAAATTCTGACAAAGAAGTAGTCACAAAAAGATATTTTGTTTTATACGAAGACCTAGTGCCAGTTTCTTTGAAAATCAGAAGAGCCCGAACCGTCAAAGATATTTATGCCAAACACAATTTAGAAATTGAAATCAAAGGAGAAGATCGAATATTATTTCAAAATCCGATGCAAAACCTAAAAGTATTATTGCTTCAAAACGGAAAATTCTGTACCGCCATCAAAAATGTTCCTCCGCAATATACCGTCAGCAATAATTATGTTTATAAATACGATAAGGAAACCCAGTTTTGGGCAGGAAATGAATTTTTGAATTTTGATTCCAAAGACATCAAAAATGCCAATAACTACGTGAGTTTTGTCAATTCGGATAATGGAATTTACAATACACATTTATTCACCAACAATGACAAATCCAGTTTCCCATACTCTAACTATTCGGACATTAACGGAAACTTTACAATTAGAAAATTTGACGCAGAAAACAACATCACCGAATCTGATTATTCTTGGGTTTACTTCAGTCTTTCGTCACCTTTGGCAGATCCGAGTTCTTCCATTTACATCGTGGGAATGTTCAACAATTATAGCACAACCCCAGAATTCAAAATGGATTTCAACACTAAAAAAGGTCTTTATGAGAAAGCCGTTTTAATCAAACAAGGATTTACAAACTACCAATACCTGACGGTAAACTCCAAAGGAATTATCGATCAGGAACACGCCATTGACGGAAATTTTTATCAAACAGAAAACGAATATACTGTTTTGGTTTACTACAAAGGAAGTGCTGACCGTTACGAAAAAGTAATTGGCAAGGGAACAGCAAATTCGTTAAATATAACAAATTAGAAAACTTTAATTTTTTTTTAAATAAATTATTCATTTTTTTTGTAGATTTGTCGCAATACAGCACTTAATCCGCTCATTAACATGGTTTCTCAAATCACAAGAGGCATAAAAATTACGGTATTGACTAGTTTTGAAGGAACATACTTCAAAAACTACAAGATACATTTTGCCTTTAGTTATGAAATCACCATCGAAAACCACAGCAAAGATTCTGTACAACTCACTTCTCGTCATTGGGAAATTTTCGACTCCTTAAACGATTTGGAATACGTTGATGGTGAAGGCGTTATTGGTAAAAAACCGGTTTTAAAACCAGGAGAACAACACACTTACAGTTCTGGATGCTTGCTATCATCGCCTTATGGCGCCATGAAAGGTTATTTCAATATGATTAACTTTACTTCTACTAAATCTTTCAGGGTTATTGTACCCACTTTTAGACTGTGCGCACCTTTCGCATTAAACTAATTTGACTTTTATTATAACATTTTTAGTATAATTTAAATCTTTCCGTTGTACTTTTGCAGCAAATTATATAATTGCTTACTATTCAAATTATAAAGTTATGCTAAAAGGATTTTTCAACGTACCCAAAGCGGTAAACGAACCTGTAAAAAGTTACGCCCCCAATTCCCCGGAAAAAACAGCTGTTCTAGCAGCGTATAAAGAAATGTGGAATTCTAAAATTGATGTTCCGCTGTATATTGGAAGCGAAGAGATTAAAACAGGAAACACCAAAAATATTACAGCCCCACACGATCATCAACACGTTGTAGGAACCTATCATTTGGCAGAAAAATCACATATTGAAAAGGCTATTGCAAATGCATTGGAATCCAGAACCGCATGGGCAAATATGGCTTGGGAACAAAGAGCAGCGATTTTCTTAAAAGCAGCCGAATTAATTGCAGGTCCTTACAGAGCAAAAATCAATGCTGCAACGATGATTGGTCAATCCAAAAATATCCATCAGGCCGAAATTGACGCCGCCTGTGAATTGATTGATTTTTTACGTTTCAACGTAGAGTTCATGACACAAATTTATGCCGACCAGCCAAAATCAGCATCTGATATGTGGAACCGTCTAGAATACAGACCGCTTGAAGGTTTTGTATATGCGATAACTCCATTCAACTTTACTGCAATTGCTGCCAACTTGCCTGCCAGTGCCGCCATGATGGGGAATGTAGTAGTATGGAAACCAAGTGACAGTCAGGTTTTTTCTGCAAAAATTATCATTGATGTATTCAAAGAAGCTGGTGTTCCAGATGGAGTTATCAATGTTGTTTTCGGAGATGCTTTAATGATTACAGATACAGTTTTGGCAAGTCGCGATTTTGCCGGAATTCACTTTACTGGTTCAACTCACGTATTCAAAGATATTTGGGCAAAAATTGGAACAAACATCAACCATTACAAAACATACCCAAGAATTGTTGGGGAAACTGGCGGTAAAGATTTCATTATCGCTCATCCAAGTGCCAATCCAAAACAAGTTACTACAGGAATCACACGTGGTGCATTTGAATTTCAAGGACAAAAATGTTCTGCCGCATCAAGAGCCTATGTACCACAAAGTTTATGGCCTGCCGTTAAAGAACAATTAATTGCTGATGTAAAATCTATGAAAATGGGTTCTCCAGAAGATTTTGGAAACTTCATTACTGCCGTTATTCACGAAGGTTCTTTTGACAAATTGGCCAGTTATATTGACCAAGCCAAAAAAGATGCTGATGCCGAAATTATCGTTGGAGGAAATTACGACAAATCTGTTGGTTATTTTATTGAACCAACCGTAATCGTAACTACAAACCCAAAATACACTACGATGGAAACTGAATTATTCGGACCAGTAATCACGATTTATGTTTATGAAGACGCTAAATGGTCCGAAACACTAAAATTGGTTGACACTACATCTGAATATGCTTTGACTGGAGCAGTTTTCAGCCAAGACCGTTACGCCATTGAGGAAGCAACAGTTGCATTACAAAATGCTGCAGGAAACTTCTACATCAATGATAAACCAACTGGAGCCATTGTAGGAATGCAGCCATTTGGTGGAGCAAGAGCTTCGGGAACCAATGACAAAGCGGGTTCTGCATTGAACTTATTGCGTTGGGTTTCACCAAGAACAATCAAAGAAACATTTGTAACTCCAACAGATTACAGATATCCGTTTCTTGGCGAATAATTTAAAAAGTTTAAGGTTTCAAGTTTGAAAATCTTTAACAATAACAAAAAGCCGAATCTTAAATTTAAGATTCGGCTTTTGATTTTTCCAAGTCTCAACAAGCTTGAAACCTTAAACTTGATACTTTTACACAACAAATTTCAAAGGTAAATGAACCACTTTCTTGGTCTCAAAAAACTCATCTTCGAAGAAATCGGAAATATTATATTCTGTGGCTTTCGGGAAATCTTTTAATTCTTCGGTCAAATCACCGCCTTTCAAATACAGAATACCATTTTTCAGTTCGTGTTTGTTTTGTTTTTTGATTTTGGTTTTAATCCAAGAAACAAAATCAGGCATATTTGTCACCGCACGACTTACGATGAAATCGAAATCTCCTTTTACATTTTCGGCACGAATTTGCTCAGCTTTGACATTTTTCAATTCTAATGCTTCAGCAACCGCTTTCACCACTTTTATTTTTTTGGCAATAACATCAATTAAATAAAAACGCGTTTCAGGAAAAAGAATAGCCAATGGAATACCTGGAAATCCACCACCTGTTCCTACATCTAAAATATAAGTTCCGGGTTCAAACTTATTTACTTTGGCAATAGCCAGTGAATGCAATATATGCTTTGTGTACAACGAGTCGATATCTTTGCGCGAAATAACATTGATTTTTTCATTCCAATCGTGGTATAAAAAATCCAACTTTTTAAACTGTTCTATCTGATTATCAGACAGGTTAGGAAAATACTTTAGAATCTCATCCATCTTAAAAATTTTTAACAAAAGTACTGCTTTTAGCTTAGAAATATTTACCGAATAATGCATCTTGAAGATTTATATTGGTTACCTTTGCAAATATTCAAAAAACTATATGAACAATAGCGCTCCAACATTTGCCAAACAAGACAATTTAAAGTTTTTCAGGACTCTTAATTCTCGAGTTAACAGCTATTTCAAAGAAAACAATATTGAAAAAACTGGGAACTGGAAAATTCATTTGAAGACTGTAATACTTTTTACTGTTTTCCTTGTTCCTTATTTTTTGATACTTACCTTAAACATGCCTTTTTGGGTGCATCTTCTATTGACCATTGTTATGGGAATTGGGATGGCCGGAATTGGGATGAACGTAATGCACGATGCCAATCACGGATCGTATTCGACCAAAAACTGGGTAAATAATTTTATGGGAGGAACCATATACCTATTGGCCGGAAACGTGCACAACTGGCAAGTACAACACAATGTTTTGCACCACACCTATACAAACATCATAGGTCATGATGAAGATTTGGAAGCCGGAAGAATCATGCGTTTTTCCAAAGAAGCCAAATGGCATAAATTCCACAAATTCCAACAATATTATGCCGTGTTTTTGTACGGATTATTGACTTTTAATTGGGCCATCACCACCGATTTTAAACAAATGCACAGTTACCTGAAAAGAAAATTATCCTACGGAAAACCTAAAAATCCAAAAATACTGTGGACAACATTAATTATCACCAAAATAATTTACATCTCTATTTGGATTGTTTTACCAATGGTAATAGGGATTGTTTGGTGGAAAGTTTTAATTGGTTTTTTTGTAATGCATTACACTGCTGGATTAATCCTGAGTATTGTATTCCAATTGGCACACGTAGTTGACGAAGCAGCCAATCCACAGCCAAATGAAGAGGGAGAAATGGAAAACACTTGGGCCATTCACCAATTGTTTACCACAGTCAATTTTGCACCAAAAAACAAAATTATAAACTGGTACACCGGAGGCTTAAATCACCAAATCGAACATCATATTTTTCCGCATATCAGCCATGTTCATTATGGCAAAATTGCAAAAATCGTAAAAGAAACGGCAAAAGAATGTCAGTTACCCTATTATGAATACAAGACAATGACAGCTGCTGTTATTGCCCATTTCAAACATTTAAAAACATTGGGATTAAAACCCGCCTTATAAATAATTAATTATCTAAAAAAAGAATAAACCAAAAATTACATTTTAATGAGCAATCCACTTTCAGACAGAATTAACAATTTGGCCACCTCACAAACATTGGCGATGGCGGCATTGGCAAGAGAATTAAAAGCACAAGGAAAAGACATCATCAGTTTAAGTTTGGGAGAACCAGATTTCAACACTCCTGATTTCATTAAAGAAGCTGCAAAAAAAGCTATTGATGACAATTATAGCACCTATTCTCCAGTTGATGGTTATGGCGACTTAAAAGAAGCTATTTGCAGAAAATTCAAAAGAGACAACGGATTGGATTACAAACCATCTCAAATTGTAGTTTCAACAGGAGCAAAACAATCTTTATACAATATTGCACAAGTAATGCTTAATGATGGTGACGAGGTAATCTTACCAGCACCATATTGGGTTTCCTATTTCGAAATCGTAAAATTATCTGGAGGAGTTCCTGTAGAAGTTCCAACTTCTGTAGAAACAGATTTCAAAATCACACCAGAACAATTGGAAGCAGCTATCACACCAAAAACAAAAATGATGTGGTTCTCTTCTCCATGTAACCCTTCGGGATCTGTTTACAACAGAGAAGAATTAACTGCTCTTGCTAAAGTATTAGAAAAATATCCAAACATTTATGTAGTTGCAGATGAAATCTATGAGCACATCAATTTCTCTGGAACTTTCTGCAGTATTGGTTCTATTCCAGGAATGTTGGAAAAAACTATTACTGTAAACGGAGTTGCCAAAGCTTTTGCAATGACAGGATACAGAATCGGTTACATTGGAGCACCAGAATTTATTGCTAAAGCGTGTACTAAAATTCAAGGCCAGGTAACATCTGGAGCAAATTCTATCGCACAACGCGCTACAATCACAGCTGTAGATGCAGACCCAAGCGTATTGAACCACATGGTTCAGGCTTTCCACAGCCGTAGAGATTTAGTTGTAGGATTATTAAAAGAAATCCCTGGAATCAAAATAAACAGTCCTGAAGGAGCTTTTTACGTATTCCCAGATGTTTCTTCTTTCTTCGGAAAAACATTAAAAGGAACATTAATCAAAGATGCTAATGATTTCTCCATGTATCTTTTGGCCGAAGCTTGTGTAGCAACTGTAACGGGAGATGCTTTTGGAAACCCAAATTGTATCCGTTTCTCTTACGCAACAAGCGAAGAATTACTAAAAGAAGCTTTGCGCAGAATCAAAGAAGCTGTATCTTTTTCCGAAGTAACAGCTTAATATAATTTAAATTACATAAAACAGTTTAAAGCATAAAGTTTAATTACTTTAGACTTTAAACTGTTTTTTTATACCTATAATCCAAATAATTGTCCCTAATTTCTATCGCAAATAAAACAGGCTGAGTTAATAAAAAATTCGTAACTTCATGATTCTAAACCCATACAACATGAAGCAATCAACACTATTCATCACCATTTTATTGTTGTTTACCGTATCAACATTTGCCCAACAAAGACAATCAGACCCGACTACCGTTACCATTTCTGCAAATTACAGTTACTCTGATCCTTCATTGTATGGCATAAGTGCAGAATTTAGCAAAAACAAATTTGGTATTTTCAGTCAACACACTTCTACTGTATTGAATATTTCCATGTCACGAATGAATTATGACAACAATTTGGTAGAAGTACAAGGCACTGGTTTTGCAGTGGAGCTTGGTCATCGATTTTACAAAACTGGCGGGCGCAAATCCGGCGTTTATATTCAATGGCTTTTGGCGTATTCCAACACCGAATTTGACGAAGACACACCTTTGGGCCATTTCGATGGAAAATATTCCTATTGGAGTTTATTAAATAACGACATTGGATACAAAATCAAAATCGGAAACAATTTCAGTATTGATCCTTCATTGGGATACAATTGGAAATGGGAAGTAGCCGGAAAAGGCGATATCGACAACATTTATTCAGATAATTTCGTGTTCCGATGTGGCATAAAAATGGGCATTTCTTTTTAGTTTATTTCTTGAATACAACTCTCGCAAAGACGCTAAGTCGCAAAGTTTACAACCAATTTCTTTGCAACTTCGCGTCTTTGCGAGAACTTTATTTAGAAAAACTGAACAGGATTACCGCTTTGAAAACCGAAAAGCGGTCGGCGTCATTGCTGTATGCTTTTTAAACAATCGCACGAAATAAGAATAATCATCAAAACCCAGCATTGTTGCAATTTCGTTGACTGTTCTTTTTTTATCCATCAACATTCTTTTGGCCTCTAGAATAACCCTTCCAGCAATAACCTGTGTTGTGGTCTTTTTTAAGATTTCACTGCAGATTCTATTCAAATGTTTTAGCGTAATATGGAGTTGTGAAGCATAAAACGCGGCTGTTTTTTCTGTCCAAAAATGCAGTTCCAAAAGCGCATTAAACTCTTTTATTTTTACATTATAAGAATGTGCTTTTAAAACATTATTTTCTTCATATTTTCTCGCAATTTCGATATGAATACAATCCAATAAATTCAGAATTTTGTCTTGTTTCATCAATTTGTTTCCTTGATATTCTTCAAGTATGTTGAAAAAATAAGGTTCAATCGTCTTTAATTCTTTAGAATCAAAAACAATTTCGGGCGAATTCCCCAACGAAGAATAAAAAGAAAAACCATCAATTGTCTTTTGCCTAAAATAAAGATTATACATTTCTTGAGAATAAAAAACAACAAACCCATCAATATCATCAGACAAATCCCAATGATGAATTTGTCCCGGTTGCATAAAGAACACACTACCGGGCTGAATCCTGAAGCTATCAAAATCAATATCATGTGTACCTGATCCATTGGTAAAAAGAACCAACACATACGAATTATGTCTATGTGGCTCTTCGACAAAACCGTGATTAACCAAGTGATTTTTAAAAGTATTGATATAAAAATCACTTCCGAAATCATTACAATTAAATCGCTGAATGGAATAAATCGGATATTTACTCATAATTACAAAATGTCTTTTTTGTGCTATAATTAGCGAATATAGAAAATAGCTGTGACACGAATTACAAATACCTTTGAAAAAAACAAAAAAATGTCACATCTACTTGTTCACATCCTAAACAACGAATGCCCAAATTGTCATAGAGGAAAAGTTTTTAACGAAAAAAACATCTTCCTTAACATTGGTTTTCCAAAAATGAATCAGTATTGTTCGCACTGTCAATACAAATTCGAAAAAGAGCCCGGTTATTTCTTTGGTGCCATGTATGTAAATTATGGACTAACAGTCGCACAGGGAATCGCAACTTATTTGATTGCACAACAATTTTTCACACAATTATTTGACTTAAGAATCATTGGCATCATTACTTTTGTCATAATAGCGATGGCGCCATTCAACATTCGTCTTTCAAGATTGCTGTGGATTTATATGTTTAAAGACTATTCTGTTTAAAATTCGTATCAAATTACTTAACTTAGGACTCTCAAAAAATGGTCCTAAATGAAAAATCTATTATCAGTTGCATTATTACTTACTGTCTTTTTTTGTAATGCCCAAGAAAAAAAAGAGTCCTTAAAACCTCAAACGGTAGAAGTTGCCTGTGGCGAATGCCAATTTGGAATGAAAGGAAAAGGATGTAATTTGGCAATCCGCATTGATGGAAAAACCTATTTCGTAGACGGGACGAAGATTGATGACCACGGTGATGCTCATGCCGCAGACGGTTTTTGCGAAACCATCAGAAAAGCCGAAGTTACAGGAACCATTGTAGACAACCGCTTTAAAGCAATCACTTTTACCTTGCTTCCGAAAAAGAAATAAATGGCATTAATCCTAGAAAATATTGCCCAGCATGTGACACTCAATTCTCAAGAGCAGGAATTTATCTTGTCCAAAACCGAAATCAAACATTATAAGGCCAAAACTATTTTGCTTAATGCCGGAGAAATATGCAAACATTCCTATTTTGTCAATTCGGGTGTCCTGAGAAGTTTCAACATCAATGACAATATCGTCGAACATGTTTTGAGTTTTGCCTGTAGCGGTTGGTGGATCAGTGATATGTACAGTTTGCTTTCGCAAAAGCCGGGTAACCTTTTTATTCAGGTAATCGAGGATGCCGAAGTGGTTATATTATCCAAAGAAAATCAGGAAATTTTATACAAAGAAATTCCTCAATTGGAACGTTTTTTCAGAATATTAATCGAAAAATCGTTAGTCGCACACCAAGAACGATTAATGGATAATCTGAGTTTAACCGCCGAAGAGCGCTTTGAAAAATTCTGCAAAAAAAATCTTGATTTAATCCAGAAAGTACCCCAAAAGCAAATTGCCTCTTATATGGGAGTTACTCCAGAATTTTTTAGTAAAATGAAGAGTAGACTTCTTAAAAAGTAGTGTTCACTTTTTTCAAGACTATTAATAAATTTTATAAAGTGCCGTATTTCGCTGAATACTAATCACTTTTCTTTCTTAACCTAGATTAAGTGTCTTTTGCTTATATCAAATGTACATTTGTATAACAAAATCAATAAAAATATACATCATGACAACTACAGTTTTACACAAAGCAGATACAAGAGGACATGCCGATCACGGATGGTTAAACGCATATCACAGTTTTAGTTTCGCCAGTTGGTACAATCCGGATAGAGTTCAATTTGGAGCTTTACGCGTTTTGAACGATGACACAATTGCGGCCGGTATGGGTTTTGGAACACATCCACACGATAACATGGAAATTATTACCATTCCACTTGAAGGTGATTTGGCACACAAAGACAGCATGGGAAATGCCGCAACCATAAAAACGGGAGATGTCCAAGTGATGAGTGCCGGTACCGGAATCCAACACAGTGAATTCAACCCAAATGCGGATCAGCAAACAAAACTTTTTCAGATTTGGTTATTTCCAAGAACTCGAAATGTTGAGCCACGTTACCAACAAATCACATTAGACACTGCGGAACAGAAAAATAATTTTGCTCAAATATTATCTCCAAATCCTGATGATGCCGGCGTTTGGATTCACCAAGATGCTTGGTTTCATTTAGCCGATTTTGAGGCTGGTTTTTCTAAACAATATGAATTAAAAAAAGAAGGGAACGGTATTTATGTTTTTGTGATTTCAGGAACAATAACTGCTGACAATCAGGAATTACAAACCCGTGATGGTCTGGGAATCACTGATTTTAAAACTTTGGATATTAAAGCAACAACTGATGCCAAATTTCTTTTAATGGAAATTCCAATGAGATATTAAAAAAAGTCCCTAAGTTACTAAGATTCTAAGTTGCTAAGAAAAGACTTAAAATCTTAGTAACTTAGAATCTTAGTAACTCAGCAACTCAAAAAAAATGAACGAAGAAGTACAATTAGAAATAAACGACAGAAAAGGTTTTTTTCATATAGACGTCAACGGTAAAACAGAGTCCAAAATGACTTTTGTATTTGCCGGACCCGACAAAATAATCATAGACCACACCGAAGTAAACGAAGGGAACAACGGAAAAGGTTATGGTAAAAAAATGGTAGCCAAAGCAGTAGAATTTGCCAGAGAAAAAAATATCAAGATTATTCCGCTTTGTCCATTTGCCAAAAAAGTTTTTGACAAAACTCCAGAATTCAGAGACGTTTTATAACCATTATTCAATCAGTGTATGGAAAATATGTTTGACGAAGATATAACAGGCTCCATTGGAACACAAAAATACTTGTGTACTATTTCTTGGCGAAATGGCAAATTACTGATGGACGAACCCGAAAACAAAGGCGGAAAAGATTTAGGACCAGATCCGTTTTCAACACTTTTGGCTTCTTTGGCAAGTTGTACACTTTCTACCCTGAGAATGTACATCGACAGAAAAGAATGGATAATCCCCGAAATAAATATTTCACTAAATTTATATCAGGAAACTGTAGATGGTGAATTGTCTACAACCATAAAAAGAAACATTACTTTTTCCGGAGATGTCACCGCCGAACAAAGAGAACGACTACTGATCATTGCTGATAAATGTCCGATTTCAAAATTACTTAAAGGAAACATAATTATTAACACAACATTTTAGCCATGGATCCAAAAAACATCAAAAAAGAATACACTAATGGTGAAGTAACCATCGTGTGGCAATCAGGAAAATGCATTCATTCGGGAAATTGTGTACGCAATAATCCAGACGTTTTCAAACCAAAAGAGCAGCCATGGATTACGCCCGAAAACTCAACTACCGAAAAAATTATTGAAACGGTAAACAAATGTCCATCAGGAGCATTGAGTTTTTATCTGAACAAAAAGGATTAGTCCACATTCAGTTTCCGAATTACTTTGGCAGGATTTCCCACTGCCAACGAATTTTCGGGAATATCTCTAGTCACCACAGATCCTGCACCGATTACACAACCAGAACCAATTGTGACTCCCGGGCAAATCACAGCGTTACCGCCAATCCAGCAATCGTCACCAATTGAAACAGGTTTTGAACTTTCGATTGTTCTTCTTTCTATGGCATTGAGCGGATGGGTTGCAGTGTAAATATGCACGCCCGGCGCAAAGAAAACATTGTTACCAATAGTTACTTTCATCGTGTCTAAAACCACGCAATTGACATTAAAATAAACATTTTCGCCAGAATGGATATTGTATCCATAATCACAGTGAAAAGGCGGTTCTATATACAATCGCTTATGGGAATTGGGAAGTAACTCCCGAAGAATGGCGCGGGATTTACCGTTCATCAAATATTCTGTAACATTCAATTTGTGCAGTAATCTTTTGGCTTTTGCACGCTCTTCGACGAGTTGTTTATCATTGGAAAAATAAATTTCTCCCAAAAGCATTTTTTCTTTTTCTGTCATTTTTAAGCTATTTTCAAATTTTAGATTCAGATTATGAGATAGCCACAAATTAACACAAATTTGAAGAACTATTTTCTATTAACAGGGATAAGTAATACATATAACCCTTTAAGTGCAATTCGCTTTAAATAAAAAATTAACCACATAGAGACATAGATTTAGCAACAAATCGTTAAAGAAAGAATAGAAATAAGCCTATTTTACACATAGTTTGACTATGTGAAGAGTAAAATGACTATAAAATTCTTTTTAAACAATATAAATTCTACGTTTCTATGTGGTTAAAATAATCACAACCAACGCGTTACCTATATATTTTTTCTTTTTTCATTATTAAAAACCTGAATTCGATTATTATTTTTTGGAGCAGAAAAATTTGGCATTTTCAGTAAACATTGTTCCCGCTATCCGTTGCAATCTTGTGTGCCGAACCCCGGCACACAAGGATTTCCACTTCTATCGGGGCTAAAGAGAGAGATTTAGCTTTTTTATAATCCTACAAAAAAGAAAAATAGCAATAATAGAACTGAGATTAATAAAGCACCGTATTTTACTGAATACTAAAAAACGAAACACTGAACACTTAATTTCTTAATCTAGATTAAGTGTTTCATCTGCAAGCTCATAGTAACTTTGTCTCATCAAAATGAAATAACAATTTAAACAATAAAATATGGCAACTACAAAATGGGCAATCGACCCAACACACTCAGAAATTGGATTCAAAGTAAAACACATGATGTTTACTAATGTTTCAGGTAAATTTGAAACATACGATACTACAATCACAACCGAGGACGATAACTTCGAAAATTCTACCATTGAATTCTCTGCCGATATCAATTCTATCAGCACAAACAATACTGACAGAGATAATCACTTGAAAAGCGGTGACTTTTTTGATGCTGAAAACCATCCAAAACTGACTTTCAAAGCCACTTCTTTTACAAAAAATGACGATGATTATGAATTGACAGGAGATTTGAGCATCAGAGGAATAACCAAATCGGTTACTCTACCAACTGAGTTTAGCGGATTAATGAAAGATCCTTGGGGCAATACAAAAGCTGGATTGAATATTTCTGGGAAAATAAACCGTAAAGACTGGGGATTGAATTGGAACTCAGCCCTAGAAACCGGTGGTGTTTTAGTGGGCGAAGATGTCCGTTTGAATATCGAATTGCAGTTAATAAAACTATAATTCATTCCGTTTTTCTAATACAAACCTCCATACTTATTGACGAGTATGGAGGTTTTTTTTATGCATTTTTATCTTTTCTTGTAAGTTCTAAAAAAACACTATTTTTGCATCCCGATTAAAACTACTATTTCAATCTTTAAAATTAAAAATATGAAGGCATACGTATTTCCAGGTCAGGGTGCACAGTTCACAGGAATGGGCAAAGACTTATATGAAAACTCTCCATTAGCCAAAGATTTATTCGAAAAAGCCAATGATATTTTAGGTTTCCGCATTACTGATATTATGTTTGAAGGAACAGCAGAACAACTGAAAGAAACCAAAGTAACCCAACCAGCAGTATTTTTACACTCAGTAATCTTAGCCAAAACTTTGGAAAATTTCAATCCAGAAATGGTGGCGGGACATTCTTTGGGTGAATTCTCGGCGTTGGTTGCCAATGGTGCTTTGTCATTTGAGGATGGATTAAAATTGGTTTCCCAACGTGCTTTGGCAATGCAAAAAGCCTGCGAAATTACGCCTTCAACTATGGCTGCCGTACTTGGACTTGCCGACAATGTTGTTGAAGAAGTTTGCGCTTCTATCGACGGAGTTGTAGTAGCTGCTAATTATAACTGCCCGGGACAATTAGTAATTTCAGGAGAAACCTCTGCAGTTGAAAAAGCTTGCGAAGCGATGAAAGCTGCCGGAGCAAAACGTGCTTTATTATTACCTGTTGGAGGTGCTTTTCACTCACCAATGATGGAACCGGCGAGAGAAGAACTGGCTGCTGCTATTGAAGCAACTGTATTCTCCGCTCCTATTTGTCCGGTGTATCAAAACGTAACAGCTTCTGCAGTATCTGATGCTGACGAAATCAAGAAAAACTTAATTATTCAATTAACAGCTCCTGTACGTTGGACACAATCTGTACAACAAATGATTGCTGATGGCGCTAGTTTGTTTACCGAAGTTGGCCCAGGAAAAGTTTTGGCTGGTTTAATTGCAAAAATCGACAAAGAAGCCGCTACTGCAAATGCTTAAAATTTAGACTGCAGATTGCAGACCCGAGCGAAAGCGAATTGGCGAAGCAATTTAGATTTCAGAATTTTTAGAATCCTCATAAACTGATGTTTGTGGGGATTTTTAATGTTTGACAACATGGTATTTATTTAATTAAAAATCAAAAATCAGAAATCTAACTTCTAATCTTCTGTTCCCATTTCCATGCACTAGCCATAGCTTCATCCAATGTGGATTGTGCTTTCCAGCCCAAAACATTATTTGCTTTATCAGTATTTGCATATGCCTCGGTAATATCACCTTCTCTTCTGGCAACAATTTTATAAGGCAATTTTTTCCCACTTACTTTTTCGAAACTTCGAATCACTTCCAAAACAGAACTTCCTGTACCTGTTCCTAAATTGAAAGTTTCAACTTTTTCTAAATTCTTTTTATTTAACAAACGTTGCAACGCGATAACATGAGCTTTTGCCAAATCAACTACGTGGATATAATCACGAATAGCCGTACCATCTGGCGTAGGATAATCATCTCCATAAACCGATAATTCCTTACGCAAACCAAAACCGGTTTGAGTTATAAATGGCACCAAATTCTGTGGCACTCCCAAAGGCAACTCTCCAATTTCGGCTGAAGGGTGTGAACCGATCGGGTTGAAATAACGCAACAAAACAGCATTGATATTGGTAACTTTTGTAACATCGGATATGATTTCTTCACCTATCTGCTTGGTATTTCCGTATGGAGACATGGCCGTTTGCACAGGCGCATTTTCGGTTATGGGCATTGTTTTAGCTTGACCATAAACCGTACAGGACGAACTGAAAATAAAATTAGCCTCTGGTTTTTGTTCCAATTCCTGAAGCAGATACACCAAAGCATTGATATTATTTTCATAATACAACAACGGATTTTCGACACTTTCGCCCACCGCTTTGGAGGCAGCAAAATGAATAACCCCATCAACATCATTATGTCTTTTGAAAAAATCCTGCACGCTTTTTTTCTCGCGTAAATCCAATTTCTCAAAAACAGGAAGTTTGCCGGTTATGGCAACAATTCCTTTTAAAACTTCCTCTGAAGAATTGGAAAGATTATCAATGATAATAACTTCAAATCCCTGATTTTGTAATTCGACAACGGTATGAGAACCGATAAAACCTAAACCTCCTGTTACTAATATTTTCATATTTCTTTTTTTTGAGTACAGACGCGATTTATCGCGTCTCCTTATATAATTAATATTTCATAAAAAAGACGCGATAAATCGCGTCTCTATTGGGATTATTTTAAATACTCTAAAACACTATCCGTTATAAACTTAATTTGTTCATCATCAAGTTCTGTATGCATTGGCAATGAAATCACTTCTGTAACCAATTGATTTGTGATAGTAAAATCTTCTTCTTTGTAACGAACGTCCAAATACGCTTTTTGCAAATGCAACGGAATAGGATAATAAATAGCACATGGAATTCCTTTGTCTAGCAAATGCTGCATCAATCCGTCACGATCTTTATCGATAATTCGCAATGTGTATTGGTGAAAAACATGATCATCTCCATTAGAATCAAACTCTGGAATTACAATATTGGAATGGCCTGAAAGAGCAGCGTTATATTTTGCCGCAGCATCACGACGGGCATTATTATAGGAATTCAAAAAAGGCAATTTAGCATTCAAAACTGCTGCCTGAATACTGTCTAAACGAGAATTCACCCCCACTACATCGTGATGGTAACGCTCATACATTCCGTGATTCACGATACCGCGAATAATATGTGCCAAGTCATCATCATTGGTAAAAATAGCACCGCCATCCCCATAACAACCTAAATTTTTTGAAGGAAAGAAAGAAGTAGAAGACACGTGCCCGATAGTTCCCGCTTTCTTTTTTGTGCCATCCGAAAACGTGCAATTCGCACCAATTGCCTGAGCATTATCTTCTATTACATACAAATTATGCTCTTTGGCAATAGCCATAATGGCTTCCATATTGGCAGCGCGCCCAAAAAGATGTACCGGTACAATAGCTTTGGTTCTTGGCGTTATTGCTTTCTTTATGGCATCGATGGAAATATTCATATTATCCAAATCCACATCAACCAAAACAGGGGTTAATTGCAACAAAGCGATTACCTCAACAGTAGCAGCAAATGTAAAATCGGCAGTGATAACTTCATCTCCTGGTTTCAGTCCCAATCCCATCATAGCGATTTGCAAAGCATCGGTTCCGTTAGCACACGGTATCACATGCTTGACATCAAGATATTCTTCCAATGATTTTTGAAAAGCGTGAACCTGTGGCCCATTTATATAAGTATTGGTATCCAAAACTCCCTGAATCGAAGCATTTACAGTCGCTGCAATTTTATCATATTGACTTTTTAAGTCAACCATTTGTAATTTTTTCATGTATTCTTTTTTAGCTTCCTATTCCTTCCTTAGGAACAATTAATAGAGGTAAACTCGTTTTTGGACCAAATTCCCATGCAATTCAACCCACATAAACAAGCAGAACAAAATTAGTTATTTAATGAGTTTTAACCAATGAAACTCTTAACAAAAAACAATTTCTTTGTCAAAATAAAAAGCGGCTCGACAACTATCGGGATGACAACCAAAACTTAAATATTTTTTTAGGGAAGAAAATAACACAAAGAAAAATGTAATTTTACAAAAAAATTATCGATGCACTTTCTTTATAATTTAGCTATTCAGTTCGCTTCATTTTTTCTAAAAATCATAGCACTTTTCAACCCAAAAATAAAACTTTTTGTTGACGGTCGAAAAGATGTTTTCACGATTTTGGAACAAAAAATAGCTGCCAACGATAAGACAATATGGTTTCATGCGGCTTCTTTGGGTGAATACGAACAAGGCTTGCCTGTGATTGAAAAAATCAAAAAGAAATATCCAGCACACAAAATTATCGTTTCCTTTTTTTCGCCTTCGGGTTATGAAGTGAGAAAAAACAATACGGTTGCCGATGTCACGATTTATCTCCCATTGGACACACCAAAAAACGCCAAACGTTTTTTAAAATTGGCACATCCAGAAATGGTTTTCTTTATCAAATATGAATTTTGGATAAATTATTTAAACCAATTGCAAAAGCAAAACATTCCTACCTACTTGATTTCGGGCATTTTTAGGAAGAAACAATTATTCTTCAAATGGTACGGTGGTTTTTACAGAAAAGCACTAAAAAGCTTTACCTATTTCTTTGTACAAAATGAAAACTCAAGAAAACTAATCAGCCAATTAGGAGAAACTAATGTTATCGTTTCAGGTGATACACGATTTGACAGAGTTGTCACTATTTTAGAAAAAGACAACACACTTGACTTTGTTTCCCAGTTCAAAAACAATAAAACAACAATTGTAATAGGAAGCTCATGGCCAAAAGACGAAACAATACTTGCAGAATACATCAATTCATGCAAAGATGATATCAAATTTATTATCGCTCCACATAACATAAAACCAGATCAAATCAAGCAATTACAAGCTAGTATTCTAAAAAAAACTGTTCTTTTTTCGGAAAAAGAAAACAAAGACTTATCGCAATTTGACGTATTTATAATTGACACAATCGGGATATTGACCAAAATTTACAGCTACGCCGATATCGCCTATGTTGGTGGAGGATTTGGGAATCCGGGAGTGCACAATTTGCTGGAGCCAGCCACATTTGGAATACCTATAGTAATAGGACCTAATTATTCTCATTTTGAAGAAGCCATTAGTTTAGTAAAAATTGAAGGGTGCATCTCAATTACAAATTTCAAAGAACTTGAAACTGCGTTTTCAACCTTGGTTCAAAACCCAATTTTAAAATCCAAAAAAGGAGAAATATGCTACAATTTTATACAGCAAAATAAGGGCGCAACTAACCGAATTTTGGAAAAAATAACTTACAATAAGGACTACAAATAAGTCATAAAAAACAGTTTTAAACCATAAATAAAGAAGCGGAAAGCCTCAAAAACAGGCTTGTTTTTCGCCGCGTGTAATCATTTACCTGTTTTTTATTTCATAAAAGAAAAAGCTAACCTACTGATTCGAAATAATTTTTAAAAAATAAATGAAAAAATATTTTACGTATTAAAAATTTTATATCTTTGCCACGAATTAATAATTAACCTTTATATTAAATTAAGATGAAAAAAGTATTTTTAAGTTTAGCTGTTGTAGCTGTTTTAACTGTTGTTTCTTGTAAAAAAGCTGACGCTCCTGCTGAAGAGGCTGTAGCTGCTGACACTACTGCTGTAGCTCCTGCTGATACTACTGCTGTAGCTGCTGATACTACTGCTGCTCCTGCTGCTGACACAACTGCTGCTGCTGCTGCTCCTGCTGCTGCTGCTGCTCCAGCTAAGTAATTTCAAATTACACTAGAAAAAAATAAGCTGCATTCGATGCAGCTTTTTTTTATGGAATATATTTAAGAAAATTACATTTTGCTTTTTTTCGAACATTTCAAAAAAAACACCATCAAGAATCCATGATGGTGTTTTTTTTACCTGATTTTAATCCCAATAATCAATCCTGAAAAACCAAATCATTATCCGAAAAATCAAGAATCTCAGAAACAGCTGCGTATTTCACAATTTCATCAATTCCTTTCTGAACCCTTAATTCTGTTGTATATTTTCTGCTTAAAGCAAAAGGAGCACCATCCAGAAACAGCCTGAAAAAATATTTTCCTCCAGCAGATTTATGTTTATCAAAAGATGCCAAACCAATATTACTTTTAAAATATTCGATAGCTTCTTCGCATTCAAACTTTAGCTCATATTTTAAACTTGTAAAAATCACCTTCCCCTTTTTGGAAGTGAATACAAATTTATACTGATCATCGAATCTTTTACTAATTACAAAAGCACCCATTTAATTTTTGATTTTAGATTGTAAATTACAGATTCACTGATTGTAGATTTATTGACTTCAAACAACTGAAACCCAAACTAATTTATCATTGTAATTTGAACAAATAAAAAAAGCTCCAAACATAGTTTGAAGCTTTTTGTACTCAGAGCGGGACTTGAACCCGCACGAACATTGCTGTTCACTGGATTTTAAGTCCAGCGTGTCTACCAATTTCACCATCCGAGCAAAATGTTTTTCGCTTTTTTGTTGGTTAATTTTTTAGAAAAATTAATTAAACCCAACCGTCCGAGCATAACACGATTTTGAGCGAAAAACGGGGCTCGAACCCGCGACCTCGACCTTGGCAAGGTCGCGCTCTACCAACTGAGCTATTTTCGCATTTCATTCTTAAAAAGAACCGCAACATTTGTTTCATATTGCGGTTGCAAATTTAGAACTTTTATTCAATTACACAAACCTTTTTTCTAAAAAAAATAAAGATAAAATTTAACCTTCTGACAGCTATATCTTTAAATTCAAAAAATTATTTGCGAGACAACATCCTTTTAATCTCGTTGAGTTTCATCAATGCCTCTACCGGAGTAATTGCATTTATATCCAAATTAACAATCTCCTCTTTGATTTCTTCCAACAAAGGATCATCCAGATTAAAGAAACTCATTTGTATTTCTTCACTAGCTGATTTCACGCCGTTTAACACATCACTCGAATGATTTTTCTCTAATTTTTTCAGCATTTTTTGCGCTTTGGAAATCACAAGCTGTGGCATTCCTGCCATTTTTGCAACATGAATACCAAAACTATGCGCACTACCCCCTTTTACCAATTTACGAATGAAAAGCACTGTATCCTTTAATTCTTTTACGGAAACATTGTAATTCTGAATTCGGGGCATTGTCTCACTCATTTCATTCAGTTCGTGATAGTGTGTCGCAAACAGCGTTTTGGCTTTGGACGGATGCTCATGCAAAAACTCGGCTATAGCCCAAGCAATCGAAATTCCGTCATAGGTACTTGTCCCCCTTCCAATTTCGTCTAACAACACCAAACTTCGATCAGAAATATTATTCAAAATAGAGGCCGTTTCGTTCATCTCGACCATGAAAGTAGATTCTCCCATCGAAATATTATCCGAAGCCCCAACTCTGGTAAATATTTTATCCACAATTCCCATTCTGACACTTTCGGCAGGCACAAAACTTCCCATTTGCGCAAGCAATACAATCAAAGCTGTTTGGCGTAATATAGCCGACTTACCCGACATATTGGGCCCTGTAATCATAATCAATTGTTGGGTTTCCCTGTCGAGAAAAACATCATTTGTTATATACGGAACTCCAACCGGCAATTGTTTTTCTATTACAGGATGCCTTCCTTCTTTAATATCCAGTTCGAATGTTTCATCGATTTCTGGGCAAACGTATTTATTTTCAATAGCCAATTGCGTAAAACAGCACAAACAATCCAATTGCGCTACCAAATTGGCATTCATTTGAACTGGCTTGATGTACGTTGCAATCCAACTCACCAATTGTTCAAACAAATCACTTTCAATCTTTTGAATTCTTTCTTCGGCACCCAGGATTTTGGTTTCATACTCTTTCAGTTCCTCGGTAATATATCGTTCAGCACTTACTAAAGTCTGTTTACGAATCCATTCTGCAGGAACTTTATCTTTGTGCGTATTTCGAACTTCGATATAATAACCAAAAACATTATTGAATGATATTTTCAATGAAGAAATCCCTGTTCGTTCCGACTCTCTTTTCTCTATTCCTTCCAAAAACTGTTTTCCCGAAGTAGAAATCGCTCTCAATTCATCCAATTCAGCATTGATTCCTTTAGCAATTGCATTTCCTTTGGCTACGGCCACAGGAGCATCCTGATTTAAAGTTGTCTGAATTTTTTCTCGCAGCAAATCACAACTGTGCAAACTGTCTCCAATTACTTTTACAGCTTCCTGCGGACTAGACAAAGCCAAAGTCTTTATTGGAATAATAGCATCCAAAGACTCTTTTAGATACACCACTTCGCGGGGCGAAACTTTTCCTGTGGCAATTTTTGAAATCAAACGCTCCAAATCTGAAATTTGCTTGATTTGATTTTGAATATTTTTCAAAATATCCTGATTCTCTTTCAAATAAGAAACCACTTGATGACGGCTCTTAATTTTATTGCTGTCTTTCAATGGCAAAGCCAACCAACGTTTGAGCAAACGCCCTCCCATTGGCGAAAGCGTTTTATCAATTACATCCAAAAGCGTAACGGCATTGGGATTATAACTATGATACAATTCTAAGTTTCGAATCGTAAATCGATCCATCCAAACATAAGCATCCTCTGCAATTCTGTGGATTGCCGTAATATGTTGAAGTCTATTATGCTGTGTTTCGGACAAATAATAAAGAATAGCTCCCGATGCAATAATTCCTTCTTTCAATTCTTCGACACCAAAGCCTTTTAGAGAAACGGTCTGAAAATGTTTAGTCAACGTTTCTAGAGCATAATCTTCCTTAAAAATCCAATCTTCCAAATAAAAATTATGAAAATCTTCTCCGAAAATTTCCCGGAAATCATTTTTATTATTTTTTGGAACCAAAACTTCACTTGGGTTGAAATTCTGAAGCAGTTTATCTACATACTCCGCATTACCCTGAGCCGTAAGGAATTCCCCCGTTGAAACATCCAAAAAAGAAATACCAATCATTTTGTTGGCAAAATAAACCGCAGCCAAAAAGTTATTGGTTTTGGAATGCAAAACCTCATCATTCATAGAAACCCCTGGCGTTACAAGTTCTGTAACCCCACGTCTGACGATAGTTTTGGTTGCTTTCGGATCTTCTAATTGGTCACAAATAGCCACACGAAGTCCAGCTTTTACCAATTTTGGCAAATAAGTATTAATAGAATGGTGAGGAAAACCAGCCAGAGCAGTTTCTGTTTCGGAGCCTGCCCCTCTTTTGGTTAATGTAATTCCTAGTATTTTTGAAGCCCGTACAGCATCTTCCCCAAAAGTCTCATAAAAATCCCCAACTCTAAACAACAAACACGCATCAGGGTATTTTCCTTTGATTTCGTTGTATTGTTTCATCAGTGGAGTCTCTTTGACTATCTTCTCTTTTGTTGCCAAATTGTAATAATTATAATGATTAAAAAAACGTAGCGAATTTATAATTTTAAACCGCAAAAAACTAAAATGAAAAAAAATTAAATTACTTTTAAGAAAAAGTTACAATTCAATTTTGTTAATTTGTATAAATTTGTGAACCAATTCTAAAAAAACTATGAAAAAAATACTTTTGTTAGCAATGCTAACCATTTTAGGAACAACTATTTCTAACGCTCAAGAGACTTCAAAAAAAGCTAAAAAGACAGCAAAAACAACTACTGCCGCTCCAGCATTACCAAAAGTTGAGGGTGCAGGAATGGTTTTTGAAAATGAAACAATTGATTACGGAACAATTGCTCACAATTCTGAGCCAAACCGTCAATTTGTTTTTACAAACAATGGTAACAAACCATTAATCATTACAAACACTCAAGGATCTTGCGGATGTACTGTTCCAACTACACCAAAAGAGCCAATTGCTCCAGGAGCAAAAGGCATTATCGGAGTGAGATATGCTACTGACAGAGTAGGACCTTTTACAAAAACTGTAACTGTAACTTCAAACGCTGAAGGGCAACCAACAAAAACACTTACCATAAAAGGAAATGTTTTACCCGACGCTGCACCAGCTGCAACAAAAAGCTAATATTACTTTTTTATAAAATAAAAGAAAGGCTTCCTGATTTTCGGGAAGCCTTTCCTATACTAATACGACTCAACAATGAGAAAACTTGAAAACAGCGAACTGGAAAGAAAATCAATTGAAGATTTTAAAAAATCCGAAAAAACACCTTTGATTTTAGTTCTGGACGACATTCGCAGTTTACACAATATCGGTTCGGTTTTTAGAACTGCTGATGCCTTTTTAATCGAAAAAATAATCCTTTGCGGCATCACAGCCACTCCTCCAAACAAAGAAATACACAAAACCGCTCTCGGTGCCACCGAAACGGTAACTTGGGAACATCACGAAAGTGTACTTGAAGTCATCACGAATTTAAAAAAAGAAGACATCGTCACTCTTGCTATCGAGCAAGTTGAAAACGCTTTTTTTCTTCAGGATTTCAAAGTTGACAAAAACCAAAAATACGCTTTAATCTTCGGAAATGAAGTTTATGGAGTAACTCAGGAGGCAGTCGCTTTATGTGATGGCTGTATCGAAATTCCGCAATTAGGAACCAAACATTCTTTAAATATTTCGGTCAGTGCCGGTATTGTTGTTTGGGATTTGTTTAAGCAATTCAACTTTTAAAATTTAAGATATAATTCATCATTTTTTTCTAATAAACTTCTAAACAAACTTTTGCGTTTTGATTTAAAAGTTTATTTTTATAAAATGAAAATTAAAATCCCCAACAGCATAATTTTACTTTTTGTATTTTCAATTTATAATTTTGGTTATGCAAATTCCATTGGCAATCCACCAAAAAAAGGTTTTACAGGTACATTACCAAAAAACAAATCTGTACAGCCAATTGACAATATTGCCCCAACACTCATTGCTCAAGGCAATCAAGCCTATTGCCCATTAAGCAGCGCCAACATAGTAACTTCAATAAGCATCACTGATCCCGACGATACTACCACTGATGCAATTTATATCCAAATTTCATCAGGCTATGTTTACGGAGAAGATTTATTGACACTAAACAATTCTTCATCACATCCTACAATTGCAACCAATTGGAGTCCAAACGAAGGAAAACTATCATTAATAAGCGCAACAGGATATCCTGTAACCTATACTGATTTTGAAAATGCCATAAAAGATGTCCAATTTAGTAGTTCATCCCCCAACCCTTCGGGTGTTCGAAATTTTTCAATCAGTATCGGACAGGCCAATTATCTACCCAGAAATGGACATTATTATGAATATGTCCCATACCTAGGTATTACATGGACTGATGCCAGAGCTGCGGCAGACAGTAGAACTTATTATGGACTCAAAGGATATCTGGCAACAATCACGGCTGCAGACGAAGCACAATTAGCAGGAAAACAAGCTCCTGGAGCGGGCTGGATTGGTGGTTCAGATGCAGAATCCGAAGGTGTCTGGAAATGGATAACTGGCCCCGAGGCTGGTACCGTTTTCTGGAATGGAGGACCTAATGGCTCAACACCTAATTTCGCCTTTTGGAACAGGGGTGAGCCCAATCAGTCAGGAGATGAAGATTATGCCCATATCACGGCACCTGGGGTTGGAATACCCGGCTCTTGGAATGATTTGCCAAACTCAGGAGGTTCAGGTAGTTACGAACCAAAAGGATATGTTGTGGAATATGGAGGAACGCCAGGAGACCCTATTTTACATCTTTCAGCAAGCACCACACTGACTGTTGCTGCCATAAGCAGTACAACTCCCGCATCCAGGTGCGATGCAGGAACCGTTACACTCAAGGCCACAGCAACCATAGGAACAATCAAATGGTACAACTCCTTAACAGGAGGCATCCTTATGGGAACGGGGCCGAGTTTTACTTATCCAAATATTGCCACTACCACCAACTATTATGTTGAAACTACAACTGCAAACTGCAGCAGCAAAAGAACTGCTGTTGAGGCTAAAATAATTACTACACCAACAATCACAAGTACAAACTCACCAGTTACCAATTGTGGACCAAGCACTTTTACTTTACAAGCAACACCAAGTGTTGGGACAATAAACTGGTATTCACAAATTGGAGGAACCTCTATTGAAAACGGCTCATCTTACACAACGCCAACTGTCAATACAAATACGACTTATTATGCCGAAGCCATAAACAACGGCTGCACCAACAACACAAAAGTCCCTGTACAACTGATTGTTTACCCGTTACCGGTCGTTTCCGATCAAACGCTAGAAAAATGTATTTCCAGTACAATTACTTTAAACGCTGATGTACCAAATATGAAATACCTCTGGAATACAAGCGAAACTACGCAAACAATCACTGTTCCAACTGCAGGGATTTATACTGTCGATGTAACGAGTCTAGCTCCGCAAAACTGCACCAACAAAAAAACAATAACTGTAATTGAAAGCCTCATCCCAGAAATAAAAAACATTGTCGTTGACCAAACAACAGTCAATATTGAACTGGTAAAGAGTCAAGATTATTTTGAATTCTCTATTGACGGCGTCAATTACCAAGAATCCAATATGTTTACTGATGCTCCTAGCGGATTACAAACCGCTTATGTACGTGACCGAAACAATTGCAGTTCAGACAGCTGGACTTTTATTGTTATTATTGTTCCAAAATTCTTTACGCCAAACAATGACGGATTCAATGATGTCTGGGAAGTAAAAGGACTGGCTGATTACCCCTTGGGAGAAGTAACTATTTTTGATCGTTATGGAAAATTAATCACCCAACTCAATAGTTACAATAGAAGCTGGGACGGAACTTTGAACAAAAAAACTTTACTAGCGACCGATTATTGGTATGTATTAAAATTAGACCCGAACAGCCCTGAAGTAAAAGGCCATTTTTCATTAAAAAGATAGTTTACAGACCTCCTTTTCCTTGAATTTTATCTAGAATAAAAAGATAATCTTCCTGGTTATTTACAAAATCCCGATCGGAAACATCGATTATTAAAACATTCAAATCGGTTTGGGTTTTAATATATTCCAAATAACCTTTACTTATTTTATCCAAATATTCTGCGGTGATATCTTGCTCGTAGCTTCTGCCACGTGTTTTTATATTTTGCAGCAGTCGATTTGTATTCTGATAAAGATAAATATACAAATCAGGCTTTGGCATTTCTTTATAAATAATATCAAATAATGTTCTATAAAGTCGAAACTCGTCCTCTTCCAGCGTGATTTTGGAAAACAACAATGATTTAAAAATATGGTAATCGGCTATTACAAAATCTTTAAACAGGTCAAATTGAGACAAATCATCAGATAATTGCTGATATCTGTCTGCCAGAAATGACATTTCTAGAGAAAAAGCATAACGATTTTGATCTCCATAAAATTTTGGTAAAAATGGATTATCAGCAAAACGCTCCAAAACGGTTTTTGCATTAAAATCCTCGGCCATTTTTAAAGTCAAAGTCGATTTTCCGGCGCCAATATTCCCTTCAATTGCAATGTAATTGTACTGATTTAAAATAGTTTTATCCAAAGGACACTTCAATTTCTGAACTACTCTACAAATACTTGAATCGGGAGTAATCTGAAGTAATTCTGATATTGTTTTCTTGAGAATCGGATGAACCCAATCTAACTCCAAATCCTGCATTGGCAACAAAACAAACTTTCGTTCTTGCATCAACGGATGCGGAACTTGCAGGTGATCAAAATCGAGAACTTCTTCATCAAAAGCGATCACATCAATATCTATAATACGGGATTGATAGCCCTGATTCTCATTACGAATACGCCCCAGCTTCTTTTCAACTTTCAAAACCAGTTCCAGCACTTTTTGAGCAGAGTTCGTCGTATGCAAAAGCAAAGCACAGTTATAAAAAGCCTCACTCACAAAACCCCAGGAAGGCGTTTCATATAATTGAGAAACCTTTATAACAGTTCCAATTTCCCTATGAATCAATTCCAGACATAATTCGATGTTTTCCAATCGATTGCCCTCGTTGCTTCCTAGAGATAAAATAACTTTGTGCTGTAATTCCATATTGGGCGCAAATTAAGTAAAAGAATTTTAGAATAACAGTATATTTGTCACAAGTGTTTCAATTTATTTTCAGCAATGTGCCGTAACAAATCAACACTTTTTTCTACTTATTATTAAAAAATATAATATATGAGATTTTTAGGGAATGTATTAGCAACCATTATTGGAATTTTTATTTTCGTTATGTTGTTTTTCTTTGGAATAGTCCTTATAGGAACAATATTTGGCGAAGAAACGGAAGGCGTCGAAGTAAAAAGTAATTCGGTCATAGAATTAAATCTGGAAGATATTTCCAATGATTATGCCGGAAAATATAAAGATCCGTGGATGGATGTTTTCTCGGAGAAAAAAGGCGTTGGACTTACCGATATCATTAATGCAATTGCTGCCGCAAAAACAGATAGCGACATTAAAGGAATATCAATTCTAAATCAGGATTCTTCATTGGGATTGGCACAAAGCAAAGAACTGAGAGAAGCCTTGAATGACTTCAAAAAATCAGGCAAATTTGTTATGGCTTACGCCAATAATTATACCCAAAGAGATTATTATCTAAACTCTGTTGCCAACACAATTTATTTGAACCCGGCCGGTGATTTTGATTTCGAAGGTTTATCCACCGAAATAATGTTCTTCAAGGATTTACAAGAAAAATCCGGAATCAAAATGGAAGTTATTCGTCACGGAAAATACAAAAGTGCCGTTGAGCCTTTCCTTGAAAACAAAATGAGTGACGCCAACAGAGAACAAACTACAGCCTTATTAAACTCTGTGTGGAGTTCATTCCTTAGCGACATTTCGGAAAGCCGACATATACCTACAACCCGACTTAATGAAATTGCGACCGGTTTATTGGCCCGTACTCCAGAAATGGCCAAAGCAAACAAACTCATAGACGTAGTCGCTTATGAAGACGTTTACCATGATGCTATTATAAAGGCGTTGAAAGTATCAGGTAATGAAGATTACAACAAAGTTTCGATTATTGATTATACCAAAAAAACGACCACAACATCTGAAATTTCAAGCTCCGACAATCAAATTGCCGTAATTTATGCGCAAGGCGAAATTCAAGGAGGAGAAGGTGATGTTGATGTAATTGGCGAAGGTTCAATGCGTCGTTCTTTTCAGGAAGCGAGAAAAAACAAAGACATAAAAGCGGTGGTACTTCGCGTGGACAGTCCCGGAGGTAGTGCCTTGACATCTGAACTTATCTGGAGAGAAATAGAGCTGACCAAAAAAGTCAAACCGGTTGTGGTTTCTATGGGAAATTATGCAGCTTCCGGAGGTTATTATATTTCCTGTAATGCTAATACTATTTTTGCCGAAAAAAATACGATAACCGGGTCAATTGGTGTTTTTGGAATCTTGCCTAACTTCAACCAATTGAGCACCAAAATTGGAATCAATACAGAACAGGTTATGACCAATGAAAATGCAAAATACAGTCCATTTGTTCCATTAAATGAAAAATTCAAAGCGGTAACTCTAGAAGGCGTTGAAAGAGTTTACAAAACATTTGTAAGCCATGTAGCCGAAGGACGTAAAATGACTTTTGCCCAAATAGATTCTATCGCTCAAGGAAGAGTTTGGACAGGTATTGAAGCAAAAAGAATTGGTTTGGTAGATAAAATTGGGAATCTGAATGACGCATTGAATGAAGCTGCTTCCTTGGCAAAAATCAAGGAATATTCCACACAAAACTATCCGATTTACGAAAAAGATTTCAGTAAACTTTTTGAAAATTTCCCTTTCGCCAAATCAAAAGAGGAATTAATCAAAGGAGAAATAGGCCCTGAGAATTATTTTATTTTGCAGCAAATTAAAAAAATGAAAATGCAAAAGGGAATACAAGCCCGAATGCCATTTGAAATTTCAATCTATTAATCTTTATCTCATCATAAACCCTTTCATTTTCTATTGAAAGGGTTTCTTTTTTTTAGAAAAATCCATATTAGAATCATAAAATAAACCCGTTCGTGAAATTACTTCGCCAATTCGCTATTGCTCTGGTCAGTTTAAATAAAAAATTAACCACATAGAAACATAGATATTATAGCTAATCCACAAAGAATAAATAGAAATAATACTATTTTTACTTCGTCAGTTCGCCCTTCGGTCTCGGGTCACATAGATTACTATGTGAGGAGTGAAACGATTATCTAGCTCTTTATAAAAAACTATAAATTCTATGTTTCTACGTGTTAAAAAAATAATTTCACCCAATGCGTTAAAATAAAATTAAAACAATAGCACTTGAACAATGCTTTAAAAAAACAAACGTTATCTTATTGTAATGATTTTACTGAGCAATTAACCAATAAACACTTATTTTTGTAAAAAAGTAACTCAATTTACCTATCAATTATGTTAAAGAAAATTTTAAAAATAACCGGAATTGCATTGGTCTTAATGGCAGCTTCATTATTTGCCATTCCCTATTTCTTTAAAGATCAAATAAAAGCCAAAATATCAGAGGCAATCAACAAAAAAGTAGATGCCAAAGTATCTTTTGCCGACGCAGATTTAAGTTTATTCAAAAACTTTCCAAAAGCAACAGTTACATTAGACAAGTTGCTCATAATCAACAAAGCTCCTTTTGAAGGAGACACATTGGTTTCATTGGGAGAATTGAATTTGAATATGTCTGTCAAAGAATTATTCAAAGGCGATAATGAACCGATGGCAATTGAAGGAATTTCATCAAAAGATGGTTTCATTAATATAATATTCAACAAAGATGGAATTGGAAATTATGATATTGCTTTAAAAGAAGAAAAAAACCAAGAGGAAAGCAAAAGCAAACCTATGGCTTTTAAAATACAGAAATATCAAATTGAGAATTTCAAATTCAAATATTTTGATGAGAAATCACAAATGAAATTAGTGATTGACAGCCTGAACCACGAAGGAACAGGTGATTTCAACGCTTCAAAATTGGATTTAGACACAAAATCCACCGCAAAAGTATCATTTGACATGGGCAAAATCAATTATATGAAGAATGTCGCCCTTTCATTGGATGCAGTACTTGGAATTGATTTGGAGAAAAGTAAATACACTTTTAAAGAAAACAAAGCTTTAATCAACCAATTACCGTTGGAATTTGACGGATTCATACAATTGGCTGATGCCGGACAAACATATGACCTGAAATTCAAAACCCCAACCTCATCGTTCAAGAACTTTTTAGGAGTGATTCCTGCAGCTTACTCATCGAGTTTGGACGGCGTAAAAACGACAGGAGATTTTACGGTTAATGGTTTTGCCAAAGGTATGCTTACGGACACCACAATACCAAAATTCAATGTTGAAATTGCTTCCAACAACGCTTCTTTCCAATATCCTAACTTACCGAAATCGGTTCAAAATATTGTCATAGACACCAAAATCATAAACGAGACCGGAGTGATGAATGATACTTATGTCAATCTTGACAAACTTTCGTTCAAAATAGATCAGGATGTTTTTAATGCCAAAGCCAACATAAAAAACATCAGCACCAATGCATTGGTTGACGCCGCTTTGAAAGGAACTATCAATCTGGCAAACCTTTCCAAAGCCTACCCCATCAAACTTAGCAAGCCTCTGACCGGAATCTTGAAAGCAGATGTAACGACCAAATTCGACATGGCTTCGGTAGAAAAAAGCCAATACCAAAACATTAACAATGCGGGAACAATTGGTTTAACTGGATTTAATTATGATGACGGAAACGGCCAAAACATGATTATCAGTAACGCCTTGGTACAATTCAACCCAAGTCAGGTACAACTCAAGCAGTTTAATGCCAAAACCGGTAAAAGTGACCTTAGCGTAACGGGGGTTTTGGAGAATTTTTATGGCTTTATGTTTAGAAAGCAAGAGCTGAAAGGAAATTTCAATTTGAGTTCTAATCAATTGGCTGTGGATGATTTTATGACAACAAGCACTGCTCCGGCGGCTGCAGGCAAAGGCGAAGCCACAACTCCTTCATCAAAAGCAAAAAAAGCCGAACCCCTGAAAATTCCATCTTTCCTAAATTGTACGCTTACCGCAAAAGCCAATACTGTTCTGTATGACAACCTAACACTCAAAGATGTTTCGGGTAAAATGATAATTAAAGACGAAAAAGCGACTTTAGAAAATGTAAAAACATCCATTTTTGGCGGAACAATTGGCGCAAGCGGATCAGTTTCGACAAAAACAAAAACTCCGGTTTTTGACATGAATCTAATCTTAAATCAAGTTGACATCCAACAAAGCTGCACGCAACTGGATATGCTAAAAAAAATAGCCCCAATTGCAGGAGCAATAAGCGGAAAAATCAATACCAACATAAAATTAAACGGAAATCTGGATGCTGTTGAAATGACACCAGACTTAAACAGTATTTCGGGTGATTTGATTGGGCAATTGCTTTCATCTACAATAAGTCCTAGTGGTTCTACAATGATAAAAGCGTTGAGTTCCAATTTAAAATTCATTGACCTGAATAAAATAAACCTTAACGATATCAAAGCGGCTCTTACTTTTGAAAATGGAAAAGTAAACGTAAAACCGTTTAACATTAAATACAAAGACATTGAAGCAGTTGTTGGCGGTTCTCACGGTTTTGACCAAAGCATGAACTACAACATCAAATTCAATGTTCCTGCCAAATACCTAGGAAAAGAAGCCAATGCTTATATTGCCAAAATGTCTCCGGCAGATGCAGCCAAATTCGAAAACATTCCTGTGACGGCTTTAATGTCGGGAACATTCAGCAATCCTAAAGTGTCCTCGGATATGAAAACCGTAATGACCAACTTGACAATGGAACTTGCCAAACAACAATCGGATAAATTGCTTAAAAAAGGAACTTCGGAATTGGATAAACTAATCAGTAAAAACCAAAAACCGGGTACTGACACTACAAAGACAAATGCCCAAAAAGCAGACATTACCAAAAAAGCCGGTGATTTACTGAATGGTTTGTTTAAAAAGAAACCTGCAGAACCAGCAACAACGACACCGTAAATTATTTAACTCAAAAAAGCCATCTCACAGAAAATTCGGGATGGCTTTTGACTTATAAACTATACTTATTTTATTTAAATTTCAAGCAAAAAATTAGCAATATTTCGGGTTTCAGTATTTGAAAGACAAGGTTCAAAATAATTCACATAACCACGTAATTCTTTTAAAGTCAAAATCTTAACATATTGAAATTCTTCTTGAGGCTTTTGATTTATTAAAACAATAAGGTTTCTAATTGGAATTTTCCTAACACCCCAATGATGCCTCTTAAGTATTGAAATTGATTCAGCACTTTTTTCACTCAATATTTTATTTAGTGCAAAATTTGCTCTTTTTATTTGCTGAACAGGAGAATACATACTCAAATTATTTAATGAATGCTCGCTCCAATTCTTTGTTTCGATAAGAAAAATTCCAGAAGAAGAAATTAACAAATGATCCATTTGAACAGATTTTATATAATTCTTTTCTAATGGATAATAAATAGGAGGATGAAACGAATAATTAAAATCATTTATCAAAACAAATTCATCAGATAATTTTTCCAATTCCTTTACAACTTTTTGTTCACCCAATGCTCCATAAATAGAATTGTTTATTTCATTAATTACGAATTTTTTTCTCTTAAGTTCATTCAATTCAAGCAAAGCACTTTCACCTATCGCTATTTGAAGAAATGAATCTATAAATTTATAACGACTTTTTTTTTTTGAAAGTGTGTCAACAAGAATACTGGTTTCTTCCTGAACTGAATTACAAACCCTTTCATTAAAATTCAATTCATTGACCCAAATTTTTATCGTGAGAATAATTTTTCTAAAGTCTGTAATAAATTCTTTTGCTAGATTAGAATGAGTCGTAGGTAAGTTCTCTAAACTACGTTTTAAACACTCAAGTTTTGATTTTAACTGATTTTCAACTTCAGTCTTCTTAGTTTTAATAGAATCCTCTAATTGAGATATTTCATCACTAAGAGCAGTTTTTTCCTGTTCAATTAAGAATGTATGTTTGGATTCAATTTCTTGCAAAGCAATCTCATAATTTTTTTGAAAATTACGAAGCTCATTTAGTGATTTGAATTCATTTATACCGTTCTTAAGTAAATGAGATTTTATTGTCGTTATGCATCCTATTGAATTATAAACTTTACACATATTACCATTCAACTTTTAAGAACAATATCTTCAAATACCGTTCCAAAATAAATTGAATAGAAATACTAATATTTTAGCATTATAATATCTAAAGTTATACTTTGCTATGTTTATAGAAGGACTTGTAATAACAAAGAACTTCTTAATCATTAAAATTCTAGATAGTAAGTGTCACAACATATCCCTCAAAACTACGAACATTGAAAACAGTTCCGTCTTCAAAAATGAGGTATTGCCCTTTGATTCCAACAAGTTTTCCTTTAAAATTTGTCGTTTTGTCAAGGTTGAGGCTGTTTACTTTTTTAGGATAATTCAAAACTGGAAAATGCATTTCGTAGAGATCATTTTTTTCCAAATGATAAAATTCCTTCACCTCTGCAGGAATTAAATTTTCGAGTTTGGATCGCTCGGCAACCAAATCAGCGTGAGCCAAATCATTTTGAACCATTTTGCGCCAATTGGTTTTATCGGTATAATGGTCTTTCAGTGCTACTTCGGTAATTCCAGCCAAATAACGATTGGGTACTTCGACAATAGGAATTGCCTGACTCGCCCCTTGATCAATCCATCGCGTAGGCATTTGGGTTTTACGGGTCACTCCCACTTTGACTTCGCTGGACAAAGCCAAATAAACAATATGGGGTTGCAACTGAACTTGTTGCTCGTATTCTAAATCACGATCTGCAATTCCCAAATGGGCAGTACTCAACTCGGGTTTCATAATCCAATCGCCCACTGCCGGACTTGAATAGAAACAATCGTAGCAAAATCCCTGACGGTATATTTTTTTCTTTTTGCCACAATTCAAACATTGATAACCTTCAAAATTGATTTCCAACTCTTTGTTCAAGACTTGATTCATGTTCAAAAAACTGTTTTCGAAAACCAAATAATATTGAATAGGATCTCCAAATTCGGTTTGCATTTTAGAAAGTACGCCTTGATAAGTCATTTAGATTGCAGATTTTAGATTAACGATTTTAGATTTTTGGATTAGAATCTTTACTACAAATTGAGTCGTTTTTTATAAAAATATAGTATTTTTGGTGCTATTGCAAAGTTATCATTTGTCAATCAATATTCAAATCTTAAATTTCTATCTTTTAGTGTCAAATTAAAAAATGCTCCGCCAGTTCGCTGTCGCTCGGGTCAGAAATCTAAAATAGTTAATCAACAATCATAAATCGTTATGCCATTATCAATTATCAATTCCATAGCTTCCTGGTTTTTAAAACAGAGAATTCACCAGATTGAACTTTTCTTAAAATACCCAAATGAGGTCCAGGAAGAATTATTGATGAACTTAATCCGTTCCTCAGAAGAAACGGTTTTTGGTGAACAATACGACTACGCATCAATAAAATCATACCAAACCTTTGCTGAAAGAATTCCTGTTTCGACCTATGAAGATTTGGAACCTTATATCGAACGCACCCGCAGAGGAGAACAAAATGTGCTTTGGCAAAGCCAAATAAAATGGTTTGCCAAATCGAGTGGTACTACCAATGCCAAAAGTAAATTCATACCCGTAAGTAACGAAGCACTGGAAGATTGCCACTACAAAGGAAGTAAGGATTTATTATGTCTGTATCTGAACAACAATGAGGAATCTGAAATGTTTGTAGGCAAAAGTCTCCGATTGGGAGGAAGCTCTCAGATATACGAAAACAACAATACTTTTTTTGGCGACTTATCAGCAATTTTGATCGAGAACATGCCAATTTGGGCAGAATTCAGCAGTACGCCGAGCAGCAAAATATCTTTGATGAGCGAATGGGAAACCAAACTTAGTGCTATCATCAACGAAACCAAAAATGAGAATGTAACCAGTTTTGCGGGTGTACCTTCCTGGATGCTGGTCTTACTAAACAAAGTTCTCGAAGAAACTGGAAAACCAAACCTGATGGAAGTTTGGCCCAACTTGGAAGTGTACTTTCATGGAGGTGTAAGTTTTGACCCTTATAGAGAACAATACCACAAAATACTGCCTCACAACCAATTCAAATACTACGAAATATACAATGCTTCTGAAGGTTTCTTTGCCATTCAGGACTTGAATAATTCCAGTGATTTATTGCTAATGCTGGATTACGGAATTTTTTATGAATTTATTCCAATGGACACTTTCGGTACTCCTGATCAAAAAGTCATTCGATTGTCGGAGGTACAATTGTTCAAAAATTACGCCATGGTAATCACTACCAATGGTGGTTTGTGGCGTTACTTAATAGGCGACACTGTTCGGTTTACCTCTTTAAATCCATATCGAATCCGAATTACGGGAAGAACCAAACATCATATTAATGTTTTTGGCGAAGAATTAATGGTCGAAAATACCGATCAGGCAATAGCCAAAGCCTGTCAAATTACAGAAACCGAAGTTGTCGATTACACTGTAGCTCCCATTTTCATGAAAGACAAAGAAAAAGGAGGTCATGAATGGATGATTGAATTCAAGAAACATCCAAAAGACATTGCAGCTTTTCAAAAAGCGCTGGACGAAACCCTACAATCTTTAAATTCTGATTACGAAGCCAAACGCTACAACAATATGACACTGAATCCACTTGTGATTAATGTTGCCAGAGAAAGACTTTTTTACGATTGGCTCAAAGAAAGTGATAAACTGGGAGGACAGCACAAAATCCCACGATTATCCAATAAAAGGGATTATCTCGAGCAATTAAAAAAAATGCAGAATTAAAATAAAACAGCGTCTATTTTCTGAATTAATCGTTCAGTTTCAGACAATGCACACAGTATTTTTTTATAATAATTAATATCGTCAGAGTTCAATTTTTGCCCCAACCTTTGGTCAAGCCATTTTTGGGCAGGCTGATGATTTTGAATAGTAAAAGTCCAGACACTTTCAGATACATTTTTAAAATATTGTTTTTCGTTAATATAAACACAACCGAGATTCTTTTCGCTGGAAATAAAAATTTCAAAATGCGGATTAGTAATAACAGCATTACCACTGTTGCAAAATTCAAAAAATGAATCAGTGTCTTTTATCTTTTTCAGTGAGTGAATTTCCTTGATTTCTGCCCCCAACTCAGCCAAAATCCAAAAAAAATCCGCATCTTTTGGGTATTTAAATTTTGTTTCAAAAGCATTATTTACCGGCAAACGAAAGCTTGTAGAATACAGTATGGCGCACATATAATTTAAAATATCAAGAGCCGAGAAATTTTGTCTGAATTCAGGACGAACCTCTCTGTTATTTGCCATGCAGACATTTCCTTCCAGATTTTTTATGGGAAGAAAATTCAAACCCGTACTGTTTTCCATTTGAATAATTATTTCCTGGGTTAAATCTGGCATTCTCCCATCAAATAATTCCGTTGCAATGCCGAGTTTGTATGCCGAGTTTACATCAGAAAGATAACTATCAGGATTCATTTTATTTGAATTAAAACTTTGATTAACACAAATATATGATTAATGAAATTTCCTGTGATGTTTTTATCCGATAAAAGAAGTACAGATGAGCAGAAGACGTGATTTATGAATTTTAAAACAACACAAACCGTAAATCAATCTGTTTTCATTACACGTTATTTACTCAATTAACATACCTTTTAGAGCTTCTTTTTTGACAAATAATTATCTAAAATTCAATCCAAAAGGTTCGACACAAAATACTTGTTTGGGTTACAAAAATTTCATAATTTTGCAACCCAATTTTATAATGTAAATTAAAGAAGAAGATGGATATTAAAAGAGTAGCGATAAATGCTGTGAATGAAACAATTGTAATGACAGTTGTTCACATGGATTACAAAGGACAGATTGCAAAAAGAATAAACGAAAAAATGCCTTTGGCGCAAGTGAAAGGTTTTAGAAAAGGACAAGTACCAAAAGAGCTTGTTGAAAAACAATACGGTAAAGCTATCAAACAAGAAGAAGTTAAAAAAGTAGTTGACCTAGCATTAGAACGTTATATTCAATCTGAAAGATTACATCTTTTAGGAACTCCACTTCCTAAAGCAAACTCTGAACTTAACTGGGATGCTGAAGAATTGGTTTTCGAATTCGAAATTGGTTTGGTACCAAATTTTGAAATCGATTTGGAAGCTAAAAACGATATCGTAAAATACATCGTTACTGCCGATGATAAATTAATTGACGGTCAGGTAGAGCGTATCCAAAAACAATTTGGAACTGCAATTCCTCAAGACGTAGTAGTTGAAGGAGCTGATTTGAAAGGTATTTTTACAAATGAAGCAGAAGGAATTGGAAACACTACAACTATTTCATTATCTGTTTTCAAAGATAAAGCAACAGCTGATAAATTTATCGGTAAAAAAGTTGGTGATGTTGTTACTGTAAACACAAAAGGATTATTTGAAGACGACCACCAATTGATGGATTATTTGAAAGTTGGTCACGATGTAGTTCACACTTTGGCTGCTGATGTAGATTTCACAATCGAAGGAATTACAGTTTCTGAACCAGCTGAATTGAACCAAGAATTGTTCGACAAATTGTTTGGAGAAGGAAAAGTAGCTTCATTGGATGAATTGAAAGCTAAAATCAAAGAAGATGCCGAAGCTCAATTTGCTCAACAAGCCGATCAAAAACTATTGTTTGATGTTCAAGAATTTTTAATTGAGAACACCAAATTCGAACTACCGACTGAATTCTTAATCAAATGGTTGCAAACTGCCGGAGAGAAAAAAATGACTCCAGAAGAAGCAGCCGCTGAATATACTCGTTCTGAAAAAGGATTGCGTTTCCAATTAATCGAAGGAAAAGCAATGGCTACAAGTAATATCCAAATTACTTTTGAAGATTTGAAAGCGTTTACAACAAATGCAATCAAACAACAAATGGCTCAATTCGGTCAAGCCAACGCTTCAGACGAAGAAGTACAAAAAATTGTAGCAAGAGTATTATCAAACCAAGAAGAAGTAAAAAGACTTTCTGACCAGGTGGTTGCAGCCAAATTACTTGATTTATTCAAGGAAAAAGCGAATCCAACAACCAAAGAAGTAACTTACGAAGAATTTATTGCAGCTTCTTACGGAGAATAAATTGAGTCTATAAAAGTCAAAAGTTGGAAAGTCAAAAGTTATAAAAACCGAAAAACATTTGAACTTTATGACTTTATTGCAAATGCAAAACAATAAAAAATAGTTATATTTGAGCGTCAGAAAAAAATTTTTGGCGCTCTTTTGTTTGAATGTATTCTGAATTATTTTCAGGAGCTATTCCAGCTATTCGTTTCAAGTTTTTTCATTGCCGCCTTTTTTTGTAAGGCAAAAAAAGAGCTTCCGCTGGTCGCTTTTTTTTACCAACAAAAAATAGTCAGCCATTTCAAAAACTTTTCACTACTATCTGGGCTAAAATAAGACACATTGACATAATTTGTAAAGAGGTATGGTCTTTGCCTTATCTGTAATTACTTTCAAACTTTAGACATTCAACCTTTTAAACTTATATAAATGGACTACGGAAAAGAATTCAAAAAATTTGCGATTAAGGGTCAAGGCGTAAATGCAATGTACTATGACAAAATAGTAGCTGCGATGAACCCAAAAAACATGACTCCTTACATTATTGAAGAGCGTCAGTTAAACATTTCTCAATTAGATGTGTTTTCGAGATTAATGATGGACAGAATTATTTTCTTAGGCACAGGAATTGACGATCAGATTGCAAACATCGTTCAGGCTCAATTATTATTCCTTGAAAGCGCCGATGCTTCCAAAGACATTCAAATTTATCTGAATTCGCCTGGAGGAAGTGTTTATGCCGGTTTAGGAATTTATGACACAATGCAATACATCAAACCTGATGTAGCTACAATTTGTACCGGGATGGCCGCCTCAATGGGAGCTGTTCTTTTGTGTGCGGGAGTTGCGGGAAAACGTTCAGCTTTACCACATTCACGCGTGATGATTCACCAGCCATCAGGAGGAGCACAAGGTGTTGCATCGGATATGGAAATCAATTTACGCGAAATGCTGAAACTGAAAGATGAGTTGTACCGAATCATTTCGCATCATTCGGGACAATCTTTTGATAAAGTATACGCCGATAGCGAACGCGATTATTGGATGATTGCAGACGAAGCCAAAGAATACGGAATGATTGATGAAGTGTTGAGAAGAAGTTAAATTAGTATCCAGTGTTCAGTTTTTTAGTATTCAGTTTTAGAAACGAAATACTGATCACTAAACACTGACTACTGACCACTAAAAAAAAGATGGCAAAACAAGTATTACAATGCTCTTTCTGCGGAAGGAAAAAACCGGAAACCAATTTATTGATTGCGGGAATCGATGCTCACATTTGTGACAAATGCATCGAACAAGCTCATGGAATTGTTCTGGAAGAACTAAAAACAAACCGAAGCTCTAAGCTAGTTGGCGATTTGATTTTGAAAAAGCCTAAAGAAATAAGGGCCTTTTTGGATCAATATGTTATTGGTCAAGAACAAACCAAAAAAGTAATGTCGGTTGCGGTTTACAACCACTACAAACGTTTGATGCAACAGCAATTGGACGATGAGGTAGAAATTGAAAAAAGCAACATCATCATGGTTGGACAAACCGGAACAGGAAAAACTTTGGTAGCCAAAACGATTGCCAAAATGCTTGATGTGCCTCTTGCTATTGTTGATGCAACAGTACTGACAGAAGCCGGTTATGTAGGAGAAGATGTCGAAAGTATTTTGACCCGCCTTTTGCAAGCCGCCGATTATGATGTAACCAAAGCCGAAAGAGGAATCGTTTTTATTGATGAAATTGATAAAATTGCCCGCAAAAGCGACAACCCATCCATAACTCGAGATGTTTCGGGAGAAGGCGTACAACAGGCTTTATTAAAATTATTGGAAGGAACAGTTGTGAATGTACCCCCAAAAGGAGGTCGCAAGCATCCAGACCAAAAATTTGTTGAAGTAAACACGCAGAATATTTTGTTTATTGCCGGTGGGGCTTTTGACGGAGTGGAGCGAATTATTTCAAAACGTCTGAACCGTCAGGCTGTAGGTTATTCAACATCCAAAAATGCAGATAATATTGACAAAGACAATCTGTTACAATACATCATTCCTAAAGACATCAAGGATTTTGGGTTAATCCCTGAAATCATTGGTCGTTTACCAGTGTTGACACACATGGATCCTTTGGACAGAGAAACCTTGCGTGCCATTTTGACCCAGCCAAAAAATGCTTTAATCAAACAATATCAAAAACTGTTTTTGATGGACGAAGTGGATTTTACCATTACGGACGAAGCACTTGATTTTATTGTGGAGAAAGCTTTGGAATATAAATTAGGCGCTCGTGGATTGCGTTCTCTTTGCGAAGCTATCCTTACCGATGCAATGTACGAATTACCAAGTTCTGATGATAAAAAACTGGAAATCGACATGGAATACGCCAAAGTAACATTGAACAAAAACTTATTGAAACGTCTGGAAATCGCTTCTTAATTTTTGATAATCAAACAATTATAAAACCTGTTTCAACATTGAAGCAGGTTTTTTTTTTATATCTTAAAACGAATTTCATTTAAGATTATTTGTAATTTTATATAAAAATGAAACTCATTTTTTTTTCACCTTGACTAAACAATAACCACAAATTTTCACAGAATTATATTTTTAAATACATTTTTAGACAAATAAAAACAATTATGATAACAGTACAGAATAAAGTTAATGCCTCAATTGACAAAGTCTGGGAATGCTGGACAAGCCCAGAACATATTACCAAATGGAATAATGCCTCTGATGATTGGCACACACCCTATGCTGAAAATGATTTGCGCACAGGAGGAAAATTTAAATCGACTATGGCTTCAAAGGACGGGACAATGAGTTTTGATTTTGTAGGCGAATATACTTTGGTTGAACAAAATAAAACCATCAAATATGTAATGCCCGACGGAAGAAAGGTTGAAATAAGTTTTACAACAATCCCAAATGGCGTTGAAATTATCGAAAAATTTGATCCAGAAACAGTAAATCCCGAAGAAATGCAGCAAGCCGGATGGCAGGCAATTTTGGATAATTTCAAAAAACACGTTGAACAACTGTAGAGACGTTGCAATGCAACGTCTCTACGTTTTCGATATGTTTTTAAACTTTAATAAAAATAATCTCCTAAAATCTTAGTAACTTAGAATCTTAGTAACTCAAAAAAAACAATCTAATTTTTAAAAATTATGGCAGCAATCAATCCGTATTTACTTTTTAATGGAAACTGCGAAGAAGCATTTTTGTTTTATCAATCAGTTTTCGGGGGCGAATTTCCGTATATCGGAAAATTTAAAGACGCACCGGCAGAAGAAGGTGATCAAGCACTTTCTGAAGCAGAACAAAACAGAATCATGCACGTTTCACTACCAATTGGAGATACTATTTTAATGGGAAGTGACACTCATCCAAAATTTGGGGATGTTAGCTTTGGGGGAAATTTTTCTATTTCAATTAACACCGAAAGCACAGACGAAGCCGATAGACTTTTTAACGGCCTTTCAGCCGGTGGCAAGGTCGAAATGCCAATGAATAAAACCTTTTGGGGCGCATATTTCGGAATGTTTAAAGATAAATTCGGAATAAACTGGATGGTTAATTTTGATGAAAATCCAAACAAATAATTAAATCTTATGAGGATACTTAAATTTATAGGTTTAGGAATAGTTGGAATTATTGCGTTGCTATTACTTGTGGCACTTTTCATTCCAAACGATTATACGGTTTCGGTTTCAACAACGATTGATAAACCAAGAAAAGAGGTTTTCGATTATGTTAAATTGGTGAAAAACCAAGAAGACTACAGCGTTTGGGTAATGCAAGATCCAAATGTAAATATGAAATACGAAGGAGTTGACGGAACAACTGGTTTCAAGGCTTCTTGGGATAGCAAAGATGACAACGTTGGCGCAGGTTCTCAGCAAATTACAGCTATTTCTGAAGAGCGAATCGATGTCGATTTGCATTTTGAACGACCAATGAAAAGCGAGGCTAAAGCAAGTACATTATTAGAATCCGTTTCTGAAAACCAGACCAAAATTACTGCTGAGTTTTACGGACATTCCTCCTACCCTATGAACTTAATGAACTTCATGGGAGAAAAATACATTAGCGAAGCCGAAAACAAAAACCTGGACAATCTGAAAAAGATATTAGAAAAATAATCTAAAGAGCTTTTGTAAATAAAAATAAAAAAAACATCCTTTGAACCAAAACTCAAAGGATATTTTTATTTTTAACCCAGAATCAGCATTAGGATTTTATTAATTTTTCCCACTCAGATTTCGCAGATCTTCGCAGATTTTTAAATTAATATGCTTGTCCGCTATGTTGCCTATATACCGAAGATAGGCCACAGATTGAACGGATTAAACGGATTGTCACAGATTTTTTTGATACTTACATTTTTAAAATTTGTGCAAATTCGTGTAATTTGTAGCCTATTTCGCTTGGGTTTAAATAATACTTCAGGTTATTTTTTGAAACTCAAAACCCTAACCATATCTCCCACCGCTACAGTCCCTATTCCTAGTCCGATTAAATTTTCACCAAAAAGCACTTTGTTTCCAAAATTCCTAAATTGAGACAAGGTTTTCAACGGATCTTTTCCAGAAACAATACCTTTTTCCTGATCTATAGTTGTCATCACACAGCGGGCACAAGGCTTCACTCCAACGAAAGGTACATTCCCAATTCTAAACTCCCTCCAGGTCTCCTCTTCGAAGGCTTCTCCATTGGTAAAAACAAAATTGGGTCGAAATCGATTCATTGAAACCTTAACTTCCAGTCTCCCATTCAAATCATCCAAGGAAGATTGCCCAATAATCAAAAAAGGATAAGCATCCGAAAAAGAAGTAATTTCGTCACCCGTAATTGCATAATCCGGATCTACTTTTCTTTCGCTTTCATCAGGCATATACACTAATCGCACAGAAAACCCAAGCAACTTTGTAAACCACTCGTTTGCCTTTGGACTAACTTCAAAAGCATCAATTGTATCATCCCAAACCGTAACTTCAAACTTAGAGCTTGTATTCAAAACAATAGGCTGAAGCGGAATATCAATCGAATCCAACAATTCCCTATGAGTAACTCTCAAGAAATCACCCACAATTTCCGGGCGAAATAGAGACAACTCAGGATATTCACGTTGTGACAAGAAAAGACCATTATCATTCACCAGCAGCCATCTTCTGTCCAATTCCAAACCACGGTCAGTTACTCGGGCTTCTTTCAACGAAATACCTCCTAACGATTTTATCGGATAAATCCAGATTTCCGAAAGTTCCATCATAACAATATTTTTTTCAAATCTACAAATAACATCAAATTCAACTACTATTTATTTTAATCGCATTCCCTATTCCAAACAAAAAAACAGCCTTATAAAAAGGCTGTTAAAAATACAATATTTCGTTTTTTATTTATTTTTTCTCTGTCTTCCTTTCGGTCATCGCCATACCACATTTTGGACATTTTCCAGGTTTATCAGATGTTGCACCGTCCATCGTACAAACATATTTGCTTTTTGGAGCTGTCACTGCTGGAGTACTTTTTACATCAGTACCTTGCTTTTGAACTGTTGCTTTTATTACTAAATCCATTCCACACTTGCTGCATTTCCCTTTTTTGTCACTGATTTCTTTTGGGTGCATTGGACATGTATATATTGCTTTTTGAACTTCTTTTTTGGGAGGAACCGCAGTTGTTTGAGCAGACACAACTGATCCAAGAGTAAAGAAGAATACTGATAAAGCAAGAATTATTGATTTCATATTTTTATGTTTTAATTAATTAATAAACTATTTATCACCACCCACGATAGAATAAACGATAGACTGTGACAAGGATAATATAATACTGAAAAATATAGCTACCCATAACGAATCGACAGTAAAACCGCCAACAATTTTGGTACATAATAATATCATTAGACCATTTACCACCAATAAAAATAATCCCAAAGTAACTATTGTAAAAGGCAAAGTCAGTAACACCATGATAGGCTTAATAAAAACATTAAGCAATGCCAAAACGACAGCAACAACCATTGCTGTAAACGGTCCAGCTACATGTACACCGGGTAAAAAATGAGCAATCCCAAAAACCAATCCTGCCGTAACAATAATTCTAATGATCAAATTCATAGGTGTAAATTTTATTTGTTAGTAGTCACATATGTTATCGCCTTTTTACCCATTGCTATTTGCTTACGTAAACTTTTAGTTAATGGCGATTTCACAGTCTCGTTATTTAAAATTTTAATAAATATAATAAATTTAAAATACTTTGTTAAATTATTTTAAAAAAGCACCAACTAATTCATAAAACGTTGCTGGATTTTCAGCATGAAGCCAATGCCCGGCATTTGGAATTGTTGCTATTTCTGAAGATGGAAAATGTTTTTTGATTCCGTCAAAATCATCATCGAGAATATAATTGGAATTTCCACCACGAATAAAAAGTGTTGGTTTTTCAAAAGTTAGTTGAGGCGCTAATTCCTTACCTATTTCGTTAATTTTTCTATTAAAAACATTCAAATTAAATCGAAATGCCAATTGTCCCGGTTCTTGCCAGTACAGACTTTTCATCAAAAACTGACGCGTCCCAAAGTCGGGAATATCATTCTTCATGATTTCCTCAACTTCGCTCCTACTTGGTTTAACAGAAAAATCAACGGCATTTAATCCTGCCAATATATCTTGATGGTGCGGCGGATAAAATTTAGGACCTATATCGGCAACTACTAATTTGTTTACTAAATTGGGATAAGTCGTCGCCAAAAGCATAGCAACTTTTCCGCCCATTGAATGGCCAATAATAACAACAGATTCCAGATTGTTTGTCTGACAATAATCAAACACATCCTGAACCATAATTTCATAACTGAATTCATCAGAATGAAAACTGCGCCCATGATTGCGCAAATCCAACATATGCACTTGATAACCATCGGCGGCAAACTGGGTTCCAAGTGTTTTCCAGTTGTCTGACATTCCTAGAAAACCATGAACTATAAGTAACGGTTTCCCCGAACCTTCTATTTTTGAGTAAAGCATTGTAATTTTAGATTGAAGATTTTAGATTTTAGATTGCAGATTTGAATTCTACGTTCAATAATCATTAATCAATATTAGCTTTTTAATTTTTGAATAGAAAATTATGATTTTAGACTTGAAGATGATAAGCATAAAAATCAAAAATCATCATTCGTTACTCGAGCCTGAAAGGCGAACAGGCGAAGCAATCTTAAATCAAAAATCTTATTTTAATTTTCGCAAATACATATTTACCACATTATCCAGACCAAGATAAAGAGCTTCTGATATAAGTGCATGACCAATAGAGACCTCTAATAATCCTGGGATATTTTGCTTAAAGAACTCAACATTATCCAAACTTAAATCATGGCCAGCATTAATTCCTAACCCCAATTCATTGGCCAAAACCGCCGATTTTACGTAAGGTTCAATTCCTTTTTCATTGCCTAAACCATACTGATGCGCAAAAGCTTCGGTGTAGAGTTCGATTCTGTCGGTACCTGTTTTTTTGGCACCTTCAATCATTTCGAGAATCGGGTCTACAAAAATCGAAGTTCTGATTCCGTTTCTTTGAAATTCCTGAATAACTTCAACCAAATAAGATTGGTTTTTTATGGTATCCCAACCTGCCGAAGAAGTAATGGCACCAATGGCATCGGGCACCAAAGTAACCTGATCCGGTTTACATTCTAAAACCAAATCAATAAAATTATGTTGGGGATTTCCTTCAATATTATACTCTGTATAAACAATAGATTTCAAATCACGGGCATCCTGATAACGTATGTGACGCTCATCTGGACGTGGATGAATGGTAATTCCCTCAGCTCCAAATTTCTGAATATCAGTGGCAACTTTCAGTAAATCAGGAACATTTCCACCGCGTGCATTACGCAAAGTGGCAATTTTATTTATATTAACGCTAAGTTTTGTCATAAAAACAGTATTTATCGTGTATTATATGTTTAACAAGGCAAAAATACAAACTAAAAGGTAGCATATTTTGTATAATTTTGATTATTTTGCATCGATTATTGAGGATAGATTTATGACAGATATAAAAGATTACATCACAAACGACTACAAAGCAATTGATGCTCAAGAAACTATTGGATCCGTTCAGGATTTTTTTGGTGATTTGTCCTTTTCTCACTTCCCTGTCATTGAAGATGAAATTTTCGTTGGAAGCATTGCCGCCGAAGACATTGAAACTTTTGACAGCGATAAAAAAATCAATGATTACAAATACGTCTTAGAACACTTTTTTGCAAGAACAGATATGATTTGGCTAGACGTTTTGGAAGTTTTTGCCAAAAATCACACAAATCTTGTTCCTATTCTAGACGAAAACAACAAATATGTTGGCTATTACGAAATAGAAGACATCATTAAGTTTTTTCACGAAACCCCATTTTTAAAAGAACCCGGAGTTATCATTATAGTAAATAAATCTACTGTTGATTATTCGATAAGTCAGATAGCACAAATTGTCGAAAGCAACAACGGCAAACTTTTAGGGCTTTTTATCTCAAATTCAAATGCAGATACCACAGAAATAACTATCAAGATAAGTGCTGGTTCCCTGAATGAAACCATTCAAACCTTCAGAAGATACAACTACGAAATCATTTCGGAACATAACGAAGACAATTACATCAAAACGCTAAAAGATCGTTCCGATTATTTGGACAAATATCTGAATATGTAATTTTTGGATTTACCATTAAAAATCCAAAATCACAAAACAACAAAATCACAAAACAAAAGAAATGAAAGTAGCTATTTTTGGCCAATATTATTTAGTAAGCACAGAACCAATCATTAAAGACATTTTTGTGTTTTTTAACAATAATGATGTGGAAATGGTTATTGAAGAAAATTTCCTAAATATGTTGTATGAAAAGAAAATAATTGAACACCAATACAACACTTTTTCCTCCCACGACGAACTCGATTCAAGTTTTGATATGCTTATCAGTATCGGAGGAGACGGAACTATGCTAAGAGCAGTTACACTCGTTCGTAATTCAGGAGTTCCTATTTTAGGAATAAATGCCGGAAGATTGGGATTTTTGGCAACAGTTCAAAAAGAAAACATCGCAGCTTTCATGCAAATTGTTATTGACAAAAAATATAAAATTTCGAAAAGAGCATTATTAAGTCTTACCTGTGATCCAGAAAATAAATCCCTTGAAGGTTTAAATTTTGCGTTGAATGAAATAACCGTGGGTAGAAAGGACACCACTTCTATGATAACGATAGAAACCTATTTGGACGATGAATTTCTGAATTCTTATTGGGCAGACGGATTAATCATAGCCACTCCAACCGGAACAACAGGTTATTCCTTAAGTTGTGGTGGCCCTATTTTGACCCCCGATGTAAAAAGTCTAGTAATTACCCCAATCGCACCCCACAATCTGAATGCAAGACCTCTTGTAATTCCTGATTCGACAGAAATACGTATAAAAGTTTCCGGCAGAGAAGAACAATATTTAGTTTCCCTCGATTCCAGAATAACAAGTGCGACAAATGATTCTTTTTTGACAATTAAAAAAACGGATTTCGAAATAAATATGGTTGAGATTCCTGGAGAAACCTTCTTAAAAACCCTTAGAACGAAACTACTTTGGGGGGAAGACAGAAGGAATTAAAGCCACACACTAATAGCTCTGATTATTCGTTAATACCATAATCTTTATATATAAAAAAAGGGATCTCGTCTAAAAAAAGACAGTATTCCTAATATACGTATTGAATCCTATTGATAATTATTATATTTGCAGGCAATTTTATATTTTATGAATAAAATTTTCATTTCATTTTTGTGCTTTTTTACCTTTACTTCCATTCATTCCCAAATCAATGAAATAGGAGTATTTCTTGGAGGCAGCAATTTCATAGGAGATGTAGGTTCAACAACTTATATAGCTCCAAACGAGCCTGCATTTGGTATTTTATACAAATGGAATAAAAGCCCAAGACACGCTTATAGATTTTCCTATACCCAGTCACAAATTTCGGGCGATGATCACGATTCAAATGAAACAGGAAGATACAATAGAGGTTATACGTTTAAAAACAATATCAAAGAACTATCAGCAGGATTGGAGTTTAATTTTTTTGATTTTAACCTGCATGATTCAAAAGTAAAATTCACCCCTTATATGTATTCTGGCTTAAGTTATTTCTTTTATGACGAATTGTATGTAATCTCCGGAGTTACGCATAAAGACGGCCTGAAAAGCAATGTTGCCATACCAATGACACTTGGTGTCAAGACAAATTTTTCAAGAAATTTTGTTTTAGGTTTGGAAGTTGGCGCCCGATATACATTCACAGATAATATTGACGGAAGCAACCCAAGTGACGGCAATTTGCCAAAATTTGGAAATATAAATAATAATGATTGGTATGTTTTCTCAGGGTTGACACTGACATATACTTTTGGAGAAAAACCATGCTATTGCGCAGAATCAAAATAAAATGCTAAAAGAACAAATAAATAAAGACAATATTCCAAAACACCTAGCTATTATTATGGATGGCAACGGTCGTTGGGCGAAACAAAAAGGGTTCATCAGAACGCTTGGCCACGAAAGCGGATCAAAAACCGTAAAGAAAATTATAAAAGAATGCAGCAATCTGGGAATTGAATATTTAACTCTTTATGCATTCTCCACAGAAAACTGGAACAGACCCAAACTTGAAGTTGACACCTTGATGAAAGTTTTGATTCACAACTTGAAAAAGGAACTCAAGACAATGGAGAAAGACGGTGTCAAAATGAATGCAATAGGCAATTTGGAGAAACTTCCAGAAAATGCCCAAAAACAGCTTCAGGAAGTAATTGATAGGACAAAAAACAATACAAAACTGACACTTACACTTGCTTTAAGCTATGGAGCCAGAGAAGAATTAGTCAATGCCGTGAGAATAATCAGCGATAAAGTTAAAAATAATATAATTTCAATAGACAGTATTGACGATTCAATTATAAATGAGCATCTTTACACGCGTGATATGCCAGATGTTGATTTATTGATAAGAACAAGCGGTGAATATAGAATAAGTAATTTTCTGCTTTGGCAAATAGCCTATTCAGAATTGTACTTTACTGATGTTTTGTGGCCTGACTTTAAAGAAAAAGAATTGCATGAGGCTATCATTGATTATCAAAAAAGAGAACGTCGATTTGGAAAAACAAGTGAACAAATTAAATAATATTTTAGTGTTACATAAAAGCATAAAACTAGTCCTTACCTTTTTAATTTTAGGAGTATTCACTCAAATTAAGGCACAAGACAGAGTACCGTTTGACCAAGGTAAAAAATACATATTAGCAGACGTAAAAGTAGTTGGAGACATCAGCTTCAACCCTCAAACCGTTGTTACTTTTGCTGGTCTCGAAAAAGGGCAGGAAATTACCATACCAGGTGAACAAATCAGTAGTTCGATAAAAAAACTAGGGAAACTTGGGCTTTTTGACGAAATTGCATTTTATGTAAACAAGATAGAAAATGACAGTATCTATCTGGACTTAAACATTAAAGAATTACCTAAAATAAATGAAGTTAAGTTTGTGGGAGTTTCCAAAAGCAAAACAGAATCTTTCATCAAAGACAATGGTTTGACAAATGGTAAAATCGTAACCGAAAATTTAATTACTACTACCAAAAATTATATTGAGAAAAAATACAAAAAAGACGGTTTTTACAATGCAAAAACCTACATAACCACTACAAAAGACACAACAAACGCCAATCATGTCAACATGCTTGTAAAGGTTGATGTTGGGGAAAAAGTAAAAGTCTACAAAATTGATTTCGAAGGCAACAAAGAAGTTCCAAGCAATAAACTTCTTGGCGCCATGAAAAACACTAAAGAAAAAAACTACTTCAATCTTTTGAAACGATCAAAATACATTGAAGACAAATACCAGGAAGATCTTGTAAAAGTTGTTGATGCCTACAAAAAAATAGGATACCGCGATGCTCGTGTCGTGAATGATTCGGTTGCTTATGATAAAGACAAAAATGCCATTTATATCAAAATAAAGGTTGAAGAAGGTATTAAATATTATTTTGGAGACATTAAATTTATTGGAAACACAGTTTACGCTGACGACCAACTTAAGAACTATCTTGGTATCCACAAAGGAGATGTTTACAATGGGGTTCTGCTACAGGAGAGGATTGCAGACAAATCAAAACCAGACGGAGAAGACATTACCAATCTTTATCAAAATAACGGATATTTGTTTTCAAATATAAACGCTGTAGAGACAAAAACAACAGACAATATTATTGATTTTGAAATCCGTATCACCGAAGGACCTATTGCTTATTTTAACAAAATCACGGTTGTTGGAAACGACAAAACCAACGATGAAGTTATCTATCGCGAATTAAGAACACATCCGGGAGAGAAATACAACAAATCAGAACTAGTAAGAACCATCAGAGAGATTGGACAATTAGGCTTTTTTGATCCAGAAAAAATCGAACCAAAATTCAAAAACGTTGATGGAAGTGCCGGAACCGTTGACATCGAATATAATGTAGTAGAAAAAGGTGCCAGCCAAATAGAACTTCAAGGAGGTTATGGCGGAGGTGGTTTCGTGGGAACATTAGGACTTTCTTTCAATAACTTTTCGGCTAGAAATTTATTCAATAAAGATGCTTACCGTCCAGTTCCTATGGGAGATGGACAAAAAGTTGCCTTACGTTTACAGGCAAGTTCTTATTACAAAACCTATAGTTTATCATTTTCGGAACCTTGGTTTGGAGGAAAAAAACCTATTAGTTTTAACAGCTCCTTTGCTTTTAGCCAGCAATACAGTTCCAACTATCAATTGCAAAACGTTGACAAATCAAAATACATCAACATTATGTCTTTGTCTGTCGGAATAGCAAAAAGACTGACCGTGCCTGATGATTTCTTTACACTTTCACAATCTGTTAGTTTCCAACGTTACGATTTGCACAATTACTATTATGGCTTGTTTACCTTTGCAAATGGACAATCAAAAAACTTATCCTACTCTATTGGTTTAAGCCGAAACAGCAAAGGATTTAACCCTATATTCCCAACTTACGGTTCTGAATTTAGTATACACGGGGAATTTACATTACCCTATTCTCTATTCAATGGCATAAATTATGCAACATTAGGAGAGCAACAAAAATATAAATACCTCTATTCTGGAGCTTCTTACGTAGACAACAATGACAGAGTTGTAAATGCCGGAGATTATCTAGACAAGTTACCATCATCTGGAGGAACTGTTCCAAATAAAGTTGACAATTATCAAGATGCTGTAGCCGATCCTGGAAAAGTAGACCAGGAAAAATACAAATGGCTCGAATATTACAAAGTTCAATTTACAGGAGACTGGTACACAACTTTGTATAAAAAATTAGTTTTGAGAACTTTAATGCAATTTGGATTCCTAGGAGCATACAATCAGGACAGAGGGGTTATTCCATTTGAAAGATATTATTTAGGAGGAGATGGTATGGCCGGTAGCTCAATTGATGGAAGACAAAACATACAGTTGAGAGGATATGAAAATGGCTCATTGACACCTTCAAGCTCAACTGGGGATGCTTATGGTGCAACTATTTATAATAAATTCTCATTAGAATTACGTTACCCGATTACACTAAAACAATCGGCTTCTATTTATGCTTTGACTTTTGCGGAAGCAGGACAATCCTATGAATCTTTATCCGATTACCAACCATTTAATTTGGCTCGTTCAGCCGGTGTGGGATTAAGAGTATTTATGCCTGCATTTGGTTTATTGGGAATTGACTTTGGTTACGGATTTGATGCTGTTCCAGGAGCAGTACAACCAAGTGGATGGCAAACGCATTTCATTATAGGTCAGCAATTTTAATCATAATTAAGCAATTTTGAGTAAATTTGATTTAGATTTTCTAAAATTAAAAATTATGAGAAAAGAATTTTTATTTATAATTTTATCGCTTTTCGCTGCAACCATAGTAGATGCGCAGACCAGAGGAAACAAGGTTGGTTATATTGATATGGAGTACATATTGGAAAATGTTCCAAATTATGTAGAAGCCAAAGCACAATTAGAGCAAAAAGCGCAGCAATGGAAGCAAGAAATTGAGGCTAAAAAAATAGAAATCAACAAACTTTCTGAAGCTTTAAAAGCTGAAAAGCCGTTATTGACAGCAGAATTAATTGAAGAAAGAGAAACAGAAATAAAGTTCCTTGAAACCGAAAAACTGGATTACCAACAAAAAAGATTCGGCCCAAATGGAGATTTAATAATTCAGAAAGCCGGATTAGTTAAACCTATCCAAGATCAGGTTTTTACAGCTGTTCAGGATATTGCAGAGGCAAAAAAATACGACTTCATATTTGACAAATCTTCACATTTAACCATTCTTTTTGCTGCAAAAAGATTTGATGTTAGTGATCAGGTAATTCGAATGTTAAATCGAACTGATAAAAGAGAACAATTAACTAAAAAACAGCTAAAAGAAGAGGAAGCAAAAGAGAATTTACAAGACGAGATGGATGAAAATCCAGCTTTGGCCGAAAAAGAAAAAGCGCTATTAGACAAAAAAGCCGCCAGAGAAAAACTCGTAACTGATAAAAAAGCAGCTCAGGATGAAGCCCGAAGACAATACGAGGAAAGAAGAAAAAAATTATTGGCTGAAAGAGAAGCAAAAAAGAATGGCACAGTTGTTGCTCCCGCTAATTCAGAAGACAATAAAAACTTCACTCCAAGCACAATCGGGAATACTGACACTTCAAAAGGAGCCAAAACAACAACTACTGCTGAGGATCAAAAAAGAATATACGAGGAACGCAAAAAAGCTTTAGAAGAAAAAAGAAAAAAAACACTGGAAGAAAGGGAAGCTAAAAAAAGCGGTACAGCTGTTGCTCCTTCCACTCCTTCCAAGATTGAAGAAACTAAAGATTTCACTCCAAGCACAGTAGCAAATCCTGACACTTCTAAAAAAACAACAGAGGAAACCAAAACTACCACAACTGCCGAAGATCAGAAAAAGGCATACGAGGAACGTAAAAAAGCTTTGGAAGAAAAAAGAAAAAAAATATTGGAAGACAGAGAAGCTGCCAAAAAAGCAGCAGAAGAAAAAAGATTAAAAGAAATTCAAGAGAAAGAGGCTTTAAAGAAGGCCAATGAAGTAAAATAAAAACTAAAACAAATTCTAATTATTTAATATTTTAACACAATGAAACAATTCAAAACTCTATTAATTGCTGCGATACTATTTTTAGGTGCAACTCAAATTTCAACTGCTCAAACAAAAGTAGCTCATGTCGATGTAAATGAAATCATGGCCAAAATGCCTGCTATGCTTGATGCTCAAAAACAATTGGAAAAATTGAGTGCAACTTATGATGCAGACATCAAAAAGATGATTGATGAATACCAAACAAAAATTAAAAAATATGAAGCAGAGGCTACAACTGCCACTGAAGCTGTAAACCAAGAGCGTTCAAAAGAAGTTCAAGATATGCAAAAAAGAATTGCTGACTTTAGAGATAATGCTCAAAAAGAATTGCAAAAAAAACAAGAAGAAATTGTTAAGCCAATCATAGATAAAGTAAAAGCTTCTATCCAAAAAGTTGGTAAAGCTAAAGGATTCCAATATGTTCTTGACGGATCTACACTTTTACTTGCTGACGGAACAAACATTACTCCAGACGTAAAAAAAGATTTAGGTTTTTAATCAAAAACGTATCGATAATAAACTGCTCCTCCAAAATAATTGGTGTGAGCAGTTTTTTTTTACAAAAAAAATTATAGTATATTTAAACTATAGCTTTTAAATTTGTACGTATGACAAACGATAGACCAATTGGTGTTTTTGACTCAGGAATTGGAGGAACTTCCATCTGGAAAGCCATTCATAATCTGTTGCCAAATGAGCAAACGATCTACCTTGCTGACAGCAAGAATGCTCCCTATGGACAAAAATCAAAACAGGAAATCATTGCCTTGAGCATGAAAAACACTGATTTATTGATTGAAATGGGATGCAAACTGATAGTTGTGGCCTGCAATACTGCAACAACCAACGCTATTCAGGAATTAAGAGCCAAATACAGTATTCCGTTTATAGGTATAGAACCGGCCATAAAACCGGCAGCAACAAACTCTAAAACTCAAAAAATTGGTATTCTGGCCACAAAAGGAACATTAAACAGTGAGCTTTTTAATAAAACTGCCGAGAAGTTTCAGGATATCAAAATCATCGAGCAAATAGGTCACGGATTGGTTCAGTTAATCGAAAACGGTCAAATCAATTCTACAGAAATGACCCAATTATTATATTCCTATTTAACACCTATGATTGAGGCCGATATTGATTATCTCGTTTTGGGTTGCAGTCATTATCCTTATTTGATTCCTCAAATAAAAAAAATACTTCCGGAACATATTCAAATCATCGATTCTGGAGAGGCGGTTGCAAAACAAACCCAAAATATACTCAGAGAAAAAGTAGGCTTTTCGTCAGCAGAAAGTAGCAATCCTATCTTTTACACAAACACCAATCCAAAAGTTTTATCTGAAATACTGGAAAACAAATACCCGGTTGAAGAAATGGATTTTTAAATTACTTCATACTTCTTTTTTCAAACTATTATTGGCTATTAAACCAATTTGAAAAAGCTTTTCCACGAAAAGATAAATCTTTTGAGTTTATTATTCCTCTTTAAACCAACTGGAATACATCACGTAATTATTGGAAATACGCTCGATTTCACCGGCAAAATTGGATTGATCAATATCCTTAACTTTTTTGGCAGGAACACCAGCCCAAATAGATCCTGGCTCTATAACTGTATTTTGAGTAACAACAGATCCTGCACCAATAATTGAATTGCTCCCAACCACACAATTGTCCATAACAATTGCCCCCATTCCAATTAATACATTATCATGGATAGTACAGCCATGCACAATGGCGTTATGCCCTATAGAAACATTATTACCAATAACAGTTGGATGCTTTTGATACGTACAATGCACAATGGCTCCATCCTGAATATTTACTTTATTCCCAATTGTGATAAAATGAACATCGCCACGAATTACTGCATTAAACCAAACGCTGCATTGGGTACCAAAAGTCACGTCACCAACAATTGTGGCATTTTCGGCCACATAACAATCTTCTGGAATGACAGGTGATTTTCCTTTTATTGCCTTTATTATCATTTTCTTTATTTTAGCTATTAATTAATTGCGGGACAATTACAATCGTATTTAACCGGTTTACACAAAAAGTTAAACCCTAAAGTAAGCTGGTGAAACCCGGAATTTTCATATTGAATATCACCCAGTAAGTGAGTGTACGTGTACGCAAACATGAAATTTTTATAATTGAATCCCAAAATAGGAGTCACATACTGCAATTTTTGACTACTTGTTCCGCTTCCGGTTCTATATTGTACCCCGTCAAAACTTTGTCTATAAGATAAACCGCCCCATAATTGCCCCATTTCCAGATTCTTGTAGGCTTTCATATTCACGTCCAATGAACTTTCTTTGGTTTTATCAACATATTGATATAAAAGTGAAGGTTCCCATAAAATTTTATCGGCATTACCAAAAACATAACCGCCACTAACAATAAATTTTCTTAAATTATCACTTTCATATTCGGAATAAAGTTCTTGTCTCGTTTCTAAAACATTCTTCACAACAGCATTCAAAGTAAAGTCGAGGAAATTGTACGAAGCTCCAATATCCAAGTTAAAATAAGAAGCGTGCTGTTTTATATTTCCAAGTGCCGGATCGTAATCACCGGAATTCATAAAATCGGTTTCATCCAATTGGCTTTGATTGAAACCAACATTAACACCAAAAGATAATTGATTCAAATCGACTTCATCTCTGGAAAACATAATATGATGCGCATAAGTCGCTTTGAAACCAAATTGAGAATGATAACCGTTCACATCGTTAAAAACGATAGCCCCAACACCAGATTTCTCTCCTACTCTACCATTATAACTCAGTGTTTGCAAAGCTGGCGCATCTGTTTGATCAAACCATTGCTTACGGGCAGTAAGCCTAAGTTTGTGACAATTGGAAGCCCCTGCCATCGAAGGAAAAATCAAATAATAATTATCCGATAGATAATCCGAATAAACCGGTATTCCTTCCTGAGAAAATGCAAAAGAACTTATAAAAAAGAACGCAATAACAGACTTAATTTTAAAACTCATGAGGGGTTGTTTTTATAAAATTAATGTGAACAAAAAAACCTTTTGTTAATTTATTCATTAAAATCCCAAATATAGTTAATCATAGAAAATAACTTTAGTAAATTTGCCTAAAATCGACAAATCATGACTAAAGTAACGATAAAAGAAACACAAAACCCGACAATTATTAAATTTGAATTTCCAGATTTCATCACTCAGAATGAGAGTTTTGAATTTAAAAATATTGACGAGGCAAAATCTTCTCCACTTGCACAGCAACTTTTCTATTTACCATTTGTAAAAACAGTATATATATCTGGAAATTTTATTGCTGTCGAAAGATTCAGCATTGTAGAATGGGAAGATGTTCAAGAAGCAGTGGCCGAACAAATTGAAGCTTATGTGAACAAAGGAGGCGTTATAATCAATCCCGATGAAAATAAGCAAAAAAAACAAGCTGTTACGGTTTACGGAGAATCGACACCAAATCCATCTGCACTGAAGTTTGTTGTCAACAAAATGATAACTAAAAATGCCGTTGAATTCAAAAACATAGACCAAAGCGCGCCTTCACCATTGGCAACCGAATTATTTAAATTTCCTTATGTAAAAGAAGTTTTTATTGATGAAAATTATATTTCGGTTACAAAATATGACATCAACGAATGGCAGGACATCACAATGGAGTTAAGAACTTTTATCAAACAATTTATTGAAAATGGAGGAACAGTTCTTGACGAAAATTTAATTTCTACCATTGTTAAAGACGAAAAAGCCAAAGACGAATCGTTTGATTCACTTGACGAAACTTCTCAAAAAATCATCAACATTCTGGAAGAATACGTAAAACCTGCCGTTGCTGCAGATGGGGGAAATATCGTTTTTGAATCTTATGATAACGACTCAAAAGTTGTGAAAGTAATTATGCAAGGTGCCTGCAGCGGATGTCCATCATCTACTTTCACTTTAAAAAGCGGAATTGAAAACATGCTAAAAAGTATGTTGAATGATGAAGGAATCAAAGTAGAAGCCGTTTAAAAAATAATTTAGATTTTATTCAGAAGCGATACCTTTTTGGTATCGCTTTTTTATTTCCTCATTTTAAAACATTATCGAAAAATGTTTTGAAAAAACAATTGATTTTCAATAGTTTAAATAAAAAGCGTATTTTTAATATCTAAATTAAAAAGCTATGGGACTATCATCATTTTTTAAGAATTTATTTGGCTCTGCCAAAAATACTGCAACCGAAATCACCAAACAGGTAGAAAACAGTATTGAAGAAACCAAAACAAAGGCCGAACCCTATATTGAAAAAGCCGAAGAAATTATTGAAGAAACTGTTTCCAAAATCAAAGAAACTACCACTCCTTATGTTGAAAAAACAGAAGCCATTTTACAAGAAACAGCTGCAAAAATAAAAGAAACAGCTACACCTCAGATCGAAAAGGCAGAAGCTATTCTTGATGAAACAGTCGCTAAAGCAAAAGAAACTGCAACTCCTTATATTGAAAAAGCAGAATCAATATTGGAAGAAGCCAAAGTAAAAGGAACCGAAGTTATAAACAGCTTAAAGGAAAAAGAAAAAGAAAACCTTTCAGACACAAAAGAACCTGATACCCCAACAAAGAAAGAAGAAAATCCAGAATAACTTTTGTGAAAAATTTTAATTACGTAATTTTACAACTCAACCAAAACCTTCATTTGAAGGTTTTTTTATACATTAAAATATGACTTTAGAAACCAATTACATTACTGCTTACGCAGACTATTTTACAAATAAAATAATAGAATATTCACCG